>NZ_RZTT01000190.1 GCF_003996995.1 Mesorhizobium sp. M7A.T.Ca.US.000.02.2.1 | reverse complement strand
GTCTAATGGTAGGACAGCGCCCTTTGAAGGCGTGAATCGAGGTTCGAGCCCTTGAGCGGGAACCAGCAACCAAGCGTTCGGCTGCTCAAAAGCTGCGCGCAGGGCTTGGCCAGCCGGCATCAGCGTATTAGCGAACGCTTGTATTTCGCCCCAAGCAGGATCATCATCCGGACCGTCAGTGGCTTCAAGGGGTGCAGCGCCATGGAACTGAGTTGCTTTGACGGGGGCATCGTTGCATCGACGATGTCCCTGAACGTCACGGCGGTTTTCATAATATTGACCGCATTTGCCGCATTCCGGCTGGTTGCAATGTCAGGCGAAGGTTCTGTCGACCAACTCCAGACAGCGTAGCCCGCAGGGGACCTCCGGTTCAGGAGAAGGCATATGGCCGCGAGAAAAGTTATAGCCGTCAAGGATTGGTCTTGCGGCATGAGCGACGAGCTCGGCCGCGTCGTCCTGACCATCAACCCGACCGAGGGTGAGCCCATCCTGGTTTTGATGACAATTCTCCAGGCGGCAAGGATGGCCGGGGAACTGCGGACCCCGAAACTCGTCTCCATACCTCGGTGACGCCACGCCCTTGGCAGAACGGATCAAGCTCGCCGGGGCAGCCCCAACGCCCTCCCCAGCGAGCCCTGTTGCTCCGTTACGATGAACAATGGAGCAATTACTGCTTTACGAATCCGGGCGCCGTTAAGTTGCATCCGGCCTCCTGAAACCATTTGGCGGACACCGCGTTGACCACCGGGCCGACACAGGAGACATCTCATGACCGTCAACTGCCGCATATCGATCGACAACCGGCCGGAGGCCACGGACGCCATTTTTCAGGCGGTTCCCCGGATCGGCGAAAGTGTTGCGCTGTCGATCGACGGAACCACGCAGGATCTGCGGGTATCGCGCGTCGTGCACGTCACCAATGGCAGCCTGGAAGGTGCCGCGATAATCGTCGAAGTGACGACCAACATCCTCTGAACCGAGAGTTCTCGTCCCGCTACGCCAGCCGGCGCCGCGTCGCGGCAACTGCCGACCGGCCTGTGGCCAGGGCGGCTCACGCGTGGTGAACCGCCCTACTCCTTGCCGCCGTCGGAAATGCCGTTGCCGCCGGCGGTTGGCAAGATGCCGAAGTCTTGCGACTTCGTACCTTGCTCCGCCGTCAGGAAGCCATCCGAGGCAAGACCGCGCCGCAGCAATTCCCTCACGGCGGCCGAACGGCTCGGCATGCGCTTGTCGAAGCGCCAGTTTTCCAGCGCCGCAAGTTCGTCTGACGTCAGCATAATCTGCAACCGTTCCGGACGTTCCAGTTCAGTCATCGCGCTTCCCTCGCTCAGCACCACGAATACGTAGAATGAGTATTCAACTTACTCAACTCATAATTAGGAAACCGCTCCTAGCGCGTCAAGACCTCGCGATGGGTGAACCGCTAGTCATGCTCATGAAGAGCCTGATGCGTATTAGGCGTAACACACACAGTTGCACAACTATACTAACTCATTGATTTGTTTTGATATTATTTAATTAGTGACTTGCCAAGCCCAAGCCCCTGCCGCATTGTGCAACCTGAACAGAAAACCATTCCCTTTGGGAGGTTTCGATGCGGTATGATTACTCGGCGCGACTGCGCGATGACGTCCGTTCAGCAGTCCAGGTCGCCTTCAGGAAGACCGGCATCGTCAGCATCACGGCGGTGGCGGAGCATGTAAGGGTCAGGAATCTTGCCGAAAACGTCGCCCTCGAGGACGTCGAATACCTTGTCTTCCAGGCAGCCCAGCTGATTGGCGCGGCAATTGAATTCGACGGGCTCACCAATTTCGACGGCGTAGCTGGTCTGTTCGTGGATGGCCTCGGTGGCGACGATGGTGAGCGCGTCAACGCCCAACTCGACAGACCTGGTGAGGCCACCCTGCAGTAAGGCAATTCCGGCTGAACGCGCATTTGTCCCGTGCCAGTCAAGGCGGCCTCCTCAAAAGGCCCCCTGCTGTTTCCGTACCTTGGTGATGACCATAGCCGTTCCGTCAGGCGGAGCCGGCGATTTGTGAGGCGAAGTCGCGATAGGGACGCAGCGGGCGGCCCAGAAGCGTGGTCAGGCGCTCGACGTCGCCGGCCTCGGGCAGCATGCCGTCGGTCAGGAACCGTTCGCCCATCAAGCGCATGTCGTACGCCATCCAGGCAGGCAGGAACTGCTTGAGATTCTGCTCGAAACCTTCGGTGTTGTCGCCGCCGTAGCTGATCGGGCGGGCAAGCACGTCGGACCAGATGGCGGCGATATCCGTCCCGGTCAGTGTCTGCGGACCGACGAGGTTGATCCGCTCCAGCGCAAGCGGCTCCGCGGACCATTCGCGGCGCAGCAGCTCGAGAGCGGCGATCTCGGCGATATCACGCACGTCGACCATGGCGAGCCCCTTGGCGCCGATCGGCATTGTGTAGGTGCCGTAGCCGGTGATCACGTCTTCGATCATCAGGTCGTTCTGGATGAAGTAGGCCGGGCGCAGGATCGTAGCCTGGAAGCCCATCTGCTTGATCATTCGCTCGACGCCGAACTTGCCGGCGAAATGCGGCACGTTCACATAGACGTCGGCATGGATGACCGAGAGATAGACGATCCGCTCGATGCCCGCCGATCGGGCGACGTTCAGCGCGACCAAAGCCTGGGTGAATTCGTCCGGCACCACGGCGTTCAAGAGGAACAGGGTGGAAACACCGGACATGGCTTTGCGCAGTGAATCGACATCGAGAAAGTCGCCTTGCGCGACCGATACGCCTGCCGGAAAGCTGGCTTTCGACGGATCGCGGACGAGAGCACGGAGGTCGGCGCCGCGCTTGACGAGGTGTTCGACGACTTGGCGGCCAACATTGCCTGTAGCGCCGGTAACGAGGATGGTCATGGAATTTCTCCTGTAGGGTTGCTTGACAGGCCCAATATGTGTGGCTCACAAACAGTCAAACAGGCCGAAATTTTAGACGAACCGTCTCACTGGTGGAACACTCATGGATCTTCTGGCCCTCACCGATTTCAACCTCGTTGCCCGCCATGGCGGTTTCGGCAAAGCGGCAAGGGCCACCGGCCGGCCCAAGGCAACTTTGTCGCGGCGGGTTGGAGACTTGGAGAGCAGCCTTGACCTGCGCCTGTTTGAACGGGGCGCGCGCAACCTGAAGCTGACCGAAGAAGGACGGGCGCTCTTCGAGCGGACGGGAGTATTGCTTGCCGAACTGGACGAGACGGCTGCGGAGATCGCCTCGGGCGGTCGGAAACCCAAGGGCAGATTGCGTATCAGCGCGCCCCTGCTTTTTTCTCAGACCGCAATGGGGAGGATCGCCGCGGGATTTACCCTCAAATTTCCGGAGGTGAGGCTGGAGGTCACGACGGAGGACCGGGCTGTGGACATGATCGAGGAAGGCTACGACCTGGTGATCCGGGTCAACCCGGATCCCGACGAAAGCCTGGTTGGACGGGCGTTTCTCCGCGACCGGCTGGTCGTCGTGGCGAGCCCTCAACTTCCTCGAAACGATGGTCCGGCCCCTGGCGTTGCGCGCGGGACAGGCGAACGGCAAACATGGCACGTGAAGACAGAGGCTGGCCGGTCGGCGATAAAAATCGAGCCGGTCCTCGCTTTGGGAACGCTCATTATGGTGCGCGATGCGGTGCGAGCGGGGGTCGGGGCAGCACGTCTTCCCATTTCGTTGGTGGCCCACGATTTGGCTGACGGCACGCTGGTGAATTGGGGAGACATTGACGGCCCTGAGATCGCTCTGTGGACGCTCTACCCGTCTCGGCGGCTGCTCAGCCCGCGCGTGTCGGCTTTCCTGGACTTTCTGAAACAGGCCTTCCCGAACGGGACGCCGGACGAACTGGCCGCCTATATCGGCAGGTGATGCCGAACCCGCTGTCAGCGCACTGGGGGCCTGGGCAGCGTCACGTCACCTGCCAGCCTGCTTGGCAGGACATGCCGCGACCTCCGATCCACTCCTCGACAGAACCCGGCAAACAGGCCGATCGCGCCGGCAGGCGCCGTTTCGCGAACGATTGTTTTCGGTGTGGAACAAACTGGGTGCATAGAGGTTTTGGCCTCGCCGCACTCAGGAGGACGTGGTGAAGGCTCTGCGAAGTCTCCTTGCCGAACTGTCATCCAACTGGCTCAGGCGCCGCAAGGCGCAAGCGTCCAACACCGCTGGGAATGCCAAAGCCACGCCCAGCGTTGCGCCGCAGGCGTCAAACCAGCGTGCCGCTCATAGGCCCAAGCCTCCGTCCACCCGCGATGTCGCCTCCAACATGTGAGCGAGTGCAAAGGCCATGATGATGCTGAATCGCCTGACTACGGATCCACTTCTCCGCCTTTTCATCGGTATAATTGCCGGCACATTGGCTGGAGGCGGTGTCGGCGAAGTGGTCGGCAACCATATCATGGCCGATCCCCTTGTCGGCGCATCCGTGGGCGTTTTGTCGGCGCCGCGATTGCCGGAGTGATCCTGGCCGTCGAAGAATAGCGCCGCCGCATGGTGAGCAGCCATGGGGCGGCCGCGTCGTCTTCAAGCCATCGGCATGCGGCCGAAACACCCTGTGGGAATTGAGCGATCGGCTGCTATAATTCCTGGACCCTTCCCGGAGAACGCCTGCCATGACCCTGAAAACACGCAAGCTCGGCAGCCAGGGGCTGCAGGTCTCGGCCATCGGCCTCGGCTGCATGGGCATGAGCCAGTCCTACGGGCCGGCCGACGAGGCCGAATCCATCGCCACGCTGCACCGCGCCATCGAACTCGGCTGCACCTTCCTCGACACCGCCGAGGTCTATGGCCCGTATACCAACGAGGCATTGCTCGGCCGGGCGTTGAAGGGCAAGCGCGACCAGGTGACGATCGCCACCAAATTCGGCTTCCGCATCGAAAACGGCAAGCAGGCTGGAACCGACAGCCGGCCCGAGCACATTCGTGAGGTCGTGGAAGCCTCGCTCGGCCGCCTCGGAACCGACCGTATCGACCTGCTCTACCAGCACCGCGTCGACCCGGCGGTGCCGATGGAGGATGTCGCGGGCGCCGTCGGCGAACTCGTCGCGCAAGGCAAGGTGCGCTTCTTCGGCCTGTCGGAGGCCGGCGCGGCCAACATCCGCCGGGCGCATGCCGCGCACCCGGTGTCAGCGGTGCAGAGCGAGTATTCGCTGTGGGAGCGCAATCTGGAGCCGGAGATCATCCCGCTGCTTGGCGAACTCGGCATCGGCCTGGTGCCGTTCTCGCCGCTCGGCCGAGGTTTTCTCACCGGCCAGGTCAAGCGCGCGGAAGACTATCCCGACGGCGATTATCGCCGCAACGACCCGCGCTACCAGGGCGAAAACTACGACGCCAATGTCGAGGCGGCCGCCAAGGTGAGCGACATCGCCGCTGCCCGCGGCGTCAAGCCCGGCCAGGTCGCGTTGGCCTGGCTGCTGGCGAAGGGCGACGGCTTTGGCATCGACATCGTGCCGATCCCCGGCACCAAGCGCACAAAATACCTGGAAGAGAACGTCGCCGCCGCCGCCATCAAACTCGATGCCACCGAGATGGCCGCGCTCGACGCAGCGCTTGCGCCGGGAAAAGTCTCCGGCCCGCGCTACACCGAGCGGGGCATGGCGATGGTCGACCGGTAGGGGCGCCGCCCGTCTCGCTCTGAGGGGCAATGCCCTCGCTCAACTCTTCGGCTGCTGCTGATGTCAAATCTGCCGTCGGCTCGGCTTTATCAGCCAATGTTTCAGCTGGCTGGTGGAGCGTTGACCGCAAATTGCGCAGCGAAAGCCCTGATGTAAGCAGGCCGAGCTTCACCGCGCGCTACATATGCAGAAAGATTTTGATATTCGTCCAAAATGCCCGACATTCTTAGTCGCAGCAGCACCGATACCATCAACAGATCGCCCGCGCTGAATGCATCGTCGAGCCACTCGGCGGCGCCCAGGCGAGCCGAGAGCCTGTCGAGACAGGCGCGAACACGATCCTTCACCAATGGCAAACGCTCCTCGCTCCAGGGCTTGTCAGCTTCGAATATCTTTGCCGTCGTTAATTCGAGGATCGGCGGCTCGACTGTGTTAAGTGCGGCAAACATCCAGGTGATCGCACGCGCGCGGGCATCGCGATCGCCGGGCAGCAGGCCCGCGTGCTGCTCGGCAAGGTGAAGGATGATCGAGCCGGTCTCGAACAGTGAGAGAGAACCCTCCTCGTAGGTGGGGATCTGGCCGAAGGGATGGAGGGCCAGATGGCCCGGCGCCTTCATCTGCGCGAAGGAAACAAACCGAACCTCATAAGGCAGCCCTACCTCTTCGAGCGCCCAGCGAACGCGCGTATCGCGCGCCAGTCCCTTGCCGCGATCGGGCGATCGCTCAAATGCCGTGATGGTGATTGTCATCGCATCGTTCCTGATTGGGCGAATTCTTCGGCTCCCTATCGTGAAGACGAATGGGCCTCCCGGAAATCGACATCGGTGTGAACTAATTTCCGCAATTCGTGCCTGGCTTGTCGACCCCGGCATTGCCGAAGAAGGCAAAGGCAGGGCCTAGTCCGCCGCTGCCGCCGTGACCTTCTTGGACGCGGCCCGCTGTCGCCGCATGCGCCGTTTGGCGACGAGCTTGAGAGCGACCGGCGGCTCGTTTGACAGCGCGCCCAGCACGGCGTCGACCATGCCATGCGCCACGAAATCCGCGTTCAAGTCACGGGCCAGTTTGCCCGCCGTCTCCTTGTCCTCAGCAGCGGCCTCCGACCAGAACACGATTCCCACCCGAAGTGCGGCCTTGGCGCGCTTCAGCCGGCGAACCAGGAAACGGGCGTGCTTGACGGAATCCCGGTTCAGGAATCCGACCACGACGGTGTCGACGGTTTCGAGCTCAAGGCGGCGAATGCTGGCGGGCTCCATATCGGCAAAGCCGGCTTTCGATACCGTCGCGCCCTGGACCTCCAGCACCTGCGCCAGCATCGCGGCGGCGGCGTCGTCGAGCTCGCCACGCCCACCGGCGCAAAGCACGGACATATCCGTTCCATCGGGCAGGTCGGTCTCGTCTTCCCCGCTGGGATCGCCATCGTCGCTCGCCTCTGCGGCCACGGGCGGCGCCTCCTCCCCGCCTGCCTCCTCCTGCGCGCTGTCGTCGAGATTGGCCACCAGCACTAGGGCACTGGCCGCCACCTGCCGCCTTTGCAAATCGCCCATGACGCCGCGCACACGGTCTTGTTCGCCCAGCAAAAGCGCCGGAATGGCAACCTTGTCGTAGAATTCGACCAGATATTTCTCCTCCAGCATCTCCTCGGCATGGTCGGTGGCTTCTTCCGGATCGCCGGCCAGCAGCCGCTGGTACAGGCGCGCATGGGGTTCGAGCACGGGCTCGTTGCCGAACAGCACGTCGAGGAATTCAAACTGCGGCACGTGTCTGCCCAGCACCACCAGGCAGACGGTGAGCGGTGTCGACAGGATCAGCCCGAGCGGCCCCCAGAGCCACGTCCAGAAAATCGCCGCGACGATGATCGCCAGCGGCGACAGTCCTGTCCGCGAACCGTAGAGCCAAGGTTCGATGATATTGCCGGTGATCAGCTCCATCACTACGAACAGGGCGGCGGTCCACAGCACGAGCGACCAGCCCGGCGCAACGGCCAGCGCCAGGAACAGCGGCAAAAGCATGCCGATGATCGGGCCGATATAGGGAACGAAACGCAGCGCCAGCGCCAGCAGCCCCCACAGCAGCGCATTGGGAATACCGAGGGCCCAGAGCCCGATCGCGATCGGTACGGCGTAGACGATGTTGACGACCAATTGCATCAAGAGATAGCGGCCCACCCGCTTGGCGGCATCCTGAAGCGCCTCGGTGGTGCGGTGGAGGTCGCCGTAGCCGACAAGCCGGATAAAGCGGTCGCGCAGATCCTCCCGCTCGAGCAGCATGAAGATGACGACGACGATGATCAGTCCGGCCGACCCAAGCGGGCTGATCAGCGGCCCGACGATATTCTGCAGGACCTGGAGCGGCCTTTCGCGCGCGACGATCTCGACCGGCACCGGCTCGCGCGGCGGCTTTTCCGGGGTGGCAGCCGGCAGCGAGGGGTCCTGCCTGTCGATCTCCTGGCCGACACGCTCGACCACCTTGCTCAGTCTGGCAAGGATCCCGCCCCCGACCCCGGTTTCCTTGAGCGAGCGGATCTTGGTCAGGATGTTGGTCTGGTAGACCGGGATGTTCTGCGCCAGTTCGCTGACCTGCGTGGCGACGATGAAGGAGAACAGGCCAAGGGCCGCGAAAGCGCCGAGCACGCTGGCAATGACGGCGGCAATCCGGGGAATGCCGATCTTTTTAAGAGCTGAGACAAGCGGCGCCAGTGCGAAGGTCAGCAGCAGCGCGATCGCGATCGGCAGAAAAACCTCGCGCCCGAAATACAGTGCCGCCACCGTCGTGACGATGGCCGCCACATTGGGCAAAGAGGTTCGCGGATGGGGCGCGGCTGCTGAAAGGGCGTCCCCTAGCCCATCAGCCGGAGACGCCGTGCCGTTTCGACGATTGGCCACGTGATGCCTCCCCTGCCAAATGCCATGATCGGGCATATAGAGCGGACGTGCAACTTTAGCCAACGATGAAATACGCCTCGCTCACAGGCAATGATCCGGGCCGCATCGGCCGCTCTCGACCGATCGGATCAGCGCGCCGCATGCCTGGCCAGCGCGTGCTCGATCAGCACGTCGATGGTCTGGCTGTAGCCGATGCCTGAGGCGGCCAGCGCCTTGGCGTACATCGAGATGTCGGTGAATCCGGGAATGGTGTTGACCTCGTTGACGAGCAGGCTGCCATCGGCGCGCAGGAAGAAATCGACGCGCGCCATGGCTTCGCAGCCGAGCGCCTGAAAAGCCTGACGCGCCATCTCCCTCGCTTTGTCGGCCACAGTGGCCGGGACATCAGCGGGCACCTTGACCAGCGCGCCGTCGGCATCGAGATATTTGGCCTCATAGGTGTAGAAGCCGTGCTTGCCGGCCGGAATGATCTCGCCGGGCAGCGACACCGTCAGCGACCCGCCGGCGCGCTCCAGCACCGAGAACTCGATCTCGCGGCCCTCGACGAATTCCTCGATCAACACTTTGCCGTCGTAGCGGAAAGCCGTGTCGATGGCCTGCTCGAAGCCATCCCTGTCATTCACCTTGCTGACCCCGAAGGACGAGCCCTGGCGCGCCGGCTTGGCGAAGAACGGCAGGCCGAGCGCCCCGGCAATCTCCTGGAAGGAATGCTTGCCGTTTCGATGCACGGTGACGGAGCGGGCAACCGCCAATCCCGCCTCGCGCATCAGCCGCTTGGCGACATCCTTGTCCATGGCCGCGGCCGACGCGAGGATGCCGCAGCCGACATAGGCTACATCGGCGACCTCGGCATAGCCCTGCACCGAGCCGTCCTCGCCGAACGGCCCGTGCAGCACGGGAAAGACGACGTCGATGGGGGGCAGGTCAGGCTGCGTACCATCCCGCGACACGGCGACCAGCCGGCCCTTGCCGCCGGGCAGCAGCGCGACCTCGGCACCATCTTCGGATGCCGGCGCCCCTGCTGCGTCATCAAGTTGTTGCAGCAGCCATCTGCCGCTTTTGGTAATGGCGATCGGCACGATGTCGTAGCGCGTCCGGTCGATCGCCTTCAGCACATTGGCGGCCGAAAGGCGCGACACGTCATGCTCGGCCGAACGCCCGCCATAGAGGATGGCCACTCTTGTCTTACCGGTCATCGAAATCCCTCGACTGTCAAAAAAAATCAAATGGCGACGGCAATGCCGCGATTGGCGAAGAAGCGGTCGAAATCGGCCGGCGCCAACACTGCGTCTGCCTGTGTGGCGGGGTCATGGCCGGACGGGTTGTGGAAGCGGAAACCCTGATTGGATGCCGCCGTGACCAGCACCAGATGACCGCCCTTCGAGGGCGGCTCGCGCTCGGGCCAGCGGATCGAACTGCTGACCGACGCGATGAAGAAGCGCGTCCGCTGCATGATCGCCGGAATCTCGGCCGTCGCGACATTGGTCACCACCTCGGCCCGGAGTCCAAAAACCTCTTTCACGAAGCTGACGAAGGGCGCGTAGATCAGCCCCTTGATCGATCCCCCGTTGACGACATAGCCGCCATATAAGGTGCAGCGCCTGGCAAGCTCGATCGTCGGCACGATCTCGCCGCGGCTTGCCAGGATCATCTTCAGGCACGCCATGCCGCAGATATTGGCCGCCCAGACCGCATATTCATCGAGTGTTTCCGCGCCCGATCCCCGCCACAGCGGATCGCGCCTGAGGGCAACATCCGCGCCGTCGGCGAGCACGTCCAGCGTCATATCTGGCGTCTCCCACTGGCTGAAAAACGGCACGGTTTCAGGCAGTGGACTCATACGGGCTCCTCGGCGGTTGACTCCATCTCGTATACGAGGATACGAGATGGATGAAAAGCCGCTTAGGCCCGTTTAGGTGTGGCGAGCCGCGCGCCGCCGCCTACTCGGCCTTCGTCCAACCGAAAACCAGCCATGCATATTTCGATTTTTCGTCGGGTTCGACAGTGTAGGTCATCTGCATGTCGCCGTCCTTGGCGTAGATATCCAGCCGGGGCGCCGTCTCCAGCTTGAGCCACGCCGAACTGTTGCTGAAGGACCAGGTTCCGCACCAGACGCAAGGCCCCGACGTCGGATCACCCGGCTGATGAAAGTTGTAGCGGCCGTCCGCCGTGATCTCCAGATAGTCGAACGCGCCGTAAAACGCGGTCACCGTCTGCTGGAATTCATTGGCGGCCGCTTCCTGTTCCGGTGTCGGCGCATCCTTCATATCGCGCGGCGGCCGGATGGCTCCGCCGTTGAGTTTCCATTTGCCGACAAAATCCTTCTGGGTCGGAAGATATTCCTCCTGCGCCTGCGCCGATGAAACATAAGCAAAAGGTGATATACTTGTGAGGCCCACGGCCCCGATCGCAAATAAAAGCGTGGCGGCACAGATCGCCCTTGTTGGGTTTTGCATAAAAGATATATCTCCACGGAGGTAAGGGGAGTTCTATTGAGGATTTTGCAGCGCACGTTGCTTCGATGCCGATTCCCGCCCGCCATTTGCACGGTTAGCATCGTGGCCATCAATCTGGCAACGCAAGGCAGCCTCTCTCCAGCATCGCCCATGCGCCCGAGATCACGGCCGGCTGAATATCGGCAGCTTAGAAGGTGATCTTCACCGAAGCTGCGCTGCGACTATGCGGACCATGATGGACGGCCTCGATGTTGTTGCCGTCGGGATCGAGCAGGAAGGCGGCGTAATAGCCAGGATGATAGGGCCGTTCGCCCGGCGCGCCATTGTCCGTGCCGCCAGCCGCCAGTCCGGCCTTGTAGAAGGCGTCGACCATGGCGTGGTCCCTTGCCTGGAAAGCCAGGTGATGGCGACCGGTGAGCTTTCCCTGTGCGGCCCGGCTGTTGGCAGTGGAGACAAACAGCTCGTCGGCCCAGAAAAAATCGTCGCCGCTCCCACCGATCGGAACATCGATCGCCTGCAGGACCGCCTCGTAGAAACGCCGGCTGGCCGCGAGATCCCTGACC
>NZ_RZTT01000018.1 GCF_003996995.1 Mesorhizobium sp. M7A.T.Ca.US.000.02.2.1 | reverse complement strand
GGGTTGCGGGGCGCCGCGGCGGGCCTAGAAGGGAGAGCCGCCCACACCGCGCCGCCGGGAAGGCCACCCCAAAAAGACAGCGTCGCCCGCAAGGGCGGCGACCGTCACAGCCCGCACGGGCTGCATGCGCCAGGGGGCGAAGCCGTATGGCCGAGACCGCCTGAGCCTGCCGAAGATGAGCGGGCTCGGTTCACGAGCACCCGGTGTGCGCCATTTGGCGCACAGGCACCCTGATGAGCCAGATGGCCTAGCGGTCAGGAGACCGACGTCGTTGAGCGAGGAGCTCGCAAGGAGCGATTTCGAAGAGCCTCGTTGACGTAACAGTGCGAGCGTGCCGGTGCGCGGCGTGTCATGAGGTGTCTGGCCAGGTCGGGGCCTTACGCGGGACCGGTCCGAGCGAGGCCATGACGCCACCGCGGCCCGGAAACGTGATGCATGCAGCGATCGCTGGGTTCGCCGCATCGAGCGCCATGCTGGCTTGCAATATAACCTCGTGTCCGAAAGACCAGCGGCAGGGCCTGTTGATCTAACCTAGAGTAGGTTCGATTCCGATGAGCCGCTGTTTTCCAGACAGGCGGGTGCTAGTTGAGCCTCCGCTTGCCCGCGCCTTTCGCCTCCGTGGCTTATCCGCCCCAAGAAGTCTTTTATAGAGAAACGCTCCAGCCGCACGGGATCTGGTGTGTCTTGGTTCCAGGGGTCAAGGACGAGCACGCTTCTTACACCATTGTCGGCCAGGACCACCCAATGCAGCGCCAAGCTGCCATCGTCCTCGAGCTCCTTAACGAGGCATAAAAGTACATTGCCCCTCGCCATGTGTCGCCGCAGATCCTCTTCCCCAGGTAACGCCAACTTCATTTCGCCGCCGGCCTGCAGGAAATGCACTCGATCGCTCTCCACAACGGCGCGCATGATGAGCTTGTGCTCGACAGCCTCACACTCATCTTGCAGCAGTTCCAGCGCATCATACTGATAGATCGTGGTTCCGAGCCCCAGGCGCAAAGCGGCCAAGCCGAGGCCTTCAGGGCTGCACCCTGGCCGCCCCTTAACCCCGAGAAGTTGCGCTGCCATGAGCAGGCAGCTTGGTCCGCACGTGAAATCTGTGGTCTGTGGCCAGTAACTTCGCCGCTATCGCAATTCCTCCTGCCAGGCTACAAGTTCCCCAATCCCTATCTGCCCGCGGGCTGGTGCGTTCCACCCCTGCCTTCCCGCCGGAGACAGAGACGGTGGGGTCTGTTTTGCCTGCGCGGCGTAGCAATCATCACGATGGGGACCAGGATGACGTTCGCGCTCGTCTCTGATCTGAAACCGAGCATGGACCCGCTTCGGCTTGATCACTTACTGGACCCGCGCATGCCGCTGGAGCTGTGGCCGCACGCTCCCCCGATCCGCTGGATCGTCCCGATATAGGGATCGGGTATGGGGAGGTCTCTGGTTATCAGCGGCCCTCAGCCTCCTATTCAGCTCTTCCACAATGCTTCCTGGTTGGTTCCATACTGCCAAAAAGGTCGGTTCTGCCTACGACCGAGGCCGACTGCCGCTGGTTGGAGGGCTGGCCGGTCGAGCTGTGGCCGCACGCTTGCCCGATTCGCTGGACCTTCGCGATATAGGGGTCCACGTCGCGGGCATGATCTGCATCAGGCTCATCGCCCCGGCCGAGGAGACCGCGCGGTTCTCCGGCGCTTTCCGCACGCATCACCGCCCTGAACATTTGCGATCGGAACGCCGAAGCGGCGTGACGCCTCGGCAATGTGATCGGCATAGGCATCGCGCGGTGAAGGGCGTGCGACTGGCGTGATCTGTGCTACCGAGATCGAGGGCGTGACGCTCGCGATGGCAAGGCCAGTAAGGAGAAGGAGAGCCCTCCGTCGGGCCGCGGAAAGCAGCCCGGATCCGCTGAGGCGGCTCGTTTGGACGCGAGTCGGCATGGCTCAATCCTTCTGCCGCGATCGCTCGGGCGCGACCAGTGTAGAGACCAGGCGTTACCGGCATCCGTGTCGCGGAACAGGTTGGCGCGGATCGGATGCAGGCATGGGGGATTGTCGATCAGCAGCGCGACGTATTCGCCGGCCTTCTCGCCGGTGCGTTTCCAGGCCGCGCCGACCTCCGCGCCATTTCGCTACTCATGCCATCGAAGAGGTGAACGCGATAATCTGGAGCGTTCTGTCTCGAATCTCGCTAGGACGTGTCGATGAAACACCGCCTGCCGCATCATCTTCAGGACCTTGCCCGCCGCGTCGCCCAACACGAAATGGGGCATTATGTGGTGGCGCGGGCGATGGGTTTCCGTACTGGCGATGTTTCGATTGAGTTGACTGGGCCGTTCGACGGCCACCGTGGAATGGCCGCGATTGCACTTCCGGAGCAGACCGGCACGATCGAACTGCTGGCCAGTTACATCGCGCGACGCGTGGTCGTGCTTTACGCCGGCAGCGCCGCAGAAACACTTCCAGGCGGCGGCGCGCCGACGCGCGCCGTTGCCGTCGAGAGGGCGATTGAAATCATCCGCAATCCTGGCCAAGGCGCAGAGCAGGATCACGCGAAAGCCCGCGAGCTGATCCAGATCCTGAGAAATATCACGCGGGCCGGGACCGACGTCAGCGACGAAGGCACGACGCAATCCGAGCTTGATGAGTTAGATCGCCAATTGTTCGGTAGGGCAGTTGAACTCGTCGAACTGCACGCCGACACAATTGTCGGCCTGGCGGGCAACCTTGCTGATCGCATCCAGGTGATAAAGGAGCATGTGACGCTGGACGCTCCATATCTGGAAGGGCTGCCTGCCGTGCAGAATATATCAGTGGTTGAACCGATCCCGATTGGCGACACGACCAAAGCCGACCCTATAGGCCAAGATTGATCCAGGCTCTAGCGACATAAATGTAACGGGAGCCTCGGCCCGTCAGCCAGGCGGGTTAAGGCCGAACCGAAGCCTCGGAAACTCCCCGCGCTCGATGGCAACCGTGAACACCTGATTGAGCGCGCTAATAAAGGCCGCTTCATCAGCGAGGTGATGAGTGTAGGAATGCAGCTCGGGATAATCCAACACGAAGCACGGAACGGCTGTCTCGTTGAACAAGCCGAGGACAGCTGGGCTGTAGACTGAATATTCGGAATTGAACAGCTCCTTGACAACAATCAAGCCAACGAGATCACGATCGCCCAAGTCGATCTCGTGATAGCTCTTGCCCGTTCTGAGTTTTAGTGGAACGCATGATCGGGCGTAGCCGATTGAACCACGCATCTGGTCGACAGCTTTTTTGAGATGTCCGACGACCGTAGACTTCTTTCGGCCGATCGAGCGAAGCAAGACCTTCTCCGTATTAGGGCTGTCCTTGGCTTGGACGCGGAAGACCGTGTTCGGCGTGATCAGCAAGACGTCCAGGAATTCTTTCCCATCGTCGTGGCGAATCGGGTTCAGGTAGATATCGTCGTTCTGGAAGATGCGTTGCATCGCATAGACGATATCAAGCTCATTGAAGTGCCCGGCATCCTCGCGTTCCAGCATCGTGTGGATCGGCGTCTTTGCGCCGTGATATGCGTTCACGTCCAGCCGAACGTGTTGGATGTACATGTCATCGGGGAACAGCGGTTCGCCGAAGCAGATTGCATAGGCCTCGTCATCGTCTTTGGCGGTCCGGAGCCCGAACCACTCGGGCAGTTGGTCATGGATATCGCGAGCTAGCTCGACCGAGAACGGAGCAAAGGCCATCGCGCTCATGCTTGCTTTAAATCGTGCGGCCTCATCGTTCGTCGCGCTGTATCCAAGCAGTTCTCGATTATGCTCATCGAACATGTGCACGCTCAGTTTATCCGAGGCAAAAAACTCCTGAATCTCGGCCGTGAATTCATCATCAAAGAGCGCTGTTATAGAGTGAGCGGCTCATCGGCATCATCGAAGAATGCAGATACCATTCCGCATGATTTCCGGCCTTTGGCCATCAACGGCGCAACATAGATGCGAAAGCCGCGATTAAGCTTGGCGGCGAGAATCCACTCCTTTGGGCATTTGATGATCAAGCGCAAAGCGCTCTCGCCTGGAATGCGTATTGGGAACAGCCCACCGGGAAAGTTCACAAGACCGCCAAGTAATTCCGGATGGGTGATGGTAAGCACGTGGTTTCTCAATTTTGCGCGACGCGGTTCCGAGTTTACTGCGCTCGAATTTGACGGTTGTTCATCGCGAACACAATTGCCGCGTGCGATGGTGGTGCTTACGCGCCGCCGAATTTCCAGACCGGGATGCCGAGCTTCCTGGCCTTATCGGCAAGGTTGTCGTTGACGCCCGTGCCGGGAAGTGCATCACGCGCTTGGAACGCTGAATGCCGAGCAGGTCCGACTGGCTCGAAGCGCAGCGGATTTCACTAATACACCATGTTTCACCACAAAGTGAAATAGCATATCGCGGTGAAATCAGTTGCCAATTTCACCAAAATTGGCTATTTCATTTCACAATGAAAACCTATGAACGAGTGAAAGAGATCGAAAGCCAAGTCGCTGACGCATTGCGTCAGCAGCTGGAACGGATTCCCTCGCTCAAAATCCAGTCCATCGACCAAGAATGGGACCTGCGAACCGGCCCCAATATGCCGATGGCCGGCGCTGACATTCTTGCCCGTGTCAAAATGGCGGATCGCGTCATCACGCTGATGTGCGAGGTGAAAGAGCCGGGATACCCGCGGCAGGTCCGAGGCGCGATCGATCAGCTTTATGCCTGTATGGCGCGGTATCAGACTCTGGCGCATTCCGACGTCGTCGTTCCTCTGGTCGCCGCGTCATGGCTCTCTCCCGAGTCGCGCAACATCTGCGCGAATGCGAGGATGGGCTGGCTCGACCTTGCCGGCAACTGCCGGATCGCTTTCGACAACGTCTTTATCGAGCGGGAGACAGCCGACAAACCGAAGCCGGCGGCGCGAAACTTTCGCGCCGTCTTCTCACCGAAGGCGGGGCAGGTCTTGCGTACGCTTTTGCGCGATCCCAAAAGGCCCTGGAAGGTGGCCGACCTCGCCGAAGCAGCGGATGTCAGCCTCGGCCATGCCAGCAATGTGCGGTCGGCGCTGCGCGACAGGGAATGGGCCGCAGTGGATGACGAAGGCCTTCACCTGACCGCGCCGGACGCGATGCTGGATGCCTGGCGCGATTCCTACGAGCCGGTTCGAGGCAAGCGTTCGTCCTGGTACACTATCCTTCACGGGCGCCAGTTGGACGAAGCGCTTCGCGAAACGTTGAGCCGGCGCGAGACGGACGGACATGCCATGCTTGGCGGTCTTTCAGCAGCACAGTGGCTTGCGCCTTATATGCGCGGCAACTTGACGACTCTCTATGCCGACACGGCGGCCATGCCGGAACTGATCGAGGCGCTCAAGTTGAAGCCATCGAAGAGCGGCGCCAATGTCGAAGTGATAGAACCGGATGATCCAGCCATCCTGAAGGAGCGCGTCGAGGTTCCCGGCGGACCGCCAGTCTCGTCCCCGATCCTTACCTATCTTGACCTCTCGCATCTCGACGACCGTGGGCGTGAGGCCGCCGAACATCTAAGAGAAAAGTTGCTCAAATGGCATTAGCGCCTGATCCACAATCCGCCGCCGACTATACCGACCGCGTCAGCGCTGCGGTCAAATCCGCGCTTATGGAGATCGGACAGATCCTTGGCAGTTTCGAGGGCAAGTTCGCTGTTGTCGGTGGAGCCGTACCGTGGCTGCTTCTGGAGGCCGACGACATGCAGCATGTGGGCACGATCGACATTGATCTGACGCTGGATGCGGAGGCGCTTGGCGATGGCGAATATGTTCGGCTGGTCGAGGCCCTCATAGGCAATGGCTATTCGCAGAGCGCGGAGCACCGACGGTTCCAGCTTGTTCGCACGATTGAAGTGGCCGACGGTGGGCCACCCGTCGACGTGATCGTCGACTTCCTGATGCCGCGTGACGCTGAGATCGAGAAGAACATTCCCCCACTGCTATCGGAATTTGCAGTGCAACGCGCGTCCGGTGCGGAACTGGCCGTGCGCTTTCACCAACTGACGGCGATTGAAGGCACGATGCCGGGCGGCGGACATAACCGGGTGAAGATTGCCGTTGCCTCCATCCCGGCGCTGCTGGCGATGAAAGGCCAGGCACTGATGCGGCGCCAGAAGCGCAAGGATGCCTACGACGTTTATTACTGCATCCGCAATTACGAAGGCGGTCCCGAGGCGCTCGCTGAGGTCTGTCGCCCACTGCTTGACATCAAGGATGCGCGTGAGGGCTATCTGGGGATCGCGGAGAAGTTCGCGAAAGAGGATATGATAGGACCGGTGTGGGTGCGCCAGTTTGTGGAAGGAACGCCGCATATCGGTGATCGCACGCCAGCGCAGTGGCAAACAGATGCCTTCGGACAGGTGCATGCCTGGATGGCGGCGCTCGGGCTGGCTGACTAGGTGTGGCCTTCCGATCCGCTTCCGGACACCGATAATCGACGGTTCCTGTCGTAACGGGAACGCCTGCTTATCGAAAGTCGCATGTCTTCATCTTGATCTTGCGGATCGGTCACAAGGGTCGACAACGTCTCGTGACCAGAAATTTTTAAGCGGCGGCTCTCGTGGATCATGCCTCAGGGCTATCCATTCTCGAGCCGCGGGCGGCATTGTTGAGGAAATCATCCAGCGAGGGCGCCGTCTTATCGGAACTGGTAATCAGGGTCTGCGACCACAGGATCGAAGCTTCGTAGACAGAACTGCAGATCCATTCACCGCCCTGTCTGAACCAATGGGTCGCCTCGGGCAGGAGATCGACGGAGACCGGGTGGCGCGCAAAGGGGTTGTGGAAGACTTCCATCTCCGCCGTCCATGGCTCGTAGCCATGCGGCCAGAGCCCGCGATAGTCGGCACTCGTGATGTCGAGACAAAATGGAATACCCTTCAATGCGCCGGGTGTTCGGTCGAAGAAATTGCCGATGCGGGTGTAGCGATGACCGGCAGGCGCGCCACCGCAAGAGATGGCCACGCGATTGAGTTTGGCCATCGAGCAGGCATTCGTGAAAATCACAGCGGATAGCTCGGCATGCTCATCGTTGGCGAACAATCCCGCGGGAAATCGCGCGGGTCCCAGCAAATGTTCGGCCGGCATCAGCACAGCCTGCGGCCGGCCGTCGACCTCCGCGACCGTCGCTCCCGAACCAAGCAGGTAGCCGATCAGGCCTTCGCGGCTCCACATCATCGAGCCGGATGCCTGGAAGTCGGCAACGGCCAGGATGCACGGCTTGCCGTTGGCATGTGGAAGCTGGTCGTACCGCCGTGCAAGTTTATTGCCGATCGTTTTGGCGAAGCGCAACGCCGCCGCGCCGAAGAAGACTTCCTCGCGATTGGTCGGCATGTCCGCAAAGGCGGCGTTGACGTGATTGTACGGCACAGCAGGATTGGCCGTAACTGCCTCCACCATGCTTCACCGCCAAGCCGGTTCTCAATGCGGAAATCCGGCGATTCAAAGGGCTGCTCGACAAGCAGACCCTGCTCGCGAAAAGACGCGAGAAGCTGCGCTTCCCACAGTCGGGTATGGAAGTTGGTTGTCTGGGAATCGCTCACCCAATTGCGGTCGGGTCTCGGCAGCGCAAGATACAGCTGGTTCAACGCCCAGGCCGCCGGTTGATGGGTTTCCATTATCCAAAACACCTCGCTTGGCTCGCGGCCGGCGAGATCGAAAAGTGGCGCTTGCATAGGGACGCCGGGCGGCAATGGCTCAAGCGCCAACCCGTCGGCAAGCTCGGGCTCAAGGGCCGTGGCTGCCGCGTCTATCGTGGCGAATCCATCGGCGCGCTTGGTAACCGTCCAAACGGAATCCACTCGCCGTCGCATGACGATGACGTGGAATGAATCGCTCTCGGGGTTATGCGTGACAATGCCACATCTGACGGCCAACTTACCAGCGTCATAGGCTTCTCGGGGCGTGGAACTAGCGCCCAACCGGGCCACGTTCAAAACAAGATGCTCTTGCCCGTCCTGACTAAGCACCTCAACGGAAGGGTCGAACGGAGCCGAGAATAAATCCAGCCAGTTGCGCCGCTCGGCTCCATCAGCCCTTAGAAGCAGCCGCACCGGTTATCCTCGCGGTTGTAGGGAGCTAATGCAGTCTCCGTAATATGTGATGACGTCATTCCCAGGCGCGGCTATCGAAACAGAGGTGGGCATTCGAAGGGAAAACGTCAGCTCCTGTACCCCTATTTCGGCAACCATCAAACTTGATCCGACGCTTAACGGAACGGGCGGGTTTTTGTCCGACTTGCAGGGTATTGTCGTTAGCTCCCATGCCGCCACGGAACGTTAGCAGCATCGGAGGCAGGTGCTCAAACTTGCAGGAGACCACAGTCGGTTCTCCCGCCGCAAGCGCAACCATCTGAAAGGGCAGGCACAAAGCCACAGCCAGTCCAATTAGTCTCGCTGTCATCGTCGCCATTCCTAGCATAAGGTTTCGCACGCCTGCCCGTCGCCATCCCGGTCGAGCTTGCCGCCCACGGACAATTACTGAGATACCATTGAGCCTCGTCGCACGAGCTGATTTGCGAGCATTTCCGCCGCGGCTGGCATGAGTAGCTTTGCGCTACCTGTTGACGGCTGATGATGCCGACTGGTTGGCTCACCGCCGATTGGGCATTATCTCCATGCCCGGCGCGCCATTCCCACGGCGCTTGGAACTTTCCGACCCACAGCCCGACCTTCGCCGCTTCCGCCTTCCCCTGCTGCGCTGCATAGGCACCATGGCTGTAGCGGGGCCAGTCGATCGCCTGGCCGTGTTCGACCATCCAGGCGGCCACGCTGGCGCCATCGGCACGCTGGCAGTCGCCGACAAAGCGGTGATAACGATCCCAGGTCACGAATGTGCACTGCACTGGCTTCGACGCGGCCAGGAAGGTGTCAAGCGCCTGTGCCGATTGCCGGCCGCAGGGATAGTCGGCCCCGCTCGCATTTTTACAAAGCTGCTGGCTCTCCGGCGCGTCGATGCCGTTGAAGCGGATGCGCTGTCCGTGGATTTCGATCGTGTCGCCGTCGATGACGGATGCCACGCCGGCAATCGTCGCCAGGCCCGCGCTGGTCCAATTCGGCAGATGGAGCTCGGGCATGTGGTCGCTGTGTTGCATGGCCGTTTGCGCAGCCAGAGCGCCAGCCGCGACCACCGTCACCAAGATCAGGCGCCTTTGCACCATGCCAAGTGGCCTCCGGCGAGGCGATCGCATTCTACGCAGCATTGCTAGTTCGCCTCATGTCCGGTGCGGCCGCCCGGTTTCGCTTCGGCGGCACGTTCACCACAAGCCCGGCCTAGGCTGTCAACCCCATTGCGCAGATCGCATGGATGATTGCCAGAGTCCCCGCCGCCACCTTGGCGCGCACCTTGGCCTGGCGGTGTCAGCGGGATTCCGCGAAAGGCCTGGATGACTCCAGCTGTTCGCTGGCCGTCGCCCTCGATATGCGTGTTCTGACTGTTCGGGTTGAACGGGTCGACTATCTGGGCAAGGCTATTGGCGCGATTGGCGTCGCCGGCAGAGAGCGTCACGCTGTCATAGTGATTGAGATAATCCGCTGCGCAGCCGCTCAATGCCAGAACGATGCCAAGGCAGATCGCCAGGTTCCACTGCATGGCCCCTAGACCGGCGCCGGGTTTATGCCGGCGGCTCTCAGTTGCGCACCAAGCTTCGCTCGAGTCCCACACGCGGGCTTGTCGCCGGCGACGCACTTGTTATTCGCGTCTGACCAGTCCAGCAGCGCCGTATTGATCCAGCTGCCAGGTGCACGCTGGATCCCATAGGGTGTCGGTGGCGCGCCACCAGCAACGGCTGGAGCTGCCGTGGCGCCCTGGCCATGCGGGGCACGCTTCCACCCGCTTAGGATGAGGCAGTTCTTCATATAGTGATCTTCGGCAGCCAAGTTGCCGAGGGCATTCCCGATTCCGGCCCCCGCAACAAAGCCCGGGGACCCGATAGCAATATAGCCTTGGTCAACCGACCCCTTATGCATTTCGCATTGAGCGTGGGCGAGGTAGAAACTAGGCCCGTAGCCTATTTGCATGTAGTCGGCTTGATTGCTTGTTTGGCAGCCGCCCAGCGCTGCCGTGGCACCAAGTGCCACAAATGCTTTTATTCTCATCCTCCAGCCCTCCCAAGGCCGAGTTAGCATCTCCTAAAGTTGAATTTGTTGCAAGAGTGATGAACAAATCTGGTAAATTCCACCTGCCGGCAGTTCGTAGACTTCCCTATTACGACGGATATACCCCGCTATTTTATCCATCATTCCGTGGGATTGAAGATGCGAAACAGCGAATTGGCGCAACGGCTATGCAAGGGCTGGACCCCATGGGCAAAGGGTCCAGGCGACCACGATATTGAGAAAATATGGTGGGCGGCCCGCGTGCTGCATTTTCCGAAGCTGAACTTCTCGACATGGTTCGACGGCTCGGAAGTCGTCGGCACCTGGCATTGGGGATTTCGTCAGAAGTGGAATGCTTTTCCCTCTGACCCGATCGAGCATCTCTTACGGGATGTAGGGCTAAGGATTCCCCCTTACGTCCGCGATATGAGCCCGCAGAGTAGAGTGAACCCCAAGCATGGGGGGTGGGGGATTCTGTCCTCCTTCGGCAATCAACACTGCAATTTCGGCGGGAGGGGCTCGATCAAAGATGCCGAGACCGAGATTACGGCTTTTGAAGGCGTGCAGAATCGACGGGAAGGGTAGCTTCAGATCATGCGGCCGGCAGCATTCGCCATAGCGCCGATTTGATCCGCAGTTGCAAAGCTCGGCCTCCTTAAACTGGGTTAGCCGATAATAGGGATCAGCTTGGCCCAGTTCATCCAGCATCGCATACTGGCGTCCCGGCCACCGATCAAACACCACCAAATGAAGCTGGCGAAGCGCCCATACGCTATAAAGGTCCAGCAACGTGCACAAATCACTGCCTGGCGACCAAGCTTTATCGAGCATGGGGTGATAAGCGCACACCGAGCCGTCAGGGAAATTGGTATGTCGCGGGCCGATCCATTCGACCTGCCCATCTTGCTGCCAGAACGCCCATCCACGCGGCTCGACCGCTGGCGTTTCTGGTAGGGCAATAAGGAATATGGCTTCTCGCGATAAGCCATCTATCACTTGGCTGCGAGCGAGAAGCCATACTCCATGGTCATCGGGGAGGAGAGTTGCGCCGGGGTATGCCCGTTGCACATTCTCTAGCTGCCCGGCGTAGTTGCCGGCGAGGCCGACGATCCGTGATCCGGCACGGGGCGCCCGTGATCTACCGGACGACCTTTGCCGCCGGGTGGACCTTTGCCATGATCGGGCTGCGGGTCCTCCCGCTCCTTGCTGTTGCTCATCACTTTTCTCCTGGACAGTGGGTGATGTGGGCTGTGGGTCGAGGATAACGATGCCCCCGTCCTTCACCCGCACGGGCCGGCGCGCGTCCAAACCGACGCCAATCCGATGCAACTCAGCCCGCGCATCGTCGGTCAACAACACTTTCATTTTGCTTGCCGATGTGCGAGTCTGTGTCACCAGCACAGGGTGTATTCTGAAGCGAAGCGTGTCAAGGTGTGCTGATCGCACAATGGTGAACATGAACGAATTCGAAGAAAAGCTCGTCGGGGCGGTCCGCGAGAAGCGGGAACGCGAAGGTCTTAGTATAAGGGCATTATCGGGGATTGTGGGAATCAGCTTCTCCACGCTGGCCCGCATCGAGCGGGGCGACGGGTCGCCCGACAACAATTCCAAAATTAGGCTGCTCGAGTGGCTCGGCCCCGATGCCGATGAACACGAGCTTGGCTTTGATCGGGTGGCATTCGTTCACTTCCGCGCTGGCAAAAACGCGTCCTCCAAGACTGTGCAAACCCTGCTGGACGCTGCCGTGTGTCTTCGTCAGCACTATAGTAAGGGTGACATATCAGAACCGAGCAGCGCGCCGATAGATGCTGAAGTTATCGCCATGTCAAAGGAAGATCTGGAGCAGACGGCCGAAGATTTCCGAAAAGATTTAGGACTGAAGAAAAGCGACCCGCTAGATCCATTCTATTTGGTTGTTGATTCTGTTATCGTAGAGCGATTGCGGGATACCTCCTGTATTACTGGAAAGGCAAAGAACACACTTACTGGACCGTCGCGAGGCGAGTGGTCCGCTATGAGCGTTCCCTTAAATTCCGATCAGGATAGGTGGGTTGTCTTTTTAAACGACTACCATACCGTTGAGAGACAAAGAGTGACGCTCCTTGAGGAATATTGGCATATTCTTGCCGGGCACAAGCTGACCAAGATAGCTAAGATTGCTGGCTGCTTCGGTCGAACATATGATAGCGCTGAAGAGCATGACGCGTATTTCTTGGCATCGGCAACTTTGCTTCCACGAGACCCGATCAAGCGTATGGTCTCGGGTGGCAAAAGTGCCCCTGAGATCGCGTCCTTCTTCGGGACCTCACCGGAACTTGTTGAATATCGAATAAAGCGGCTCGGGTTGTGGCGCGATCATATTGGAAAGAAAGTGAGTCTGGCCAAACCCTAACGATGCCTTCCGTCGACCGCCAGCGGCGGTTGGTTCAACAAGGTCAGATTCGAGGCTAATGGAAAACCGAGGGCAGTCACCTCCTCGACCTCTTGTGCAAGCTCATTGGTTCCGTGCGAACGTCTTGGAAGGATGGGAAGCGGTCGTCCGCTAAGAACCAGGCTCTGAAGCGCGCCGATCGAGAAAGGCGGCGTACAGCGCCGCCAACAATGCAAGTGCTGCCGATATCAGCATCATGATGAAAAGCGCGCGGATCGAATCCGCAAGGAACAGACCGGCGATGGAGGCTATGAGTGCTCCGCCGCCGATCCTCATTGCGGCGGCCAGTCCCGCAGCGGTGCCAACCAGATCCGGCCGTACCGACAAGGCGCCGCTGTTGGCGGCAGGCATGGTCAATCCGTTGCCGACGCCGATGAAGACGCAGGGGCCGAAGAAGGCCAGAACGTGAGTGATGCTAAATGTCGATAGGACCAGACCGGCCAACAGACCGGCGCAAGTCAGTAGACGCGCGAAAACAAGTGTAGTGCCCAGTGCGTTCTTCGAGGCGTAACGCCCGGCCAAATAGCTGCCGAGGATGAAGCCGGTGGGAACCAATCCCATGTAGAGGCCGAGCTTCGCGCTTAATCCACCGAGCGCGTCACCGACGACCAATGGTGCGCCTCCCAGGAACACATAAAACACCCCCATTGAGGACGCCATGCACAGTGTGTAGGCCCAAAACCGTGCTGAACGCAGGAGCAGCCGATAGGAGGCAAGATAGTTCCTGTTCGATCTAGGCAATGGAATTCTTCTGATCTCGCGCATGGATAGGGCAAAGGCGGCCGCACCGAGGATCGCGAAGACAACGAAGCTTGACCGCCATCCGAACAGTTCGTCCAGCGACCCGCCTAACAAAGGACCGACCATGGGCGCGAGCGCCCATCCCATGGCGAGGTAACCGAATTTGCTGGCGGCTTCGCGTTCATCCGATGTCTCCTTGATGATGACCAGAGCGACGGAATAGCAGGGGCCGATGCACGCCTGCATCGCGCGAAACAGGAGGAAAGTGCCGATATTGGGAGCCAGAGCGCAGCCGGTGGACGCCGCGACAAAGATCGAGAGAGATATCAAGACGACCGGCCTGCGCCCAAATCGGTCCGACAGTGCGCCGCCGATGGCCTCTATGACGGCGGTGATGATCGCAAAGCCGGCGACCGACAGATTGACCAATGCGAAATCGGCTCGGAACGTTGCGGCAATGTTCGGCAGCGACGGCAAAATCATGTTCACCGGCAACACGGCAAGAGCCGAAAGCAAGATGAGAGTAATTAGCCGGGGTGGAGTAGCGGGTTCGGTGATGACCGTTTTCGCTGATATGTCGGTACCCGGCTCCGAGTGGGGTTGTCGCTCGCCATGATCTCTTTCACCTTGTGATGGGATAAAAAGTGAGGGTCTGACGAGGCGGCCCGATTTCGGGCATAAAAAAAGGCCCCGTCAGGAGCCTGCTTACCGCGCATGGGTGCTTTCGCCGGATGGTTACACCATCCTGCCCATGCGCTCCCTTACCACCACGATGAAAACCATTGCGACGTTCATGGCACCATGAGCTAGGCGGAAAGTTTCATGCGGTCAAGGCAGGATGCATTCGACGTCGATGCCCGGTGATGCATCCCGAAGACAGCCACGCCTATTCCGACTGCAAGGACGCTTGGATAAAACGTGTCGAAGCGATGGCACTCAGCCGCTTTCCCTGAGAACACGTCTATCCTTAAATACGGTCCTCCGAGACGTGTTCAATCATGCAGGGTCACAGTTTCGAACCAACGTGGCGGTGGATTAGGACGCGTTGCTTCGACATACGCCAGTCATTCGTCCTGCCAGATCACGCGCTTCTCCCATCCGATTTAACCGCATAGACACACCGCGAACGTACGATTAGCAGACGATTTCTACAACAGCGCTGTATTGGCGGTAGCCCTCTCCCGACTCGAACCCCCCATCATGGGATGTCATCGAGGGGACGAACTGGGCTACCCCCAGTAGCAACCACTATCGGCTTACGAGATAAGGTGCAGGTATTGCCGGCGTCTTAGCGCGCAGTGCGAAGTCTGGGAACCCAACCAATCCACAGAAATATTTTGTTGGTACTTCTGTTGGTAGGTGCCATGGCTGTGCGAACCACAACCGTTTGAAAGCAATGGCAGATTTCATTTACTTGGATTCCGCCTCTGGGCACCATTTTCCCAAAGGTCCGTTCTGGACACACCCCATCGCGTCGCCGCCTGCATCGCCAAGTGGAATCACTTTGCGCACATTAGCCCGCAGACGGATTTAATTTGCTTGGCCACCCCTCAACCCTAGGGCAAACTGCCTGCCGGGGCTGCAGGAGGTGAAATGAGAGCACGCGCAGCAACGCTTGGGGATCTGGAGGATGTCTTTCGCGGTCTGTCCAAGCGGATGTCGGACGAATATGTGGCGGCCGGCAAGGACAGCAAGATCGCCTACGACAATCTGATGATGAATTTGAAGGAGGGCCGCGCGCACGCGCTTGTCGAGGGCGACAAGGCCGTCGCGATCATCGCCTGGCATGAGAACAGCGACGCCGCCGACACGCTGTTCGCCGCACGAGAAGACTTCTTCCGCGCTGCGACCGTTCGCTTCTGCAAGCGGCATATCAGGCACATCCAGGCGCTCGCCGGCAACCTCGCCATCCACTCGCGCAGCTGGCTGCAGGGGCCGGATGTCGCAAGATGGTTCGGCGTTATCGGCTATGTCGAGCGCGGCCGGGAGAACGGCGCCACTTTGTTCGAGCTGCCGCCGGCTCGCATCGGCTAGGGAACCTTGGGCTGATGAAGATCCCTTGCCGCAAACACCGCCACCCCCTCGCCATCGCCCGCACAGGTTCGTCGATGCGGGTCACCGTCTTCGGCTCCAGGCGCCCTTGCTCGGCGGCCTTTTGAACCGCCTTGGCAAGCGGCTTGCGCCGGGCGCCGATTGGCGGGATGTTATGGGAGGGCAACCGGGGGGCAAACCGGCACGCCGAGACAGATATGGCTGCTGGAAATGTCACGAGCTTGCTTCGCCTTTCTTGCCTTTGTTGCCTTGGTGAGGCCGGTAGGGGCAGGCGAGTGGACGTCTCATCTGCTTGACCGCTCAAGCCTGGCAACCGCCTATTTTCGCCAAGCCGATCTTGTGACTGCATACGCGACCGCAATGGCGCGCTTCCGTCTGCAGCTCGCGGGGCGAGCCGGCGAAACCAACCTTGCGGCCCCTCTCGAACCACTGCTTTTGCGGGCGGAATTCCGTGCCCGGACATGGCGCTCGGCAGACGGCAGCCTGTTGCAAGGCTTCGCCGGCAAGGGCGGCTTCCGGCTGACTATCGGGAACTGCCTGGCGCGCATCTGCGCTGCCAGCGAATGCAGCGATGCCGGTTGGCCGGTTTACGCCTGCAGCGACGGAGGCAAGCGCAAGATGTCCGTCACGGATTTTGTGACGGCAAATTTCGGCGGCGTCTCCTATCGCCGATTGAGCGCCTCCCCTTCACAGGAATGACAGCGCGACGCGCCTTGCTGCAGCGTTCAGCAAAGGGCGGTATCCTTTTCCCTCACCGCAAACGCCGCCTGAACCGCACGATTGACTGTGACCGGCAGGATCGACATGTGGTTCTCGCCGGCATGCAGTTCGAAGCTGGCGCGCACTCCCGGGAGAGCATCAAGCCGCTGCGCCATTGCCCGCGCGAATTCGTCGGTGCGTGTTATCTTCTTCTGCTGCAGGCGCTTTTCCTCGTCCTCGGCGCCAATCTGGAACGGCGCCAGCTTCTCGGTCTCGTACTCGCCGGCCGACAGGATCACGGTCGTCGCCAAACCAGCGGGGATGGCGGCCTCGAAGGTTTCGAGAAAGCGGTCGATGGCACGCTCTTCCCAATAGATGGCGGGGCTCGCCGCGATCCAGGTCTGGAAGGCAGACGGCCGCGTGAACAGGGCATAGAGCGCAAACAGACCACCGAAAGAATGGCCGTAAAGCGCCTGGCGGCTTGTGTCGACCGTGACCCGACTGGCGACCCATGGCTTCAGCTCGTCTTCGATGAAGGCAAGGAATTCCGCTGCCCCACCCGTCCGGACTTCGGGCGTGCCCTCGTAGAAGGGCGGATAGGTCTTGCCCGGCGGCGGGCCGAGATCCCATGAGCGGCGCAGCGGGTCATAGGCGCCCTCGACGGGATAGCCGATGGCGACGATGACGCCCCAGCCGACATTGGTGCCCGTTGGATAGAAGGCCTGCGCGCGCATGGCGTCGACCGCCGTGCCGATGACGGCGTTGCCGTCGGTCATGTAGAGCACAGGCCAGCCGGCCTCGGGCACCGGCCCGGACGGCACATGCAGGAATATCCGCCAGGGGGCGCCGCCCTGCGCCGGAACAAGATCGTGGACCGTCGTGTCGGCGATCAGGGCTGGCGTCGCGTTGGACATGGATATCTTGGACATGGATATCTCCAGGGGCAAAACGGTCAGCGGCGGCGCAGCAGCCACATCAGCACCGGGCCGCCGATGAGCGTCGCGACGAGACCGGCCGGGATCTGGCGCGGAAAGATGGCGGTGCGGCCCACCCAGTCGGCGGCGACCATGATCAGCGCGCCGGCGAGCACCGCGCCAATGGCCTGCGGCAGCGCACGGGAAAGGCCAATGCGACGGGCAAGGTGCGGTGCCATGAGGCCGATGAAGGTCAGCGGACCGACGATCAGGGTAGAAGCCGCGGTAAGTGCCGCGACCGTCAGCAGCACGAGAAGCCGCGTCCTCTTCAGGTCAATGCCAAGGCCCTGCACAGCGGCGGGGCCAAGCGGCAGGATGTCGAGCCAACGCATGAAGAAAGGCGCGAGCGCGAAGAGGCAGACGGCGATGCCACCGGTGAGCAAGGCGTCACCGACATCGACGCCATAGGTCGAACCGGTCAGCCAGTTGAGCAGCAGCATGGCACGCGGATCGCCGGTGGCGGTGAGCACCAGGATCAGCGCGTCGAACAAGGCCGTCAGAGCAACGCCGGCGAGCAGCAGCCGCTCCGGCGCATAGGCGGCACGGCGGCCGATCGCCAGCGTCACCAGCAAAGCGGCGAAGGCGCCGATGGTTGCCGCCGCCGTCTGAACCGGGCGCCCGGCATCGGAGAGCGCAAACAGCGCCACCATCATGCCGAGCGCAGCACCGGCGCTGATGCCAAGCACTTCGGGGCTCGCCATCGGATTGCCGGTCAGCCGCTGCATCATCAGCCCGGCAAGCGCCAGCATCGCCCCGGCGCTCAGCGCGGCAAGCACGCGGGGCCACCGCCACGACAGCAAAGGCTGCAGCTCGTCGCCGAAGGCGAAGGTCCAGCCATGCGGGCCCGGTCCATAGAGCAGGGCCAGCCCGAGCAGCAAAAGCAAGGCCAGGCCGATCGCCGTCAGCATAAGGCCGGGCCGGCTTGCGCGCGGCAGGCGCGCGGCCATCAAGGTCGGGGCTTCCGAGCCCAGAGCAAGGCGCGGCAGCAGCCAGAGAAGCAGCGGCGCGCCGAGAAGTGCTGTAATCGCTCCGGTCGGCAGCAGGTCGCCTTGCGGCCCGGTGGCGATCTGCACGGCCTGGTCGGCAGCCCACAACAGCGCCCCGCCGATCAGCGGCGCCATCACCAGTTGTTGGCCCAGCCGCCGGGCACCGCCGATGCGCGCGAGCGTCGCCGCGGCCAGGCCGACGAAACCGATGACACCGACAGCGGCAACGACAAACGCGATCAGCGCGACGGCGGCCGCCAGTCCGGCGAAGCGATAGGCGCCGAGCGGCACGCCAAGGCTGCGCGCGCCTTCATCGTCGAGGCCAAGCAGGGTCAGTGGCCGCACCATGAAGAAGATCGCAAGCGCAGCAGTGCCGATGCGCGGCAACAGCCACAGCGTCGTCGACCAGTCCTGCTGGCCGAGCGAACCGGCGCCCCAGATGAACAGGCTGGCCAGCCATTCATGCCGCAGCACAATGAGAGCGGCACCGATGGCGCCGGCATAAAGGCTGACCACAAGCCCCGCCAGCACCACCGAAAGCGGCGACAGGCCCTTGTGCCAGGACAGAGCGAAAACGGCGGCTAGGGCGACGAATGCGCCAGCCAGCGCCACCCATTCGCGCCCGAAGGCAAGCAGCGACGGCGACAGAAGCGTCGTCAGCGCCAGCGCCAGATAGGCACCGGCCGAGACGCCGACCGTTTCGGGCGAGGCAAGCGGGTTGCGCAGAACCTGCTGCAGGACGGTTCCGGCAAGCCCGAGCGCCGCACCGCACAGAAGGCTGACGGCAAGCCGAGGCAGGAAAGCATAGTGGACGAGCACCTGCCGCATGTCGGCGATGTCGGGGGTGGCGAGCGATTGGAGCCAGAGCGCCGATGGTAGCTGCACGGTGAGGTTTGAGACGGTTGCCGCTGACGCTGCCGCGAGCAGCACCGCGCAAAGCAGGATCGCGCCTACCGGCTGATTCCTGAAAAAGCTCCACGCGGAGGCCCGGCCGGCCGACGCATGCTTCCCCCCTTGGGCAATGGCCGCAGCATCCTCAGCCACGGGCGGCCTCCCCGGTTATCGCCGACGCCAGGACCCGAGCAAAACGGGTGGCGGACGGAAGGGCGCCGAACATATGGACGGCGGGAAGACGCATGATCGAGCGGTTGCGCACGAAAGGCATGGCGTTCCAGACCGGACTTTCGGTCAGCGTGCCGCCCGCGCCCTCGGGCAAGGGTTCGAGATAGGCGAGGCGAGCGTCGCTGGATGTCGCCAGCCCGTCGATACCAATGGTCGAAAACCCCCAATAATTGGTCTCGGCCGTCCAGGCGTTGGCGAGCCCGATGCGATCGAACACCTCCTGAAACAGACTCTTCTTGCCGTAGACGCGCACATTGCGCGGGTCCATGAAGCTGACGACATAGATCGGCCGCGCCGAAAGCGGCGTCAGCTGCCGGCGGACTTCCGAAAAATACGCATCTGTCGCCGCGATCAGCGCTTCGCCTTCGCTTTCCTTGCCGACAAGCCTGGCAAGCTGGCGCGTCGCCTCGAGCGCGCGCTGATAGGGCTGCCCGGCCTCGGTATAGAGCCCGATCGTCGTCACCGGCGCCACGCGTTCGAGCAGCGGCTTGATGCCGTCGAGATACGGCATGGACAGGATGATGTCGGGCCTGAGTTGCTGCAGCAATTCGAGATTGGGTTCGAGCAGCGTGCCGACATCGGCGATCTCAGGCGGCAGCGGCGGTTCGACCACCCAGGTCTCCCAGATGTCGCGACCGGCAATGGCAACCGGGCTGACACCGAGCATGAGCAAGGTCTCGGCCAGGCCGTCATCCAGGCAGACGATGCGCAACGGTTTCGCCGTGGCAGATGGCGATGCAATTGCGGCAAAGGGCAGAACGAAAAGTCCCAGCGCGCCGCGCCGGGTGATCCGACCGCGGAGACGGTCAGCCCTGTGGGATTCAAGGGCTGCCATCATCGCGCAGCGCCTGTGCGGAAAGCCGGCTGGGCGTGGATTTCAGGCACGGATTTTCTCCAACACGACGCATTCAAAAATCTGGCTGCCGGCAGCCGATGGTCGGTTGACTATGAAACATGACTTCAATAGTCAACATTGAAGATGACTAACCGAGTCAACAAATTTAAATTGGCGCAAGGCGGAACGGTCCTGCGCGCATTGCGGGCAGTGAGGGTATCAAGATGGGGTTGAGTGCATATCGTGCGGCGCGGCGGCGAAGCCGGACCCGGGGCCTCGTGGTCGCATCGCTTTCGACCCTGCTTTGCACCCAGGCCCTTGCGCAGGAAGCCGCGACCGAGCTCAACCCGATCAACGTCGAGGGACAGAGCGACAGCCCGGTCGGACCGGATGACGGCTACATCGCCAAAAACACCACCACCGGCTCGAAAACCGACACGCCGCTGAAGGAAATTCCGCGCTCGATTTCGGTGGTGACCCGCAAGCAGCTCGACGATCGCCAGCCGGGGCAGCTTGAGGACGCCTTGTCCTATCTCGCCGGCGTCACCATCTCGCCATGGGGCGTCGACGATCGCTTCGACCAATGCCTGATTCGTGGGTTCGACCTCTGCACGTCGGCGATCTATCGCGACGGGCTGCCGCAGAAAGTGATCGATTTCTCAGGCTTCAAGATCGAGCCCTACGGGCTGGAGCGAATCGAAGTCTTGAAGGGGCCATCCTCGGTGCTCTACGGCGAGAACGAGGCTGGCGGCATGGTCAACGCCGTCACCAAGCGGCCGACGGACAAGCCGATCTATGACGGCTTCCTCAGCTATGGCAGCTTCAAAACCGTCGAGGCCGGGCTGGATATAGGCGGCCCGATCGACGATGCCGGCGTGTGGTCCTACCGGCTGACCGGCCTGGTTCGCAACGGCGCGCTCGAAACCGACTATTCCCGCAACGACCGCATCTTCGTCGCGCCGGCGCTCAAGTGGCAGCCGGATGCGCAGACCTCGCTGACCATCCTGGCCAACTATCAGTGGGACAGGCTGACGACGAATCAGTTTCTGCCCGCGCAGTATGGCAATCTGCCGCGCAATTTCTTCACCGGCTCACCCGACTTCGACCGCTTCGATGCCAACCATGGTTCGATCGGCTATCAGTTCAGCCATGAGTTCGATGACCATTGGACGGTGCGGCAAAACCTGCGCTACTCGCAGCAGGAAACCGACTACCGGCAGCTCTATTTTGGCGAGTGGCTTGGCGGCCCATACATCGGCGCAGACGAACATACGGTGCAGCGCACGCTGTTCACCGTGGATGAGACGGCAAGGCTGTTCAACGTCGACAACCAGGCCGAGTACAAGGCTGACTTCGGCGTGGTCGAAAACAAGCTGCTGTTCGGTCTGGATTACAGCAGACAATCGGTCGACGGGCGCAACGGCTACGGGGCGGGTCCGCCGCTGGACACCCAGAACCCGGACTACTCGATCCCGGTCACGCCGCCGAGCCTCATCATTACGGATCGCGTGGAGACGATCGGCCAGGTCGGCCTCTATGCACAAAGCCAGTCCAAGATCGCCGACCACTGGGTCCTGACAATCGGCGGCCGGCAGGCTTGGATCGACCACACCAATTTCAACCGACTCGACGGTGCAGGCAGCTACGATCAGAAGGACCATGCCTTCACCGGCAATATCGGCATCGGCTATCTCTTCGACAACGGCCTGACGCCCTACGCCAGCTATGCCGAATCCTTCACCACCAATATCGGCCCGACCCAGTCCGGAGACGCGCTGCTGCCGTCGCTGGGCAAGCAGTATGAAGTCGGCTTGAAATACGAGCCGTCCTTCTTCCCCGGCTTCATCACCGCTTCGCTGTTCGACCTGCGCAAGACCAATGTGCCGACGGCAGCAGCCAATCCCGTCTACCAGGTCCAGACCGGAGAAGTCCGCCATCGCGGCCTGGAGATCGAGGCCAACGCAGATCTGGCTTCCGGCCTCAGCATGACGGCGGCCTACACCTATCTCGACGCGGAGATAACCAGCGATGCCGCCGCCGTCATCGGTAATCGCCCGGCCAGGGTGCCGGAACACCAGGCATCGCTGTGGGCCAATTATGAGGTTGGCAGCGGCGTGCTCGAGGGCCTGAGCGTCGGCGCCGGCGTGCGCTATATCGGCGCCAGCTTCGGTGACAATACGAACACGGTTAACGTGCCCGGCCACACGCTGGTCGACGCGGCACTGCGCTACAAGAAGAATGGCTGGCAGGCAGCGCTCAACGTTTCCAACGTGTTCGACAAGACCTACTATTCGACCTGCTATGAGGCCGGCAGCAATGCCGACCTCAGCTGCATCTATGGCGAAGGCCGCGTCATCAAGGGCAGCCTCAGCATGAAGTTCTGATGCATGCCGCTCGGCTGCCCCGGCTGGCAGTGATCTGGCATGCAGGATCTGAAGCGCGCCGCATGAACCTGTGACGACGCGACGCGTCCAGAGCCGCGATTCGACGCGGTCCTGTCCTCCGTCCGGGTGGCGGCAAGACGATTCGCACCGTCACGGTGGGCGTGCAACGTCCTGCTCGCCGAAAATCGCTGCCCGCGAAGCGCAATCCACGTCCCGCATCATTTTTCCCCCACGAATGCATTCCAGGATGATGGTGCCACGACCGCCTTCGGGCCGGCGCGCTCTGGATTGGATTGCCTGAAAAGGCAACGAATCAAAAAACCGGCGGCGGTCGTCGCCAGAAGGTGTAGAAGACCGTACCAAACGCATTGAAGGGAGTGCGATCGGGTTGCGCTCGGCAAAGCTTGATGGTTTGTTGCCGCTATACGGAGAATGAATGATGCGAGAGCCTGCCGGTCAAGACGAATACGGGTCGACGAACCCTTTCGATCCGGACGATCTGCCAACCTTGAACGCAATCGGCCCGAGCATGGGAAGCGGCAATGATTTCGAGAGATATGCCGTTGCCGTGATCATCGTGTTCGGTGCGCTGATCATTGGCGGGCTGATGGCCGCATCGATGGTCTTCGGGCACCGCAACGGCTTCCTCTTCGCGCTTGGCGGCGCCACGTCCGCCTGGATATCCGGAAACGCGCTGCTGCTCGACCGGCCGCGTATCTATGCGCTGTTCGTCGGCATTGCCGCCTTGATGCTGGTTGCGTCCACTCTCACGCTGGTCTTGTGACGGCCAAATCGATGTGAGCCGATCCACTTGAGCAGCGGGCGATCAACCCGAATCGCCACGCTGCACCAGGTTTTTCCTCCGAGCTATCAGTATCCGAGCGCCTCGCCAGAGGCCGCGCGGCTGTCGATGGCGCCGTTGTAGCGCGCGCCGCCGCCCTTCTCGACTTCCGCCAGGCTCTTGCCGCCGACCAGGATGCCGGCCGCCTGCCCCCAGGTCTGGTCAGCGAGATCGAGGTGATATCCCATGCCGGCCAGCAGCTTTTCTGTGTCCGGCGACAGGCCGAACGGCTCGACATAAACCTTGTCGGGCAGCCATTGATGGTGGATGCGAGGCGCGTCGATCGCCTCCTGGATGTTCATGCCGTGGTCGATGACATTGACGATCGCTTCCAGCGTGATCGTGATGATGCGCGAGCCACCCGGGCTGCCGATGACCATGAACGGTTTGCCGTCCTTGGCGACCACGGTCGGGCTCATCGACGACAGCGGCGTCTTCTTCGGCTGGATGGCGTTGGCCTCGCCCTGGACAAGGCCGTAGAGATTGGGCACGCCGGGTTTCTGGGTGAAATCGTCCATTTCGTTGTTGAGCAGGATGCCGGTGCCGTCGGCGACGACGCCGGCTCCGAAGGAGCCATTCAGCGTGTAGGTGACCGCGACCGCATTGCCTTCATCGTCGATGATCGAATAATGCGTCGTCTCCTTGCTCTCGCCAAAGCCCTTCGGCATCAGATCCTGCGACACGCCGGCCCGGAATGGGTCGATCTTGTCGCGGATATCCTTGGCATAGGCCTTATCAAGCAATTTCGAGACCGGATTGTCGACGAAATCGGGATCGCCGAGCGCTGAATTGCGGTCGACATAGGCATAGCGCATCGCCTCGACCATGACATGGACCGTCTCGGCAGAACCGGCACCGAGGTAGGACAAGGGATAGCCCTCCAGAACGTTGAGGATTTCGCAGATGATGACGCCGCCGGAGCTGGGCGGCGGCGAGGAGGTGATCTCGTAGCCGCGATAGGTGCAGGTCACGGGCTTGAGTTCACGCACCGCATATTGCTCGAAATCCGGTTTGGCGAGAATGCCGCCCTTGGCGCCGCTCGCCTTGACGATGGCATCGGCGATAGCGCCTTTGTAGAAGGCATCCGTACCTTTTTCGGAAATGGCGACGAGCGAGGCGGCGAGGTCGGGCTGAACCAGCCGCTCGCCGATGCCATAGGGCTTGCCGTCGGGTTTCAGGAATATGGCGGCGGCCGCAGGGTCCTTCGCCAGCCTGTCGGCGCTGCCGGCAAACGAGGCGACGTCGCCCTGGTTGAGGATGAACCCGTCCCTGGCATAACCGATTGCCGGCGCCATCAGATCCTGGCGGGACAATTTGCCGTATTTTTCACGCGCCATCTCCAGACCGGCCACCGAACCCGGCACGCCGACCGCAAGATAGCCGTCGAGACTGGCCCCCTTCACCGGGTTGCCGTCCTTGTCGAGATACATGGTTTTTGTCGCCGCCAGCGGCGCCCGCTCGCGAAAATCGAGAAAGGTCGACTTGCCGTCCTTGAAGCGGATGGTCATGAAGCCGCCGCCGCCGATATTGCCGGCATTGGGGTAGACGACGGCGAGCGCATAGCCGACGGCAACCGCCGCATCGACAGCATTGCCGCCCCTCTTCAAAACGCCAATGCCGACTTCGGACGCCAGATGCTGGGCCGTCACCACCATGCCGTGCTCGCCCTTGGCTGGCGCCGGCGATGCGGCGAAGACGCCCGTCAACGGCGCGAGGGCGAAGGTGATGGAAAGACTGGCGGCGATCAGTATCCGACGGTTGAGAGGCATGGCGGTTCTCCGGGCGGGGATGCCTAGAAGACCGTGTTGGACTGATCGAGTCCACTAACAATTAAGGGAGCGTGAGAAAGAGCCCCCTCACCCGGATTGCCAACCGAATTGCGAAGCGCAATTCGGTTGGCAATCCGACCTCTCCCCGAGGGGAGAGGAGGTTGTCAGCGCTGACGTCAGTCTCTTCTCCCCAGCGGGGGTGAGGCGTGGTCCGCGCAGCGGGCCAAAAGCCAACTGCTTGGCTTTTCGAACAACGAACGCCCGGAGGGCGGTGGCCGCAAAGCGGCCGGATGAGGGGGCCGGCTCGGCCTCAGACAATGCCGCCCGAGCCACCGGCGACCGCGGGACGTTCGGCCGCGACTTTCGCCCGATAGCCCGCCGCTCGATAGGCGGCGACCGGATCAATGGCGCCGCCGGTCTTCAGCCGCGCCATGGCGAGGATCGGCTCGACATCGGTGCGGTAGGCGGCTTTCAGCGTCTGCGTCGCCATCAGCGCGTCATTACTGTCCTGAAAACCTTCCAGCGCCTTGCGATCGACGAGCAGCGCCTGCGCATAGGCGCGCTGCACCTCGACCGCCGACAGCATCAGGCTTTCGATCGGATCGGTGACGTTGTGACTCTGGTCGAGCATGTGCGCCGGATCGAAACCCTCGGTGCCGGACAGTTCGGCATCGACCAGTTCGTTGAAGACGAGGAACAGCCGGTAGGGGTCGATCGAACCGGCATCGAGATCATCGTCGCCATACTTCGAATCGTTGAAATGGAAGCCGCCGAGCTTCTTGAATTGGATCAGCCGCGAGACGATCATCTCGATGTTGACGTTGGGGGCATGGTGGCCGAGGTCGACGAGACAGAACGCCTTGTCGCCCAATTCCCTGGCGATCATGTAGTTGGTGCCCCAGTCCTGCACGACGGTGGAATAGAAGGCCGGCTCGTACATCTTGTGCTCGCTGAACAGCTTCCAGCCGGCGGGCAGTCCGGCGTAAACCTCTTTCATGGCGTCGAGATAGCGCTCGAACGCCTTGGCGAAATTGACCTGGCCCGGGAAGTTCGAACCGTCGCCGATCCACACCGTCAGGGCCTTGGAGCCGAGCGTCTTGCCGATCTCGATACATTCGAGATTGTGCTCGACCGCTTGCCGGCGCGTGCCGGCATCGGCATGCGACAGCGAGCCGAATTTGTAGGAAAGCGCCTGGTCCTTCGCGTCGGAAAAAGTGTTGGAGTTCATGGCGTCGAAGCCGAGGCCAAAGCGCGAAGCCGCCTGCTTCAGCCGGTTCGGGTCGGCCTTGTCCCACGGAATGTGCAGGGAGACGGTCGGCGTCGCTTGCGTCAATTGCTGGATGACGGCGCAGTCCTCGATCTTGTCGAAGATATCGCGCGGCTCGCCGGCGCCGGGAAAGCGGGCAAAGCGCGTGCCGCCGGTGCCGACGCCCCAGGACGGGATCGCCACCGCGAATTTCTCGACCTTGTCTCTGATAGCGTCGATAGCGATGCCGCGACGGTCGAGGCGCTCGCCGAGCGAGGCGTAGTCGCGCTCGAGGTTGGGCTTGCGCGCGCCGTTGTCCTTGTCGACGAGGTCGGCGGAGATGATGGATTCGGACAAGTGCTGATTCCTCCCAAAATATGTTCGGGCAGCGCTGCCCCTCATCCGCCTGCCGGCACCTTCTCCCCGTATAGTGACGGGGAGAAGGGCGAAGCGGCTAGCGCGTAAAGCTCTGGGCGTTGCCCGCGTCGACATTGATGATGTTGCCGGTCGACTTGGCCGACATGTCGGACGCCAGGAAATAGATCGCTTCGGCGATGTCTTCCGGGAAGACCGAGCGCTTCAGCATCGAACGCGAGCGATAGTGCTCCTCCAGATCGTCGGTCGACATCTTGTAGGCGGCGGCGCGCTGTTCCTTCCACTCGCCAGTCCAGATCTTCGAGCCGCGAAGCACCGCGTCCGGGTTGACGACATTGACCCTGATCTGCGCCTCCGCGCCCTCAAGCGCCAAGCAGCGGGCGAGATGGATCTCGGCGGCCTTGGCGGTGCAATAGGCGGCGGCGTTGGGTGATGCGGCAAGGCCGTTCTTGGAGGCGACGAAGACGACGTTGCCACCAATCTTCTGCGCGCGGAACAGCCGGAACGCTTCCCGCGAGACCAGGAAATAGCCGGTCGACAGGATGTCCATGTTCTTGTTCCACAGCGCCAGCGTCGTCTCCTCGATCGGCGCCGAGGAGGCCAGCCCTGCGTTCGACACCAGAATGTCGATGCCGCCGAACTCGACCGCCGTCTCGGCAAAGCCGGAGATAACCTGGTCCTCCGAGGTGACGTTGATCAGCACCGGGCGGACGAAATCCTTGCCATAGACCTTGGCCAGTTCGTCATTGGCGCTGGCCAGCGCTGTCTCGTCGATGTCGGCCAGCACCACGCAGGCGCCTTCGCGCAGCAGCCGGTTGGCCGTGGCGCGGCCGATGCCGCCGGCGCCACCCGTGACCAGCGCGATCTGGCCGGCAAGCGACTTCGCCTTCGGCATACGCTGCAGCTTCAGGTCCTCGAGCAGCCAGTATTCGATGTCGAAGGCTTCCTGTGCAGGCAGGCCGACATAGGACGAGACGGTCGAGGCGCCGCGCATGACGTTGATGGCGTTGACATAGAATTCGCCCGAAATGCGCGCCGTCGCCTTGTCGCCGGCGAAGGTGAACATGCCGACGCCGGGCATCAGGTAGACGACGGCATTGGGATCGCGGATGGCGGGCGAGTCCGGATGCTTGCAGCTGTCGTAGTAGGCCTGGTAGCCGACGCGATAGGCTGCGATGTCGTCGGCAAGCCGCGCAATCACCGCATCGACATCGGGCTTGGCCGGATCGAATTCGATGACCAGCGGGCGGATCTTGGTGCGCAGGAAATGGTCGGGGCACGAGGTGCCGAGTGCCGCCAGCGGGCGCAGATCCCTGGAATTGACGAATTCGAGCACGGCGGCGGAATCATCGAAATGGCCTGTTTTGTGGCTCTTCTCCGAGATCAGGCCGCGAATCCTCGGCATCAGTTTGGCCGCGATGGCACGGCGCTCGGTGACGTCGAGTGCCTTGACCACTTCACCGCCAAAGATAGCGACACCCTCGGAGCGGGGCTCGAACCATTCGATCGCCTGGTTGATCACCGAGATCGTCGTCTCGTAGCATTCCCTGGGGGTGTCGCCCCAGGTGAACAGGCCGTGGCTTTCCAGGATGACACCCTTGGCATCGGGGTGTTCGAGGCAGAATTTCTCCAGCCACAGGCCGAGTTGGAAGCCCGGGCGCTTCCACGGCAACCAGCCGATGGCGTCGCCGAAGATTTCTTTCGTCAGCGCCTTCGAATCCTTCGCGGCGGCAATGGCGATGATGGCATCGGGATGCATGTGGTCGACAAAAGGCTTCGGCACGTAGGCGTGCAACGGCGTGTCGATAGAGGCCGCGCGTGGATTGAGGTTGAAGGTGCAGTGCGGCAGGAAGCCGACCATTTCATCTTCGTGCTCGACGCCGCGATAGAGACCTTTGAGCGCGCGCAGCTTGTCCATGTAGAGCGTGGCAAAGCCGTCCAGCTTGATCGAGGCGCTGTCGCCGCCCGATCCCTTGACCCACAGCACTTCGACATCCTCGCCGGTGAGCGGGTCTCTCTCCCAGATCTTCGACGACGTGTTGCCGCCGCCATAATTGGTGACGCGCTTGTCGGAACCGAGCGTGTTCGAGCGGTAGACCAGAAGTTCCGGCCCGCTCATCGCGTGAGCCTTGGCCTCGTCCCACAGATTGGCGAGGCGCGCGCCGGTGCGCTTGTCGAGCATATGCAATCCTCCCGAAAGGCACGCAAAAGGCGCGGCCATTTGGCCCCGAATTTCCACGGAAGCAGCCGGCTTGTCAATCACAAACGATCAAGATCAATCATATTGCACTGCACAATGAATTTATATGATCGGAAATGATTGACACTGCGCGTTTTGGGTGCCTAGATGCTCAGGCAGGGAGGAACCATGCACGAAAAAGAGCGCCACAGGATCATTCTGTCCGCCGTCCAGGAAAAGCCTGTGGTGACGGTGCAGGAGATGGTCGACCTGACGGAGTCCTCCGAGGCGACGATCCGGCGCGATATCGCGGCTCTCCACGTCCAGAAGCGCCTGCGCCGCGTGCGCGGCGGCGCCGAGGCAATCTCGCCGCCGCAGTTCATCGGGCTGGCCGGCCGGCCCTTTTCCGTCAACGAAACGATCAACGCCTCGCAGAAGCGGGCGATCGCGCGTGAAGCGGTAGAGCTGTGCAAGGACGGCGAACCAATCATCATCAATGGCGGCACCACCACGTTCCAGATGGTGCATTTCCTGACCGGCCGCCGCATGCCGATCTTCACCAATTCGTTCCCGATCGCCGAGCACCTGCTCAAGCACTCCAAGAACACGGTGATGCTGTCGGGCGGCACCATTTATCGCGAGCAGAACATCATCCTGTCGCCCTTCGACAATGACGTGACGCGCAATTTCTATGCGCGCCGCATGTTCATGGGCGCGCAGGGTCTGGGGCCGCTCGGCCTGATGGAGGGCGATCCGCTTTTGATCCAGGCGGAGCAGAAACTGATCGACCAGGCCGACGAGTTGGTGGTGCTGGTCGATTCCTCGAAATTCCGCAAACGCTCCAGCCTGATCCTGTGCGGCCTGTCGCGCATCGCCACCGTCATCACCGATGACGGCATCGAGGATCGCGAAGCCAAGATGCTGGAGACCGCGGGGGTGACGCTGATCGTCGCCCGCACATCCGCAACCAACAAGGAAGAATCTTCACTGCAGGCCTGAGGCCAACTCGCGCTCGCAGCGACGATGGAATGCAACGCTCAAGGGAGGAAATTCGATGAGCTTCTTGAAGAAATTGATGGTAACGGCGGCCTTTTCAGCCGCCATGTTCGTGAATGCCGCCTATGCCGAAAACGTCAAGATCGCACTGGTGGTGAAATCGCTCGGCAACGGCTTCTTCGATGCCGCCAACAAGGGCGCCGAAGAGGCGGCCAAGGAACTCGGCGATGTCGACATCATCTACACCGGCCCGACCAAGGCGACCGCCGAAGCGCAGATCGAAGTGGTCAATTCGCTGATCGCGCAGAAGGTCGACGCCATCGCCATTTCGGCCAATGACGCCGACGCCTTGGTGCCGGTGCTGAAGAAGGCCATGGAACGCGGCATCACCGTCATCTCGTGGGATTCGGGCGTCGCCAAGGAAGGCCGCCAGCTTCACCTCAACCCGTCCGATACCGGCCTGATCGGTGAGACCATCATCAAGCTTGCCGCCGACCATCTGCCGGAAGGCGGCGAGGTCGCCATCCTGTCGGCCTCCTCGACCGCCACCAACCAGAACGCCTGGATCGACGCGGCCAAGAAAATCCTGCCGGAGAAGTTCCCCAAGATCAAACTCGTCGCCACCGTCTATGGCGATGACGATTCGGCCAAGAGCACCGACGAAGC
>NZ_RZTT01000189.1 GCF_003996995.1 Mesorhizobium sp. M7A.T.Ca.US.000.02.2.1 | reverse complement strand
TGTTCATCCAGCCAATCGACTATTTCCTTGCCGTCTGGTTCGCTCTTGCCGCCGCCTCGACGCTTTATGTCGGCTTCGATCAATACCGCAACAATCCCGAACCGGTGGTGATGAAATGGGGCTTCATCCTGGTGACCCTCTATATGGGTCCATTGGGGCTGCTGCTTTATGTGCTTGCAGACAAGGAGCCACGTCCAGGCGAGCATGAAGACTTCACCAGGCCGCTGTGGAAACAGGGGGTCGGCTCGACCATCCACTGCGTTGCCGGCGATGCGACCGGCATCATTCTCGCCGCAGTCATCACGGCAACGCTTGGCCTGCCGATGTGGCTCGACCTCATCGTCGAATATCTGGCGGGCTTTGCCTTCGGCCTGTTCATCTTCCAATCGCTGTTCATGAAATCGATGATGGGCGGCACCTACTGGGAGAACGTGCGCAAAAGCTTCTTGCCCGAGTTCATCTCGATGAATTTCATGATGGCCGGCATGGCGCCCGTCATGAGCTTTCTGATGATGGGACGCGACATGCGCGCCATGGAGCCGACCGAGCTTTTGTTCTGGGGCGTGATGTCGATCGGCGTCATCGCCGGCTTCACGCTCGCCTATCCGGCCAATGTCTGGCTGGTCGCGCGCGGGCTGAAGCACGGATTGATGACGCAGCGCCCGCAGGCGAACGAAACGAGCAGTGGAGAGCCGACCGCCCACCAACAGCACGCTACGCATCACCCCAACGCCGGCGACGATCGACGAAGCCGCAACACCTCCCACAAGTCCAAACGCAGCGGCCATCAGATGGAGACGGACGCTACGACGCCGCAAATTGCGGCCCTCGGTATTGTGTCGGTGTTGGCGTTGGCGATCGGCATGGCCGCGCCGGCGAACTGGCTGAACCTGACGCTTTCGGCGCGTGACGTCGGCGGCGCGATCATGCCGCAAGGCATGATCATGGGTCGCGACACGCCGGCGGAATCCATGCGTGACATGGCTGCAACCGATCCGCGTCGCGTTACCTCGTCCTATGGTCTTCCCGCCAAGGGCGACCAGGAACTGCCATTCCGTCTAGAGAACGGCGTCAAGGTGTTCGAGCTCAGACCATCGGTGGTCCGCTGGCAGATCCTGCCCAACGTCGCGGTCGACGCCTATGCCTACAATGGCCAGATTCCCGGTCCGCGCATCCACATTCGCCAGGGCGATAAGGTTCGCATCGACGTCACCAACGACCTGCCCGAGGAAACCACGGTGCATTGGCACGGCATGATCCTGCCGAACGAGATGGATGGACCTGCCGAGATCACCCAGCCGCCGATCGAGCCTGGACAATCCTATTCCTATGCGTTCACCGCGACCCAGCACGGGACCTACTTCTATCATCCGCATGCCAAGCCGGACCGCACCCAGGCGCTGGGGCTTTATGGGGCGCTGATTATCGATCCCGCCAATCCTGCCGACGAGGTTCCGGCTGACCACGACTATGTCATCGAACTTCAGGAATGGCTGGTGCGCGATGGGCTGACTTATCCGTCGATGCCAATGGAAGGCGGCATGCCGAACTTCTTCACCATCAACGGCAAAGCCTATCCCGCAACCGACACCATTCCTATGAAGGTGGGCGAGACGCTGAAGGTGCGTTTCATCGGCACCAACAACGGCTTCGTCCCTCCAATGCATATCCATGGCGGACCCTTCGAGGTCGTCGCCCGTGACGGTGAGACGCTTTCTCCCTCGGCACGCTTCCTAGCTGATACCATCAATGTCGGACCGGGACAGCGCTATGACGTCGTGTGGAAGGCGCTGCGTCCCGGCAAGTGGCTCATTCACTGCCACATCCCGCATCACACGACGAACAACAATGTCGAGGAAAAGGGCGGCGGCGGGCTGATGGTGGTCATCGAGGTCGGCTAGATCTGCCAACCCCTTGCGAATTTGCCGATGTCATCCGGAGGCCGCGTCGTTGCGGGCTACTTCTTGATAATGGTTCCGTTGCGCAAGTCGAATGCCTCGGTACCGCGAGCCTGGCGGTAGAAATCGTCCTGCAATTCGCCCCACTCGCCGAGAAAGGCGCCGCAATTGCTGCAATGAATTGGCGTCGATTCCTTGGCGTTGTCGGGAATGTCCATTTGGATAGTCCCACAAGCCTTGCAATCGAGTTTGTCGTCCAGCCGTCGTCCCATTTCCCAATGATTGCGCATTTTCGGCCATGAGCCAATTGTCGATTTCGTACCAAATCGCTTCAACCACCGGTGAGTCCTCCAGCCATGGCTCATCGGTCAATCGCGAGAGTCAAAAAGGACGGCCAGCCCCAGTTCCCGTGCCAGCTCGACGATCGTCTCCATCAACTCATCGTCTGTATCCTGCAAATAAGGCGCGTCGCTGCGAGCGGCCTCTATCGCCGCTTTGACCGAAACGATGTCGCCGTATCGCGCACTTCGAAGCTCCTCTGCCAGAAACGCCTTGGCGGTACCGACAGGTCTTATTGCCCATCTGGCGATGCTCATGCGGCTCCCTCCCATGGTCACCTCTGCTTTATTTTGATCCTCTCCAAGGTGCAGATCAATCGATGGTACGATTCCGTACGCAACCGCTCAGCCGGTTGGGAGACAGCCATATGACGTCGTCTGGGCCATGGTTCGTTGGGCGTTTCCCCAAGGGGGGGTCGACGCGAAATTGCCCAGTGTGACCAGCCCCGCGGGAACCATCGCTCGGCATGGGGGTTTCTTCAAAATCTCCCTCGAAGGATGCAAGGAGCGACCATGCGCATGTTGACGATAGCTGTCGCACTTTCCGGGGCGGTCATCATTCAGCCCGTCTACGCCCAAACTGTTGGACCGCAGCTTCCCCAGGTGACGCCACCGCAGGGCGAAGTGCAACCGGAGCAGGCGCTGCCAGATCCAGGCTCTGCTGATCTGAATTTCACCGGCGTTGCCATTGTCGCCGTCGAGGATCTGCCTGACGAAATCAAGGCGCAGGCGGATGCCGTGATCAATCAGACCAGCGCCGAAGATTTGCTACGCCTGCAAAACTCAGTCGATGCTTCGCCTCAAGCGACATCGGCCTTGAGGGCGAATGGGCTCAATTCCTCGCAGGTTGTCGCTGCAAACATAGATGGCGATGGCACCTTGACGCTGATCATCCAGACGACGACTTGAGGCGCCGAACCATTCGCATCACGCCTTGCCCCGACAGTCGCGGAGAGCAGCAATGGTCGAAGCCGCCGTTCGCAACTTCACCATCAATTTCGGGCCCCAGCATCCCTCGGCCCACGGTGTTCTTCGGCTGGTGCTCGAACTGGACGGCGAGATCGTCGAGCGTGCCGATCCGCATATTGGCTTACTGCATCGCGGCACCGAAAAACTCATAGAGCACAAGAACTATTTGCAAGCGCTGCCCTATTTCGACCGGCTCGACTATGTCGCGCCGATGAACCAGGAGCATGCGTTCTGCCTCGCTGCCGAAAGACTGCTCGAAATCACTGTTCCAAAGCGCGGACAACTCGTCCGTGTTCTCTTTTGCGAAATCGGCCGGCTTCTGTCGCATCTCCTCAACGTCACGACGCAGGCCATGGATATCGGCGCGCTGACGCCGCCGCTTTGGGGATTTGCGGAGCGGGAGAAGCTGATGGTTTTTTACGAGCGCGCCTCCGGCGCCCGCATGCATGCGAATTATTTCAGGATCGGCGGCGTGCACCAGGATATGCCTCCGAAGCTTCTCGACGACATCTGGGCTTTCTGCGATCCGTTCCTCAAAGTCTGTGACAACCTCGACGAATTGCTCACCGGCAGCCGTATCTTCAAGCAGCGCAATGTCGATGTGGGCGTGATCGGGCTGGAGGATACCTGGGCCTGGGGATTTTCCGGCGTGATGGTGCGCGGATCGGGCGCCGCATGGGATTTGCGCAAGGCACAGCCATACGAATGTTACCCGGACATGGATTTCGACATTCCCGTCGGAAAGAACGGAGACTGCTATGACCGCTACCTGGTCCGCATGGAGGAGATGCGCCAATCGGTGCGGATCATGAAGCAATGCCTGGAAAAACTGCGGTCACCCGAAGGCCAGGGGCCGGTCGCGCTTCCAAACCAGAAGATCACGCCGCCGCGGCGCGCCACGATGAAACGCTCGATGGAGGCGACCATCCAGCATTTCAAACTTTATACCGAGGGGCATCGCGTGCCGGCCGGAGAAGTCTACGCCGCTGTTGAAGCGCCAAAGGGAGAATTCGGTGTTTATCTGGTTTCCGACGGGGGCAATGTCCCTTACCGGTGCAAGATACGCGCGCCATCCTTCGCCCATCTGCAGGCGATGGATTTCCTGTCTCGACGGCACATGATCGCCGACGTTGCCGCCATCATCGGATCGCTCGACATCGTGTTTGGCGAGATTGATCGTTAGCCGTCCGAAGGTGTGCTTTGCCCCGCGATGAAGGTGTGCTTTGCCCCGCGATGAAGGTGTGCTTTGCCCCGCGATAAAGAAACTCCCCTTCGTCCTACGCGTGGATGGGAGGCTCTTCATTCTCGTCGGGATTGGGCAGCGGAGTCTCGTCCGGGAGCCTTTCCGGTTCGGGTTCCTCGATCGGCTCGGGCTTCCATGTTGGAGGCGGCACGGGCACATCGCGATTTGGGTCTGGCTGTCTTGGCTGTGGCATCTAACTATCTCCGTTCAGTCGGAACAACTCGTGCGCCGTGGCATGGTTCCTGGCAGAATCCAGCGAGATCGTTACGCCCTCGGGACACGAGTATGTTGGTCCGCCCAGGTGCCGGCGCAAAAGTTGCAGATCGTTCGGAACCGGTCGGATTTTCGAGCCGTTGTCGTCGACAGGGATCAAGGAGAAGCGTGATGAAGGACAAGGAAGGAAATATCGACCATACATTGCCGCAGGTCGCCATCGACGATCAGCAGGTGCGACAACTGGCGGCCACGACCGATTTGCCGTCCAGGCAGGCTCGCGAACTGGTGCGCCGTCACGGCAACGACCCCCGGAAGCTGGAAGAGTTGGCGAAATCGATCAACGCCACCAATTGAGTCAAGGCCAATGGACACCACGGCGCATGCCGCTGGCGTCAGATTTCGAGCAAGGCGTAGGGGCGGCCGCTTGGCTTGGCCACATGCATGGCGACGTTGTAGACCTTGGCTCCGCCAGGTGTTTGACCTTCGTAAGAACCGCGATGTGCATGACCGTGCACGACAGCACTAACCTGGAATCGATCGATCGTCTCCGCCAGGCGTGAAGAGCCCAGAAATGGAAATATCTCCGGCGGTTCTCCCGCGACTGTGTCGGCAATCGGCGCGTAGTGGAGGATCACCAGCGTGCGCTTCGCCCTCACCTGGCGCATCGCATTTTCAAGTCGCATTGCCTCGTTCACGCTTTCCGCGACCATCGTCTTGATCGCCGGTTCACCGAATGAGCCGAGCATGCGTGACCCGAAGCCGCCTATGAATCCCTTCACGCCGACAAAACCCACCTCCTCGATTTCAACTGCCTGCCCGTCGAGGAGATGAACATGCGCCTGGCGCAGGATCTTCGTGACGTCTTCCACCGCACCAGACTCGTAGTCATGATTGCCGAGCACCGCCACGACCGGGATCGAGCAGTTGCGCAGATCCTCGGCCAGCATCTCCGCTTCACGAGGCTTGCCGAGATTGGTGAGATCGCCCGTGAGAACGAGAATCTCGGCTTCGCTCGATATCTCGCCGAAGAGGTCGCGATACGAGGTTTGCGCATCTTCCCGCACATGGAGATCCCCGACCGCGGCAACTTTGAGCGCGCGTGCGCCCTCCTTGGGCGCGCTGCTCTTGACGGGATCAGCCATCGCGGAATTCTCCCACACCACCGACGCCGGCGAAGCCCCATTCCTTGACGTCGATTTCGTAATCGGTTTGCGAAAGCAGCCGCCCACGGCAGATCTTCATCCTTGGAGACGGCAACTGCCGTTGCTTGGCGAGGCGGTCGAGCAATTCATCGAGCAGCCACGCCGGGATATGATCGCGCTCGCTCGGATAGATCCACCTGAAATTGATAAGCTGCATCAACAGAACCTCCCAGTGAACCTCCAGATAAGAAAGCAGCCGGTGCCAATCGATCTGATCGCCCGCCTTGAGAATCGTATGAGCGATGTCGGCGCCATCGTGTCGCCCTCTGTCCTGGATAAAGCATTTGGACCAGATGAGTTCGGTCGGGCCGATGATCCGCACCCTGCTGCCCAACAGCTCTGTTTGGCGGGCGTGTTCCAGCCACAGGTCGCCAACAGGCACCGTGCCGTTGGCCGAGCCGAATATGACGTCGAAGAAATGCGTGCCCTTGAACACCTTGCCGAGCCACCGGTCATCCTCGATTTCGACGGCATATCCAAGCTGCTTGAAATGGGCGAGGATCCGCGCGTAGTCGCCTGCCTTGCAGAAGATATCGAGGTCCTTGGTCTGGCGGGTGACACCCGTATAAGCGCTTACCGCGTAGGTCCCGGCGACCAGAAAGGGTATGTCGGTGGCGGTAAGCTCACGGATTGCTTCCGTGTAAAATACCTCCGCCTCGGCATTTTTGAGCGTCGGCGCCGCTTTTGCATCGATCTTGGGAAGCGAGACCAGAACGTTTTCAGGCAATGGACCATTGGTCATGAAACGATGACTCCGAATCCGGCAACCGGCAGTCGCCCGCTGTGGTAACAACGTGAACCTCGCCTGGTTCCGCTACCAGGCGACCAGCCAAGGTTCATTCTCGTCACGTACTGGAAATTTCGGGATCGCGCCTGCCGACGCAAGCCGCCCCAACGTCCTCGCCGGCAGCGTAATGTCGCCTCGAGATCGGCCCATGCCATCGCCAATGTCCATTGGCCCAAATTTGAAACACCAGGTGGGTGATCGATCTCGATTGTTTTAGAGTTTATTGGACTTACCCGATCGGCACAAAGCTGAAGCCGGGGCGCTTGACTTAACCGCACCCGATCGGCGTTCGCTAAGCATCATCAGGATCCATCAAGGCATGACCCCCTCGCCTCCCTTTCTCGGCTTTCCAGACCGTCTCGCAGATGGTCACATGCCCCGCGCGGTGATTTTCGGAGCCGGTCACGGCAGCACTTATCCCGGCAAGGACAGCCGCGGCCATGCCTTGGCGGCGGATGCGATCCGCGTTGCGAGCCAGGACGATGCCGCGTTCGTCGAGCATTGGGATTTCGATCTCGGCGGCCCGCTGTTCGACGGCAAGCCGGCCTCTTGCATCGATGTCGGCGATATTTTGACCACCATGCATGACAATGCCGGCAACAGGGTCAGGATCGAGGCAAAAACGCGCGAAATCCTGGCATTGCCGGCCGTGCCGATTCTGATCGGCGGCGACTGTTCCATGACCATTCCCTTCCTCGCCGGCTTTGCGGAGCACGGGCCGGTCTGGGTCCTGCAGATCGACGCCCATATCGACTGGCGCGACGAGGTGTATGGCGAACGCCACGGCTATTCGAGCCCGATGCGCAGGGCGAGCGAGATGCCGCATGTCGCAGGCATGGTGCAAGTCGGCCTGCGCAGCGTCGGCAGCGCACGCATCACCGAGATCGAAGCGGCACGGCGCTATGGCAGCCACTTCGTGACCGCCCGCGAGGTTCACGCTCAGGGCGTCGAAGCCGCGCTCCGGCATATTCCGGAAGGCGCCCGGGTTGTCGTCACCCTCGACTGCGACAGCCTCGATCCAAGCATCATGCCGGGCGTGGCGGCGCGTACACCCGGCGGCCTCACTTACTTGCAGGTGATCGACCTGATCGCCGGCCTCGGCAGATGGGCTCGGATCGCAGGGTTCGACCTTGTCGAGTTCTATCCTCCGGCTGACATTGACGGCGTGTCAGCGCTGACCGCCGCGCGCCTTCTCGTCAATGTGGTCGGCACCGTCGTCCGGCAGGTTTGATATCAAAACCCTGCTTTTCGCCGCAGACCGGCCCAAAAGCGCGTGAGCGAGCTTGCGGTTGAAATGCCCTTTTCCACACCTGGGTACTCGATCCTGCCTTGTCCGGCCGGCTCGTCGCTCCAGACCAAGTTGAAAGCAATGCCCTTGAGCCCAAGCTCCCCGATCCGGCGTACGATCGTCTCCTGCAGATAGATATCGGATATTCGCACCCCATCGGCACGCTCGGGCAGCTTGAATATCTCGGTACCGCCGATTGCGTCCGCTCGAAGGACGAGGCTTTCGATCACCATTATGCCGCCGTCGTCAAAGCGAACGATCTTTGAACGTTCCTCGTCCAGCGCATCGATCACGGTGGTGACATTGAAGAGCGATATGGCCTCGTCGGCACGAAGCGGCAGGAATTCACCGTACGGTTCGAGGGTTGGCCGAAGCAACTTCAACGCCCTCGCCCGCAGGATGAGCACATGCTCGCCAAGCCATGGAAAATCTGAATACTGCCGGAGCGTACCGTCGTCGTGTTCGCACAGGATCTCCATCCCGGGCGGATGCCATTGTCTCTGCTTCCGGCCGCAGAGCGTCGAAAACAGCTGGTAGTCGTCCGCCTGTCGAGGAAGGACCCATTCCTGTCCTTCGACCACGCTCAGGACATAGATATTCATCCGATCCCCCGCACATCATTGCCTTGGTAGGCTCGGCCTGCTGCGCGGTTCTTCGCGCGCGTTCTCACCGCTGATCCGCGACAGCCGTTTGCGGCACCGGCGGCAATTCGGGTGCATCCATCCCCTTGAAAGGGTCACGCCAGGCGTCGATGTCTTCAAGTCGACGGTACCAGCGGCTGACAGAGGAATAATCGTCGAGCGGCAATCTGGCGGCATCGTTGAACGGCAGAAAGGTCGCCATTCGAAAATCGGCATAGGAAACCGAATTCCCGACCAGCCACTGCCGTTCGGCAAGCACGGCGTCGAGTATTGCCGCGGCCGTATGGAATTGGTTTAGGCCCTCCTCCACCCGCTTCTGATCGATCGGGCCGATGCCGTACCGCTGTTTGGTCCCACGTTCGAAATGCACCGTGTCGCAAGCGAGTGCGAAGTGCTCCTTGCCCCAGCTCAGCCAGCGGATCATCTCGGGCTCGTCATCGCCGGTGCGCCAGAAATCCGAATGCGCGTCGCGCGAGAGCCTGCAGGCTATGGCGTCTGCCTCCCAGAGGCTCTTTCCCTCATCATCCACAAGGATGGGCAGTGAGAGATTGGGATTTAACGTCCGATATTTCTCCGCCTGCCCCGGAGCGAAGGGCGAGGCGAATTCAAATTCGACTTTCGCGTCGAGATGGAGTGCCGCCGCGACCGCCAATCGAGGATTCGGATTGCGGCTGAAATACAGCTTCACTGGGCACTCCCGGCATGGCTGGATCTGCCGATCAGGAACGTCATAGCAGCCGTATCTGATAGCTCATCGCGCGCTTTGCCCCCGGCGCGATCAGCATCAGGCCCGGTTTGTCGACAAAATCACCATCGAAATCCACCGGGCTTGCAAGGCCGTGCCAAGGTTCGATGCAAAGGAATGGCGCGCCGCTCGGCTTTGACCAGACGCCCAACTCCCGAACCCCTTGCCAGGACATCTCCAGAGCCGGGCCACGCTCGGCGGCATAACGCACGCTGGAGCTGGCGGGCTGGTCCATGATCACCGCGTCCTCGTCGAACAACCGCTCAGAGAGCGGGAGTATGTTGCCTTCGACAGGCGTCGGCTGTGGCGTTTTCAGCAGCAGTCCGTCCTTAAGGCGGCGGATCGGCGCCGGCTCATCATCGGCAAAGGTCAGCCAGTAGTCCGTCTTGGCCAAATCCGGCTGCAAGGGCCAATTGAATGCCGGGTGCGCCCCGATCGACGCCGGCAGCGGTTCATCGCCGGTGTTGGTGATGTCGAAAGTCACATCAAGCTGCTGGCGGACCAGCGTGTAGGTCACTTCAAGCCGAAAGGCGAACGGATAGCGCGCCCGGGTGTCGGCGTCGTCGGTGAGCACCAGCGTGCAGGATCGCGGTCCCTTCTGCGCCCAGGCAAACGGCTTGTCGCGCGCAAACCCGTGCTGCGTCATTGGATAGGTCCGGCTGCGATGGCGCAGATGATCGCCCGCCAGCCGCCCCACGATCGGGAACAGCACCGGCGAGTGCCGCCGCCATTCTGGCCCCGCCTGCCACAGGAATTCAAATCCGTGCGCGTCTTGCAGCGCAATCAGTTCGGCACCCTGCGCGACGATGGTCGCCGAGATGCCGTCGCCATGAAGCGTTTGGCTGTCCTGTGCCACATTTCCTCGCGGGTCGTTGTTGAAGGCCGGCGCGGTGGGCAGACTAGCAAAAGCTCTTGGGGACTCAAGGTGTAGCCTGGTTCTGCAGGAACGAATTGTGGCCGGAGGATCTCCCTCCGGCCACCGCTCCGCATCAAGAGCAATAACCCTCGCTCTTGCCCACAGCGGATGTCGTTATTCGCGTTCGCCGGTAAAATTCAGCAGCAGCTGGAAGATGTTGATGAAGTTCAGATAGAGCGAGAAGGCGCCGAAGACGGCAAGTTTCTGGCGCGATTCCGCGTCGAAATTCTCGGCATACTGTTCTTTGATCGTCTGCGTATCCCAGGCGGTCAGGCCGATGAACACGGCGATGCCGATCACCGAGATGGCGAACTGCAGCGCGGTCGAGCCGAGGAAGATGTTGACGATGCTGGCGATCACCACGCCGATCAGGCCCATGATCAGGAACGACGAGAACTGGGTCAGGTCGCGCTTTGTCGTGTAGCCGTAGAGACTGGTGGCGCCGAACATGGTGGCGGCGATGAAGAAGGTGCGCGCGATGCTGGTTCCGGTGAAGACCAGGAACACAGAGGCGAGCGACAGGCCCATGACCGCGCAGAAGGCCCAGAACATCGCCTGGGCACTCGCCGCCGACATGGTCTGCATTTTGAACGAGAACAGCAAGACGAAGGCGAGCGGTGCCAGCATCACCACCCATTTCAGCGGGCTGGAGAAGATCGGCACGTAGAGCGCCGGCGTCGATGAGATCATGAAGGCGACGAGGCCGGTGACCACCAGGCCGACGCCCATGTAGTTGTAGACGCGCAGCATATGCTGGCGCAGGCCCTCGTCGAAGATGGCTCCGGTTTGGGCGCCGGCGCCGACGCGATATCCCAGATTGGGGGTGTTCATTTGCGTTCTCCTTTGTGGATCGATCAGTAAAGCGTCTTGGCAAGCGTCTCGGCGGCGCGGTCGAGGTCGTGGACCTCGCTTCGTCCGACCACCGCATAGGCGACATCGCCGATCTGGAAATAGGCCGACGAAATGTCGCCCGAGGGCGCTATCGTCGGCTTGACGACGTCGAAGGTTCCGGGCCGGATCGCAAACAGCGACACCAGCCCCATGTCTTTCGTCTCGACCGCCATCTCGACGCTCGGCCCAAAGCGCGACGGATAGATCTGCACGTCGCGCACCCTCCAATCCGTCGGCAGCGACGGCATGACGATGGCAGTGGCGGCACGGATTTCGCCGGCGTTGTAATTGGGCGTTTCCGCCTGCGATGGCATGCTCTCGCGCACCAGCGTCGTCCTGTGGGCCTGCACCGCCTCGTCGACATAGGCGGGCGGCTGCGGCGAGGCG
>NZ_RZTT01000188.1 GCF_003996995.1 Mesorhizobium sp. M7A.T.Ca.US.000.02.2.1 | reverse complement strand
CGCTGGAAGACCTCGACGCCGATGTTGCTCGCATCCAGGAGAGCCGTCCGTTCGAAGTCAAACCGTCGGCGGAGCGGTCGTCCCATCGCAGATCGCTGCCTGATCATCTGCCGCGCGAGGACGTCCTGCTTGATGTCGGCGGCACAGTCTGCACGTGTTGCGGCGGCACCCTGCATGCCATTGGCAAAAACGTGAGTGAGATGCTGGATTGGGTGCCAGCGCAGCTTCGCGTGATCCGCACCACGCGTCCGAAATATGCTTGCCGGACCTGCGAGACGGTGGTGCAAGCGCCGGCACCGGAGCGGCTGATCGGCGGCGGCCTGGCCACGCCAGCGCTGCTCGCGCAGGTGCTGGTGAGCAAGTACTGCGATCATACGCCGCTCTATCGGCAGTCGCAGATCTTCGCCCGCAATGGTGTCGATCTTCCGCGCTCGACGCTCGCTGGATGGGTTGGCGGCGCCTGCTGGTGGCTCGAAGCCCTGCACGAACGCCTCGCCAAGAGCGTGTTCGCTTCCAACCATCTCTTTGCCGACGATACGCCGGTGCCGGTGCTCGATCCCGGTCGTGGGCGCACCAAGACGGGGCGGCTGTGGGTCTACGCCCGCGAGCAACGCGCCTGGGCTGGACCGGAGCCGCCGGCGGCGATCTATATGTTTGCGCCGGACCGCAAGGCAGAACGCCCGGCCTCGCATCTCGAGCACTTCAAGGGCGTGCTGCATGTCGATGGCTATGCCGGTTTCGAGCAACTCACCGGCAAGGGAGACATCGTTCTTGCTGCCTGTTGGGCGCATACCCGGCGCAAATTCTATGACGTGGCTCAGGCGACCAACGGACCGATCGCGGTGGAGGCCTTGCGCCGGATCGGCCAACTCTATGCCGTCGAAGCCGACGTTCGCGGTCAGTCGCCCCCGCATCGGTTGGCATCTCGGCGCATCCGTTCGAAACCAATCGTCGATGCCATGCGGGTCTGGCTCGAAGCGCAGCTTCCGCTCTTGCCAGGGCGCAGCACGCTCGCCGAAGCGATCCGTTACGCGCTGTCGCGCTGGGAGGGGCTGACGCGCTTCCTGCACGACGGTCGCACCGAGCTCGACACCAATCCGGTCGAGCGCGCGATCCGGCCGGTCAGTCTTGGCCGCAAGAACCACCTCTTCGCGGGTAGCGACGGCGGCGGTCATCGATGGGCGGTGCTGTGCTCGCTGGTCGAAACCTGCAAGCTCAATGGCGTCGAACCCTACGCCTATCTTCATGATGTGCTCTCGCGCATGGTTGACGGACCCCCATCAACCGCCTCGACGAATTGCTGCCGTGGAACTGGAAAGCGGCAAATCCTGTCAAGAGCTGAGCGACGTGCAAGAACCGGACGCTTACCAGCCCCGCCAGACGCGCCCCGTCCGCCCATGGCTAACGCACCGGCTCCCTCGGCTGCGCGCCGTCCTTGCCGAGCGGCACGAAGAGATCGCCGTTTACGCCGGCGTGAACACCGTCATGGATGAAGAACAGCGACCGTCCGAGAGGAGCGATTTGCGCCTTTGGAGCGACAGGTTTGCTTTCGAACGTCTCGATGTCGGCCGCCGAAACTCCGGCCGCCTTGAGTTGGTCGAGGTACTCAACGGTCTCTTCTGGCAGCGGTTTGCCACGCTTCAAATGCTCGTCGTAGCGCTCGGGACCGGCATTGTAGGCGCCAAACAGGCCAGGAAATCCGAAGCGGTCATACATGGCGCTGAGATAGGCCGTGCCGGCCAGGATATTGTCGCGCGGATCGTGCGGGTTAGGCCCAAGGCCGTGTTCGACCCGCATCTCCTCATAGGTGCCGGGCATCACCTGCATGAGGCCCATGGCGCCAGCGGGGGAGGTGATGGGGCGGCCGTCGCGCATCGTCTTGCCGCCGCTTTCGGCAGCCATGACGGCATAGATCCAGGCTTGGGGAATATGGAAGCGCCGGCTTGCTTCCGATACCAACGTCTGCCACTTTCGCAGCTGCGGACTTTGGGAAATGGCGACCGTCTCAGCGCCGGTCGAGGCGGAACAGGCGCATGGCGCAATGGCGATCATGCCCAACAAGAGGAGGGTCACTCGGTCCATAGTGGTACGAGCCTCCCGATGACATTTTGAGTGGGAACAGGCCCGAAATAGCGGCTGTCGAAGGAGCGGTTTTTGTCGCTGCCGAGCAGGAAAACCTCGTTGTCGCCGAGCGCTCGGCAGCCGTTCCACCATGGCAAAGGTCGGCCTTCGGCATCGATTTTGAGCCGGCGCGCGACGATGTCGCCGCCGATGATGATGGCGTCATTGAAGGCGCAGACATTATCGTCCGGCAGCGCTGCAAGACGTTTTGCCAGCGGCACATTGCGAGGCAGATAGCTGCGCTCGGCGGCGAGATACGCCGCGTATTCAGGCGGGCGCACGAGCACGAGATCGCCACGCGCCAGCGCTCCCGCAGCGATGCGGTAAAGGCCGATCGGCGCGCTGGCCGAGGCGTTCCAGACCAGCCAAGGGGTGGGTTTTGCCAGCGCCGTGAAGCCCAAAAGACCGAGACCGGCCGCGGCCAAGGCGACCGTCTTACGGGCTCGAACACGCCGCAGGCGGCTGCCGATCAGATGGATGGAAGGGCGCCGGCTCATGAACGGCCTCCCTTGCCGCCCTGGCCGGAACCGGCCTCGCCATCGCCGGCAGTGGAGTGCTGCGGGTGTCCTTTCGACCAATGGTCGAGTTCATCTATGTGATAGCGGACATATCGGCCGTGCTTGCGGAATTTCGGGCCGCCGCCCTTGAGCCGCATCTTTTCGAGCGTGCGCTGGGAGAGCCCGATATAGAAGGCGGCTTGGGCTGTGCTGAGAAACGGGCTGCCCTTTTTCGCGCGGGCCGCGCGTTCGTTTTCGTCTTCCATGATGATCCTCGTTTCGCTTCGGACAAGCGAGGGCGAGGATGGGCGAGGGAGATCGTCTCGGGGACGGGCGAAGAGTCGGGGGAGAGTTTTCGCCGCCCTTTAGGGCGGACGGGGTTTGGGTGGAACTCCTGGGAATGAGCCCCGCGCCGGGCTGCGGCGCGAGGCTCTATGTCGGCCGATCAGTCGGCCGGGTTCCAGATGATGGCGTAGGTGTCGTCATCGTCCTGGCCGGCGGCGCGGCCAAGATTGGCGTAGAGCTTGCGCGGTCCGAACTCCGGCGCTGCAATCGACAGGCTCACATAATCCTTGCCAGAAGTCTCGCCGGTGCGGATCCAGCCGGCGCCAACTTCGACCCCTTGCGTCAGCACCCGGAAGTCGGGATGGTTATCGGCGCTCTTGGCCTGGTTGGGGGCGATATCGATGTCGGCGCGGACGCTGAGCGTCTTGAGCTGGCCCTTGTAGGCGCCGTTTTCCTGCTTGTTGACGTAACCGATCGCGGTCATTTCGAAGTCTCCTTTTGTGGTTTCGCCGGGGACCATCCCCTGCGATGGCGCACCGTAATGGGCGCGTCAGGGCCGCCTGAATCCGACAGGGCCGCAGCGACAGTGAAGGACCCGAGCGGGCAGCTTTTTTGTGAGCGAAGCGGCGCGAGGAAGCCGCCGCAGGCGGCGGGGAAAAAAGCTGATGGCGCGAGGGTTTCGGGCGGCCGGACCCGCCCATAGGTCGACAAGCCAGCCGCAGGGATGGTCCTTGGAGAGAGCATGGAGACCGCTCGCCAAGTGCGGTCTGTCAGCCAAGCAGGACGCCGGGATGAAACGGCCTGCAAAGATGCTGCGCCCTTATGCCGGATCGAGATCGGGCCAGCGGGTCGGGCGCCAGAGCAGACATCCGGCATGGTGCGATCTATGAAAGCAGGGCTCGCCAGCGGGAATTTGATACGCGAAGGGGCCAAAGTAAGGCTGGATGAGAAGCCGGTGCTACCTGCAGGTCCAGTGTCATGTGGCGGCGCTCGGGAAACCGCTACGCAATGTGACGCGCTCTTATGAGGCGAACAGACCGGCCCCAAAACCGATCGACCGGTGGTCGGCGCGAAACGCGTCATGCCTGTCCGAAAGCTGACAGTGGCAGAAGACGCATGTCGGGTTCCGCACAATTGACCATGCTGGATTTGTGAGGTTTTCAGGGAGAGCCATGCGTTCACTTCCCAGTGAGCTTTGGCACCGCATTTGCTCTTGAGATGTGGCAACACGGATCGAAGGTTGACTGCATGCACAAGCGCGAGATGAGCAATGCTCTCCTTTCCTGGAGGCTTGGCAGCAGATTCGATTGTGACGTTGCGAGGAGCTTCAGCCACTCGCGGCGGAAGTGATCTCAAATCTGAAGGGACCGTTGGGGCCGCAGCTATCAAACCCATCTTTCTCTTTTTCGCAGCTCGTCTTCAACGCGATGCGGACTTCTTCTGGAGAAGGGCTCGACTTGCAAAAAGGAGTTGTCAATGACGTCTTACGTTCGCACCAACAGCCCGGCGCAGGTGCGCTCACTGTCCACCTTTGGCAAGCATCTGCAAAGGAGCGTGCTGACGGCGACGCTGCTTGCCGCGGCTTCGACGGGAAGTGAAGCGCAGCCCTATGTTCGTGCTGACGGCAGCACGACTGACGACTTGGAAGCGGCGCGAGCAAGTTGGCGTCATGACGCCGAATTCAATGGAAATGTGGGGCTCGCAGCCATCAACGCGGATGCCGCGTATGCGTTGGGTTCCACCGGGGAGGGGGCCAGAGCTCCTCGCCTGCCCTCGTCCGTCTTGACGAGTGCCCGCTTACAGCCTACCTCACTATCGCGTTAGCACTCGTCCATCGCGAGTGCTAACAAAAACCCCTCAACATCCGCACCAGGGAAAAATCCGAAAATGGCAAAGTCGAAGTTCCGCCCGCTGCATGACCGCGTGGTCGTTCGCCGGGTCGAATCCGAATCCAAGACCGCTGGCGGGATCATCATCCCGGATACGGCAAAGGAAAAGCCGCAGGAAGGCGAGATCATCGCCGTCGGCTCCGGCGCCCGCGACGAAGCTGGCAAGCTCGTCCCACTGGACGTCAAGGCCGGCGACCGCATCCTGTTCGGCAAGTGGTCGGGCACCGAAGTCAAGCTCAATGGCGAAGACCTTCTGATCATGAAGGAATCCGACATCATGGGCATCATCGGCTCATATCAGGCCCTTTCGTCAACTGAATTCCCGGGCTCGATTGAAGCCCCTGCCAGGAGCTAAAAATGGCTGCCAAAGACGTAAAATTCTCCCGCGATGCCCGCGAGCGCATGCTGCGCGGCGTCAACATTCTCGCCGACGCGGTGAAGGTCACGCTCGGCCCCAAGGGCCGCAACGTGGTCATCGACAAGTCGTTCGGCGCCCCGCGCATCACCAAGGACGGCGTCACCGTCGCCAAGGAAATTGAGCTTGAGGACAAGTTCGAGAACATGGGCGCGCAGATGGTCCGCGAAGTTGCTTCGAAGACCAACGACATCGCTGGCGACGGCACCACGACCGCAACCGTTCTGGCACAGTCGATCGTCCAGGAAGGCCACAAGGCGGTTGCCGCCGGCATGAACCCGATGGACCTGAAGCGCGGCATCGATCTGGCCGTGACCGAAGTCGTCGGCGCGCTCGGCAAGGCTGCCAAGAAGATCAAGACCTCCGAGGAAGTCGCCCAGGTCGGCACGATCTCGGCCAATGGCGACGAGTCGGTCGGCAAGATGATCGCGGAAGCGATGCAGAAGGTCGGCAACGAAGGCGTCATCACGGTTGAGGAAGCCAAGACCGCCGAGACCGAACTCGAAGTCGTCGAAGGCATGCAGTTCGACCGCGGCTATCTCTCGCCCTACTTCGTCACCAACGCCGACAAGATGGTTGCCGAGCTCGAGGACGTCTACATCCTCCTGCACGAGAAGAAGCTGTCCAACCTCCAGGCCATGCTGCCGGTTCTCGAAGCCGTCGTGCAGACCTCGAAGCCGCTGCTCATCATCTCGGAAGACGTCGAAGGCGAGGCTCTGGCCACGCTGGTCGTCAACAAGCTACGTGGCGGCCTGAAGATCGCCGCCGTCAAGGCGCCGGGCTTCGGTGATCGCCGCAAGGCCATGCTGGAAGACATCGCCATCCTCACCGGTGGCCAGGTCATCTCGGAAGACCTCGGCATCAAGCTCGAGAACGTCGGCCTCAACATGCTCGGCCGCGCCAAGAAGGTGTCGATCTCCAAGGAGAACACCACCATCGTCGACGGCGCCGGCAAGAAGGCCGAGATCCAGGGCCGCGTCGCCCAGATCAAGCAGCAGATCGAAGAGACCACCTCGGACTACGACAAGGAGAAGCTGCAGGAACGTCTCGCGAAGCTGGCGGGCGGCGTTGCGGTGATCCGCGTCGGCGGTGCGACGGAAGTCGAAGTCAAGGAAAAGAAGGACCGCGTCGATGACGCCCTCAACGCGACCCGCGCGGCCGTCGAAGAAGGCATCGTTGCAGGCGGCGGCGTCGCGCTGCTGCGCGCTTCGGCCAACATCAAGGCCACCGGCGTCAACGCCGACCAGGCCGCCGGCATCAACATCGTGCGTCGTGCGCTGCAGGCTCCGGCCCGCCAGATCGCGGCCAACGCCGGTGCGGAAGCATCGATCGTTGCCGGCAAGATCCTTGAGAACAAGGGCGCGACCTTCGGCTACAACGCCCAGACCGGCGAATATGGCGACATGATCGCCCTGGGTATCGTCGATCCGGTCAAGGTTGTGCGCACGGCTCTGCAGGACGCGGCCTCGGTCGCCGGCCTGCTGGTCACCACCGAAGCCATGATCGCGGAGGCTCCGAAGAAGGAGTCGGCTGGCGGCGGCATGCCTGGCGGCATGGGCGGCGGCGGCATGGGCGGCATGGGCGGCATGGATTTCTAATCCAGCTCTGGCAGCTTTCGCAACGAGAGGGCGGCATCAATGCCGCCCTCTCAGACTGCTGACAAACCCCGTCGATTTTCGGCGGGGTTTTTTGTTATGTGATTGAAGTGTCTTGGACTGTTTGTGTCAGGAGATTTTGACAAGAGGCATTGAGCCTCATGCGCGGGCCGGCTTGGGTTTCGGGCACAGGCAAAGGGCGATCTTTTTGATGTTCTGGGCGGCGGCGGCGATCAGGCACTGGCAGGCGACCTTGGTGAGACTTCGGAACCGCGCATAGCGGTGACCATGCAGTTGCTTGGCGTCGGCGAAGGAGCGCTCGACGGTCTCCTTGCGGCGGCGGTAGATAGCCTTGCCCCATGCGGTCAGCCGGTTGGCGTCGGTGCGCTCCTTCGCATCGGCCCAGGCATGGCGGATGATGGTGCGTTGGGCCTTGGCATTGCTGGTGCAGGAGGCAAGCAGCGGGCAGTCGCGGCAGATAGCCGGGTCACTCTTGTAGTGGCGGTAGCCATTGCGGTCGGTGGTGGCGTAGGCCAGCATCTGGCCCTGTAGGCAGCGATAGCCATCAGCCGCCGGCTCATGGGTGAAGGAGGACGGACCCATCATGGCCGGGCTTGGGCGGTCTGGGGCGACGATAACCGGTGACACCGCGGATTGCCCGATCCTCCAGTCCTTTGGCGATGCCTGCCGTGGCATAGCCGGCGTCCAGCCCGACGGCGCCGACATCAAAGCCGAAGCGCTGCACCTGCCGATCGAGCCTCGACAGGTAGACGGTCGAATCGTGGACGATCGCCGTCGTGTGCGTGTCGGTGATGATGGCGTGCGCCGCATCCACCGTGCGATGGTCGAGATAGAAAAAGCCCTTCGGCTTGCCCTCGCGTACCATGTAGCCGCTGTCGGGGTCGGTGCGCGAGACCTTGGTCTCCTTAACCGCAGGCCGCCGCTCCTTCTGCTTCAGCGGCTTCTGGCCATGCAGCGCCCGTTCGGTGTCGATCGCACGATCGAGGTCGGCCCAATAGTCGGCCCGCGACTTGGCGATCATGGCAAGATCGTATTTGCCCTTGTTGGCGTTGGCCTTCAGATGGGTGGAGTCGGTGTACAGCACCGTGCCGTCGACCAAGCCCGCCCGGATCGCCTGCTCAACAATGCGGTCGAAGATCGCCTGCGACACGCTGGTGTCGTCGTAACGCCGCCGCCGGTTCTGGCTCAACGTCGAGGCGTCGAACACCTTGTCCGTCAGCTTCAGTCGCAGGAACCAACGATAGGCGACATTGACCTCGATCTCGCGCACCAGCTGCCGCTCCGAGCGAACGCCAAACAGGTAGCCGATGAACAGCGCCTTGAACATCAAGGTCGGGTCGAGCGGCGGGCGGCCATTGTCGGGGCAATACAGCGGCGCGGTCAGATCGTGGATGAAGGTGAAATCGATCACACGGTCGATCTTGCGCAAAAGGTGATCGGCAGGAACCAACTGATCCAGCGTCACCATCTCGAGCGCGGTCTGTTCAGGGGCGGGTCGCTTCAACATGACCCAGTGAATCAAAAACCCCCAGCAAATGCCAGGGGTTTGTCAGCAGTCTGAGAGGGCGGCATCAATGCCGCCCTCTTTTTTTGCGAACCTCGGTCCGATGAACGATCCACGCCAACGCCGGCCATCGGTGTTAGGGCAACCTCAAAAGAACTGTCGAGTTGGTTGCGCGCGGCTTTGCGTCATCAGAGGCGCAAGGCGGTCGCGTGTGAGGATTGCGCGGTCCCATAGGCGGTTTCGGCATGTGCCTCACCTTCGACATCGACATTGCGGCCAAGCAGGAAATCGGCGGCTTTCGAGGCATGGCTTGCGGCGCGGAAGATGGCGCGGTTGTCCTCGCGCAAAACCGTCAGCCATGAGCCGATGTAGTCGGCATGGCGCACGGTCGGCTCGATGCCGAGACTGCTGCAGATGAAGGCTGATGCGATTTCGGCGACGAGTTCCTCGCGCGCATAGGTGTTGGACCCGAAGGAGCCGGACAGGTCGCGCGCGAGTCGCCTCGGGTGGCCGGTCCAGTGGCCAAGCTCGTGAAAGCAGGTCCGGTAATAGTCGATCTGGTGGAAGAAAGCCGGCTGCGGCGGCACCTGTATGGTGTCGCTGCCGGGCATGTAGAAGGCGCGCTCGCCGCCGATGCGAAAATCAGCGCCGGTTGCATGAATGAGCGCCTCGGCCTGCGGGACAATCTCGCGCTCAGGCAGAGGCTCGCCGGCGTCGTAAAGATGTTCGGGCAGATTATCGCACTGCGCGACATTGAAGACGGTGAAGCGCTTCAGGAAGGGCACCGCCTGCGGTTCGTCGCCATCGGTGTCGGCGCGTTGCTTTTCGTTCTTGGGAACAAAGCGGTCAGCGTGAACGATGGTGGTGCCGTGCTCGCCCTTTCTGACATTGCCGCCAAGCGAAAGCGCCTGCCGGAAGGTGAGCCAGTTCTGGCTGGGGAAACCACGCTCGATGACCGCGCCCCACAGGATCAGGATATTGATGCCGGAATATCGGCGCTGGGTGGCCGCATTCCGCGGCAGGCCGAGGCCTGTCCTTGCCCTGCCCCACGGCTTGACCCATGGCACGGTGCCGCGCTCCAGTTCGGCAATGATGCGGTCGGTGATTTCCTGATAAAGGCTGGCGCCGGTGCGCCCGCCACTGTCTGCGCCAGCCTGTCGGCTGCCGCAACGTTTGTTGTTTGCACGCATCGTGATGTCCTCCGCTCTACAATCGCGCGCCCTCCCCGGAAGCGGGGTGGGCGGCAAAAGCGACCGGAAAGGCCCGCCGTCGGAGGCAGACTGCATCAGCAGGACCGGAACGGAGTGGAGGACCCGAAAGCGACAAGCGAAGGGTTGCGGGACGCCGCGGCGGGCCTAGAAGGGAGTGCTGCCCACCCTGCGCCAGGGGGAAGGCCACAATAGAAAGACGCCGGCCGACAGGCCGGCGACCGTCAGCAGCCGAAGGCTGCCCCGCGCCAGGGGGCGATGCCGCAGGGCCAAGACCGCCTGAGCTTGCCGAAGAAAAGCGGGCTCGGTTCACGAGCACCCGGCCAGCGACTTCAGGCGCGGGCGCTCAGGATTGTTGTTGGCGCCCACGGCAGCTGGATGACCGCAACAAGATTACGAGGAGCGACAGCAAGCCAGCTGCCACAAACGGCACGCTCCGGCAACAACAGCGTGGCCGATCTACAGATGCTGCCCCGCACGAGAGCCAGCACGCTTTGAGCGCGCATCGGCGATGCAAGCGTTGCAAGCTGGCCATGTCCACAAGGTCCGGCGGCCACTATATCGCCGACCACCAACGCGGGCGTACCGTCTAAGTGCAGACCTTTCGCGAGTGCGCGGACGCGTGCATTTCATCTGCGATGGCCGGATCTTGCATTCCCGCTTGAGCTGCTCAACGTCAAGGCCTACACGCGCTGCGATCTTGAGAGTGACCCTTCAACTGGGGGAAATCATAAGGGCGCGGTGGAATTCGTCGAACTTTCCCTGTTTTCTCGAGGCGAGTGCGGCGAAGGCTGGGAATTGGGAATCCGGTCCCAGGACCGGGAACTGTTTGATCACAAGCTTCAGATTGGGTTCATGCTTGAAGGCTTTTTGGTAGTTGATATCAGCCAGTCTGCAATGCGGACAGTTGTGGTAGTCATTGAATATGACCAGAACGGCATCGCCTTGCGGGTTGCCGGCGATTGGCGAAGGAGATAGTTGTCGAATGCGCCGCTCCACTTTTGCCTGTCGGTCGACCACGCCTGCCGGTGCAGGTTCGCGCTATATTGGCTCGCCAGCAAGGCGAGGAGTAAAAGAAGAGCTGCGACAGTGATGGCAGTCGGCTTAGACATGAGTCTCCAATCCATGGACGGCGTGGCAGCAACGGCCCGCCTTTTTGGTGTAAAATGGGTCAGTTTTGAATCGTGCCCCGCAGTTGCTACAGGCGCAAAAGTGCCGGTGCGATCTGGCGGTTTCTCAAATACGGCTTTGCGCCATCGGGTCCACCCCAATAGCTGAGCGTCGTTCGCACGGGGAATTGTGTTCACCACGCCGGGCGACTTGACCGTCCACCGCCAGAGCGCTGAACGGTCCGCTAGTGAGGCGCTCCCCGAATCGTCGTTTATCCCGCTCGCCCCGGACCGGGTGACAGCCAGCGTTGCCGCTACGCTGCGGAGAAAAACCGTCAGCGCGTGGCATTCGGACATAAGCTGATCAACGCCAAGAATAAGCCCCACGGAGGTGACCGGTGCGGCCGGAACAAGAAAGAGCGTTGCAGCCATTGTGACGAGGCCTGCACCGGTAATGCGGGTTGTTCCGTTCGAAGGGAACAATGCGACAAACAGCATGAGGATCCGGCAGCCGATCGGGAGATCAGTTTTCGTCGCTTGGGCGATGAAAAGGGCGGCGAGCATCATATTCGTGCCGTCCAGATTGAATGGAATGAGACCCACGACCGAATGCGTGGCGCCGGCCTTTTCCATCTTCTCCATGAGCGAGGCCAGCGCGGCCTCTGAGGAGGACATTGCGAGCAGCAGCTCGTCCTTGATGTATCGGACGAGAGAGAAGAGCGAGCGGCCGTTGTAGCGGCAGACCGCGCCGAACAGGACCGAGAGGAACAGGACCGAGAGGAACAAGACTTGCAGGATGTCGCCTTCCGCGAAGGCACTGGCAATCGTTGACGGGATGATGTTCATCAGGAAGCTGGTCACGGACTGCTCGTGAGCCGTGGCCACATAGCCCTTAAC
>NZ_RZTT01000187.1 GCF_003996995.1 Mesorhizobium sp. M7A.T.Ca.US.000.02.2.1 | reverse complement strand
GCAGGAATCCGTCCGGCTCGGCCTGCTTGCCCTTAGAGGCCACGCGCCGGCGCAGGTTCTGATCCACGACGCCGTCCGCCCGTTTGTCGATGCGGACCTGATAGATCGCACCATCGCCGCCATCGGCGAGCGCGAAGGCGCGTTGCCCGCTTTGCCCGTCGCCGACACGCTGAAGCGCGAATCGGCCTCCGGCGTGGTTGGCGAAACCGTATCGCGCAGCGGGCTTCACGCGGCGCAAACGCCACAAGGCTTTCCGTTCTGGCCCATTCTTGCCGCGCACGAGAAAGCCCATCATCTGGGAAAAATGGATTTTACCGACGATGCCGCGATCGCCGAATGGGCGCATATTCCGGTCAAGCTCGTTCCGGGCTCGCCGGACAATGTCAAACTCACCTGGGCACGGGATATTTCGATGGCGGACCAGCGGCTTTCCGGCGAACGCGTGCGCTTTCCCGACATCCGTACCGGCAATGGCTACGACGTCCACGCCTTCGAACCGGGAGACCATGTCACTTTGTGTGGCGTCGCCATAGCGCACGACAAGAAGCTGTCCGGCCATTCCGACGCCGATGTCGGTCTGCACGCCTTGACCGATGCGCTGCTGGCGACTTGCGGCGCCGGCGACATCGGCACGCATTTCCCGCCGTCCGACCCGCAGTGGAAAGGCGCTGCGTCGCGCATATTCGTCGAGCATGCGGCGAAACTGGTGCGCGCGCGCGGCGGCCGCATCGCCAATGCCGACATCACGCTGATCTGCGAAGCGCCGCGCGTCGGCCCGCATCGCGAGGCCATGACCGCAGCCCTTTCGCAGATGCTGGCAATTACGCCGGATCGCATCTCGATCAAGGCCACAACCAATGAGAAGCTCGGCTTTGTCGGGCGCGAGGAAGGCATTGCGGCGATCGCCACCGCCAGCGTGGTGTTTCCCGGCGAGGTGCCGGAATGACCCACAACGAGCTGGCAAATGCCCTGCTGCAAGCCTGCCAGAGACGCAGCATCATGCTGGCAACGGCGGAAAGCTGCACCGGCGGCATGATCATCGCCGCGTTGACCGACATCGCCGGCTCGTCCGCCGTGATGGATCGCGGCTTCATCACCTATTCCAACGAAGCCAAGATGGACATGCTCGGTGTTTCCGCCGCCACGCTCGGGGCGCATGGCGCGGTTTCGCGCGAGACTGCGATTGAAATGGCGGCAGGCGCGCTTGCCCGTTCGCGCGCCGGGCTGACCCTGGCGGTCACCGGGATCGCTGGGCCTGGCGGCGGTTCGGCGGAAAAACCGGTCGGCCTGGTCTGGTTCGGGGTTGCGCTGGACGGCCGACCGATTGTCGCCGAGCACCAGCTCTTTGCAGACAAAGGCCGCGATTTCATTCGTCGCGAAACGGTCCGGCAAGCGCTGGAGTTGGGCCTGCAAGCACTCGGCTAACCCTGGACCGGGGGTGCTGCACCGTAGATGACGTCGGCGCGCTTCTCAAAGGCTTCGGCGAACATGCGGAAGGCGCGATCGAACATGGTCCCCATGACCGCGCCCAGAATACGGCTCTTGAACTCGTAGTCGATGAAGAAGCGGACGGTGCACCCGGCGCCGTCCGCTTCGAAACGCCAGACGTTGCTCAAATATTTGAACGGCCCGTCGATGTACTTCACGTCGATGGTGTTCTCGGCGGGCTTCAGCAGCACCTGCGTCGTGAAGGTTTCGCGGATCGCCTTGTAGCCGATGCTCATGTCGGCAAGCAGAACCGTGCGCCCGTCACGCTCCTTGCGCGAGCGAACCGTCAGCGCTTCGCAAAGCGGCAGGAATTGCGGATAGGATTCAACATCGGCGACCAGCGCGAACATCTGCTCGGGTGTATGGGATACGCGTCGGGTGGCTTCGAATTTTGGCATGAAACCAGCGGGTTAAGCTGTTTTCTTGAGAATCGCTTCCCGTGCCGCACGCAGCTTGGCGAAATCGTCGCCGGCGTGATGCGACGAACGCGTCAGCGGGCTGGACGCCACCAGCAGGAAACCCTTGGTCCGGCCGATCGTCTCGAAAGATTTAAACTCCTCCGGAGTGACGAAGCGGATCACCGGATGGTGCTTCTTCGACGGCTGCAGGTACTGGCCGATGGTCATGAAGTCGACATTGGCGGACCGCAGATCGTCCATCAGCTGCAGGATTTCATTCCGTTCTTCGCCCAGCCCCACCATGATGCCGGACTTGGTGAAGATCGACGGATCAAGCTCCTTGACCCGCTGCAACAGCCGGATCGAATGGAAATAGCGGGCGCCCGGACGAACCGTCAGATAGTTCGACGGTACGGTTTCGAGATTGTGGTTGAAGACGTCGGGCTTGGCGGCCACGACGACCTCCAGCGCGCCGTCCTTGCGCAGGAAGTCAGGCGTCAGGATTTCGATCGTCGTCAGCGGCGTTGCCGCCCGGATGGCGCGAATGACTTCGGCGAAATGCTGCGCACCGCCATCGGCGAGATCGTCGCGGTCGACCGAGGTGATGACAACATGGGTAAGGCCCATCTGCTTGACCGCATGCGCGACGCGGGCCGGCTCATCGGGGTCAAGTGCTGTCGGAATGCCTGTGGCGACGTTGCAGAAGGCGCAGGCGCGGGTGCAGATCTCGCCCATGATCATGAAGGTGGCGTGCTTCTTTTCCCAGCATTCGCCGATGTTGGGGCAGCCGGCCTCTTCGCAGACCGTCACCAGCTTGTGCGATTTGACGATTTCGCGCGTTTCGGCATAGCCCTTCGACATCGGCGCCTTGACGCGGATCCAGTCGGGCTTGCGCAGCACGTCCTGGTCAGGCTTGTGCGCCTTTTCCGGATGCCGCAAGCGCGGGGCGTTGGCGATCGTATCGAGGACAGTGACCATCGGGAAACCTGGTTCATTCGCGACGCCAGTCAGGCGTTCGCTGTCATAACGTCATCTAGGACTTTTCAACGCAAAGAAAAAGGCCGCCGCGGCGCATGCCGCAACAGCCTTTTTCGCATGGCAGCTTTTCAGTGATGCTAACGGCGCACCAGACGCCCCGCCCAGATCAGCAGGCAGGCACCGATAAAGCCGGTGATCAGATAGGCAATCCAGCCGACGCCGAACGGGCCAAAATTGAGAGCCTGCAGAATGGCGTTCAGCACGACCGCGCCGACGATGCCCATAACGATGTTCATGAAGATGCCGGTGTCGCTCTTCATGAACATTTCGGCGAACCAGCCTGCCAGACCGCCGATGATGATGGCTGCTATCCAGCCGACGCCATTCAGGTGCATATGCCTTCTCCTTGTGTGATGCGTGAAAACGCATCCGCAAACGAAGTACCTTGCCGCCGGGTTCCATCTGTAGCAGCGCTTTCAATCTATCAGGCGTTGAGCGCGCGGCCATAGGCGTCGAGCACGCTTTCCTTCATCATCTCCGACAGCGTCGGGTGCGGGAAGATGGTGTGCATCAGCTCTTCCTCGGTCGTCTCCAGGTTCATCGCCACGACAAAGCCCTGGATCAGTTCGGTCACTTCGGCACCGACCATGTGGGCGCCGAGCAATTGACCGGTCTTCTTGTCGAAGATGGTCTTGATGAAACCCTGATCCTCGCCGAGCGCAATGGCCTTGCCATTGGCGGCGAACTGGAAGCGCCCGACCCGGATGTCCTTGCCCTCGGCCTTGGCCTTGGCTTCCGTCAGGCCAACCGAGGCGACCTGCGGATTGCAGTAGGTGCAGCCCGGAATCTTCAGCTTGTCGGTGGCATGCACGCCAGGAAAATCAGCGATCTTCTCGATGCACACCACGCCTTCATGCTCGGCCTTGTGGGCAAGCATCGGCGGGCCGGCGACATCGCCGATGGCGTAGATGCCCGGCACATTGGTCTTGCCGTAGCCGTCGATGACGATGCAGCCGCGCTCGGTCTTCACGCCTAGCGCCTCAAGCCCGAGGCCCTCGATGTTGCCCTGGACGCCGACGGCCGAGATCATCCGATCGGCGGTGATCTTCTCAACCTTGCCGTCCTTCATCTCGACATGCGCCGTGACCGAATTGGGACCCTTCTCGACCTTGGTCACCTTGGCTTCGAGGATGATCTTCATGCCTTGCTTCTCAAACTGCTTCTGCGCGAATTTCGAGACTTCGGCGTCCTCGACCGGCATCACTGCCGGCAGCAGTTCGACCACCGTTACTTCGGCGCCCATGGTGCGGTAGAAGGAGGCGAATTCGATGCCGATGGCGCCCGATCCCATGACCAGCAGCGACTTCGGCATCTCCTTCGGCACCATGGCCTCGAAATAGGTCCAGATCAGTCTGCCGTCAGGCTCGATGCCGGGCAGCGCGCGTGGCCGCGCGCCGGTCGCCAGGATGATGTGCTTGGCGGTGTAGGTGCCCTCGCCCTTGACGCCTTTCGGCACCGGCGGCTGCGGCTCCATCGGCTTCTTGGCCGTCTTGGAGACGACGATCTCGCCCGGCTTCGAAAGCTTGGCCTCGCCCCAGATGACGTCGACCTTGTTCTTCTTCATCAGGAAGCCGACGCCGCCATTGAGGCGCAGCGAAACCTTGCGGGAGCGATCGACGACCGCCGACGTGTCGACGCTGACCTTGCCGTCGAGCTTCAGCCCATAGTCCTTCAAATGATCCGAATAGTGCATGATCTCGGCCGAGCGCAGCAGCGCCTTGGTCGGGATGCAGCCCCAGTTGAGGCAAATGCCGCCGAGATGCTCGCGCTCCACGATCGCCGTCTTGAAGCCGAGTTGCGCGGCACGCACCGCGGTGACATAGCCGCCAGGGCCGGAGCCGATGATGATGACGTCGTAGTTCTCAGCCACGGGTTTTCTCCTTCACAATTCGAGCATGACGCGCACCACCGGTGCCAGCGCCTCGCCGATGTTTCGCGTGTTTTCGGCATCGAGGTGGACGCCATCAAGCGGTGTGGTTTGCGCCACGCTGCCGGCGTCGAAGAAGCCGCAGCCGGCCTCATCGGCGAGCGCGGCATATTGCGGTGCCAAAAACTTCGAGGCGTCGTCGCCGCCGGCAAACATTTCCTTGAAGTCAGCATTTTCGGTGCGACTGACGACAGGCGGCGAAACGATCAGGATCTGCGGCGCCGGCCAGTCGAACGGATAGTCGTGACCGCGCACGATGTCGATCAGCCGCTGGATGCCCTGCTTGGCCGCGACGGGATTGCCGTGAATCCATGGCTTCATGTCGTTGGCGCCGAGCATGATGACAATCAGGTCGATCGGAGCATGGGTCGTCAGGACGGTTGGCAGCAGTTTTGCACCGTTGCGGTCCGCACCGGCCAGATGGTCGTCGAAGGCTGTGGTGCGGCCGTTGAGGCCATCGGCAATCACTTGCACGCCGGCGCCTAACGCTGCCTGCAGCACGCTCGGCCAGCGGTCTTCCAGTGCGTGGCGGCCACCTTCGGCATTGTAGCCCCAGGTCAGCGAGTCGCCGTAACAAAGAACCGTCTTCATGCGCCCACCTGTAACTTGATCAAACCGCGCCTCAACCGCCAGCGCACGAACAGCCAGTGAACCAGCACAGTGGCCAGGTTCGGCAAAACCAGGCCGGCGACGATCGGCAGGTCACCTCCCCACTGACGCTTATCGACCGGCTGAGAGAACGTCCAACCGATCAGGCCAAGCCCGATCAGCACGAATAGGACAATTGCGCAGAGGCCCAGCCAATTGATGATCGTCGGTGCGTTCGAAAAAAGCTGCGCGATGAAAAACATGACCGTCGTAGCAATGGTGACAAGCACCGACGTCATGAACACCAGAATGTATTCTTCCTGCGCATGGGTTGCGACCGCCAGCTGTTGAGCAACCAGGCCGCCTGCCAATCCTGACAGGAAAAACGCCATGAGGGAGGTGAAGAAGATCCGCACCGCCCTCTCCGTCTTAGACCAGCATGCCCATCGGGTTCTCGATCAGCCGCTTGAAGGCGACCAGCAGTTCGGCACCCAGCGCACCGTCGACGGCGCGGTGATCGGTCGACAGCGTCACCGACATCACCGTGGCGATCTTGATCTCGCCGTTCTTGACCACCGCCCGCTCCTCGCCGGCGCCAACCGCCAGGATGGTCGCATGCGGCGGGTTGATGACCGCGGCAAAGTCCTTGATGCCGAACATGCCGAGGTTGGACACCGCCGTGGTGCCGCCCTGATACTCTTCCGGCTTCAGCTTGCGGCTGCGCGCCCGGCTGGCCAGGTCCTTCATCTCGTTGGAAATGGTGGACAGCGTCTTTTCGTCGGCCTTGCGGATAATCGGCGTGATCAGCCCGCCCGGGATCGACACGGCAACGCCGACATCGGCATGCTTGTGCTTGACCATGGCGCTTTCGGTCCATGAGGCATTGGCATCCGGCACCGCCTTCAGCGCCATGGCCATCGCTTTGACGACCATGTCGTTGACCGACAGCTTGTAGGCCGGCGCCTCGCCCTTGTCAGTCTTCTTCACCGGGGCAGCCGCATTGATCTGCGTGCGCAGCGCCAGCAGCGCATCGAGCTCGCAGTCGAGCGTCAGGTAGAAATGCGGGATGGTGGTCTTGGCCTCGACCAGGCGCCGCGCAATGGTCTTGCGCATATTGTCATGCGGGACGAGGTCGTAGGAGCCCTGTTCGAACAGACGCAGGACCTGATCATCCGACATCGCCTTTACCGCAGGCGCAGGAGCGCCAGCAGGAGCCTTGGCGGCAGGCGCCGCCTGGGCACCGCCACCGGCAATCGCCGCGTCGACATCCGCCTTCACCACCCGGCCATGTGGGCCGGTGCCAGTCACGGCAGACACATCGACACCGGCCTCCTTCGCGATGCGGCGCGCAAGCGGCGACGCGAAGGTGCGCTCGCCAGCCGCATGGCCGTTGGCAACCGGAGCCGCATCTGCCTTGGATGCGGTGGCGACCGGTTCGGCCTTGGGTGTCTCAGCCTTCGGTGCGTCAGCCTTGGGAGCCTCCGCTTTCGGCGTCTCGGCTTTGGCTGGTGCGGCAGCATCGCCGCTTTTCGCGGCAGCGCCCGCATCCTCGCCCTCTCCGGCGAGCACGGCGATCAGCGCATTGACCTTGACGCCTTCGGTGCCGGCGGGAACGACGAGCTTGGCAACCGTGCCCTCATCGACAGCCTCGACTTCCATCGTCGCCTTGTCGGTCTCGATCTCGGCAATCACATCGCCCGGCGAAACCTTGTCGCCTTCCTTGACGAACCACTTGGACAGATTGCCCTCTTCCATCGTGGGCGACAGGGCCGGCATGGTGATGTTGATTGGCATTTTGTCCTCCCGCCCGGTTCAGCGATACGTGACGGCTTTGACCGCCTCGATGACTTCGCCGACATTCGGCAACGCCAGCTTCTCGAGGTTCGCCGCATAAGGCATCGGCACATCCTTGCCGGCGATGGTGATGACCGGCGCGTCAAGAAAATCGAAGGCGCGCTGCGACACCTGGTTGGCGATATGGTCGCCGACCGAGTTCTGCGGATAACCTTCCTCCACCACCACCAGGCGGTTGGTCTTCTTGACCGAGGCGATGATGGTGTCGAGATCGAGCGGCCGGATCGTGCGCAAGTCGATGATCTCGGCATCGATGCCAAGGCCACGCAGTTCCGCTTCAGCCTTGACCGCATAGGTCATGCCGATGCCGAAGGAGACGATGGTGACATCCTTGCCTGATTTATGGATGCGCGCCTTGCCGATCGGCAGCACGAAATCGTCCAGCTTCGGCACGTCGAAGGACTGACCGTAGAGGATTTCATTCTCGAGGAAGATGATCGGGTTCGGATCGCGGATCGCTGCCTTCAACAAGCCCTTGGCGTCAGCGGCGGTGTAGGGCATCACCACTTTCAGGCCCGGAATGTGGCTGTACCAGGCGGCATAGCACTGCGAGTGCTGAGCGGCGACGCGTGCGGCGGCGCCGTTCGGTCCACGGAACACGATCGGCGCGCCCATCTGGCCGCCCGACATATAGAGCGTCTTGGCGGCCGAGTTGATGATCTGGTCGATCGCCTGCATGGCGAAGTTGAAGGTCATGAACTCGACGATCGGCTTCAGGCCGGCCATCGCCGCACCCACGCCAACGCCGGCAAAGCCATGCTCGGTGATCGGCGTGTCGACGACGCGCCGCGGCCCGAATTCCTGCAGCAGGCCTTGCGTGATCTTGTAGGCGCCCTGGTATTCGGCAACCTCCTCGCCCATGACGAAGACATCGCCGTCGCGGCGCATTTCCTCGGCCATCGCATCGCGCAGCGCTTCGCGCACCGTGGTCGAGACCATTTCCGTGCCGGCCGGAATGTCCGGATCGGCGGCGATTTCCGACTTCGGAGCAGCAGCCACCGGCGCAGCCGGCTTTGCGGCCTCCGCCTTATCCTCTGCCGCCGCCGGAGCCTCTGCCTTTGCAGGCGCTTCCGCCTTGGCGGGCGCCGCGGCCTTGCCGATATCCCCGGCACTTTCGCCGTCCTGTAGCAGCACGGCGATCGGTGTGTTGACCTTGACGCCTTCGGTACCGGCGGCGATCAGGATCTTGCCCAGCGTGCCTTCGTCAACGGCTTCGACTTCCATCGTCGCCTTGTCGGTCTCGATCTCGGCGATGACGTCGCCGGCGACGACTTTGTCGCCCTCGTTCTTCAACCACTTCGAAAGATTGCCCTCTTCCATGGTCGGCGAGAGAGCGGGCATGAGAATTTCGATCGGCATGTCCTTGCCCTCCCGTTACAATACGATATCGGTCCAGAGCTCGGACGGATCCGGCTCCGCGTCGTTCTGGGCAAATTCGGCGGCATCCGCGACAATGTCGCGGACCTCCTTGTCGATGGTCTTGAGCTCGTCCTCGGTCGCCCACTTCTTTTCCATCAGCCGTGCCTTGACCTGCTCGATCGGGTCATGGTCCGAGCGCATCTTCTGCACTTCTTCCTTCGAGCGGTATTTGGCCGGGTCGGACATCGAGTGACCGCGATAGCGGTAGGTCTGCATTTCGAGAATGATCGGCCCGTTGCCGGCGCGGCACCATTCGGTCGCCTGGTCGCCGGCGGCCTTGACGGCGCGGACATCCATGCCGTCGACCTGGATGCCGGGAATCTTGAACGAGGCGCCACGGTGCGAAAAATTGGTTTCCGCCGAAGAGCGCGACACCGAGGTGCCCATGGCATAGCGGTTGTTCTCGATGATGTAGATCACCGGCAGCTTCCACAGCGAGGCCATGTTGAAGCTTTCATAGACCTGGCCCTGGTTGGCCGCGCCATCGCCGAAATAGGTCAGCGAAACATTGTTGTTGTCGCGGTAGCGGTTGGCGAAGGCCAAGCCCGTGCCGAGCGACACCTGCGCGCCGACGATGCCGTGGCCGCCGTAAAAGTGCTTTTCCTTGGAGAACATGTGCATGGAGCCGCCCTTGCCCCGGGACAGGCCGCCCCGACGCCCGGTCAACTCGGCCATGACGCCGCGCGGCGACAGTTCCATCGCCAGCATGTGGCCGTGGTCGCGATAGGCGGTGATCATCTGATCGCCATCGATCAGTGCCATCTTCATGCCGGTGACGACCGCTTCCTGGCCGATATAGAGGTGGCAGAAGCCGCCGATGAAACCCATGCCGTAAAGCTGGCCGGCCTTTTCCTCGAAACGACGGATGAGCAGCATGTGCCGGTAGGCGGCAAGCTCTTCGTCCTTGGTGAATTCGGCAGGCTTGGGGGCGGAAAGCCCCGATTTGCCGTCGGATTTGGATTTGGCAGGCGCTTTTCTGGCGGCGGTGGCCATGCATCACTCCCTGTTGGCGTCTCTTTGTGGACATTAGAGCAGGATGAAATCTGCTCTGGGGAGATCAGCTCCTCCCCACCGATTTTAGGGAGGCTAACACGCGTCAAAGCGTTGCGCCATGCCGAATTTGCATAGCTGGCATGCGCCTAAGCGATTAAAATCATTGAAAATATTGATGATTAACTTGAAGTCAGTTATTTCGCCGAGGTCGGCAACATAATGGTGATTTCGTCGGCCTGGGACAGATTGAGCGCCCTGCGTGCCTGCTCATCGAGCATGTCCTTCTCAAGCGTGCCTTCATGCATCAGCCGAACGCGGCGCTCAAGTTCCATGCGGCGCGCCTTGATCGCATCGAGCTGGCCTTGCAGCGCAACTGTCTGGGCTTCCAGCTGATATTTCGAGTAGATGCCGAATTCGCCGTGATAGGCGTGAAAGCCGAAATAGGCCAGGAACGCCACGCAAAGCGAGGGAATGATCAGCCGGCCGGTGTTTCTCTGCTTGTGCTGACGCGTCCACATCGCCCGATTCCTCTAGAGCATGACGCCGAAAAGTGTGAAGCGGTTTTCGGACGATGCTCTATCTCTTTGATTTAGAGTCGGATTCAGATTTCAGGTCGAACAGACCTGAAATCATCCGGCTCTAGGCCGCGAACTCAGGCGGCTCACGATCTTTTTCGCCCGATTGTGCTTAACGGACGGTTACGGGTGACCTGTTGGGCGGCGTCGAAACAAAAAAGGGCGGGAATGCTCCCGCCCTTTTGTCCGGTATCGATGAGCCGGTGTTTCCGGATCAGCCCTTGACCACCGACTTGCCGGCATAGCTTGCCTGCTTGCCGAGTTCTTCCTCGATGCGGATCAGCTGGTTGTACTTGGCCATGCGGTCGGAGCGCGACAGCGACCCTGTCTTGATCTGTCCGCAATTGGTGGCAACCGCGAGATCGGCGATGGTCGAATCCTCGGTTTCGCCCGAGCGGTGCGACATGACGGCAGTGTAGCCGGCCTTGTGCGCGGTCTCTACGGCGTCGAGCGTTTCCGTCAGCGAGCCGATCTGGTTGACCTTGACGAGGATCGAATTGGCAACGCCCATGCGGATGCCGTCGCGCAGCCGCGCCGTATTGGTGACGAACAGGTCGTCGCCGACCAGCTGCGTCTTCTTGCCGATCAGGTCGGTCAGGTACTTCCAGCCTTCCCAGTCGTCCTCGGCCAAGCCGTCCTCGATCGAGATGATCGGATAGTCGGCGGCAAGCTTGGCCAGGTATTTGGCCTGGGCCTTGGGATCGCGCGTCTTCTTCTCGCCCTCATAGACGTAGTTGCCGTCCTTGAAGAACTCGGTCGCGGCGCAATCGAGGCCCAGCGCGATCTCGTCGCCCGGCTTGAAGCCGGCCTGCTCGATCGATTCCATGATGAAATCGAGCGCCACAGGGGCGCTTTTCAGGTTCGGGGCAAAGCCGCCCTCGTCGCCGACATTGGTGTTGTGGCCCGCGTCCTTCAGTTTCTTGCGCAGCGTATGGAAGATTTCCGAACCCCAGCGGACACCTTCGCGCAGCGTCGGCGCGCCGATCGGCAGGATCATGAATTCCTGGAAGTCGATCGGGTTGTCGGCATGCGCGCCGCCATTGATGATGTTCATCATCGGTACCGGCAGGAGATGCGCCTTGGTGCCACCGACATAACGGTACAGCGGCAGGCCGGCGGCATCGGCGGCGGCCTTGGCCACCGCCAGCGACACACCGAGAATGGCGTTGGCGCCAAGCCGGCTCTTGTTGGGCGTGCCGTCAAGCTCGATCATGGTCTGGTCGATATGGATCTGGTTTTCGGCTTCCATGCCGCCGATGGCCTCGAAC
>NZ_RZTT01000186.1 GCF_003996995.1 Mesorhizobium sp. M7A.T.Ca.US.000.02.2.1 | reverse complement strand
GCAATATCCGCAGGGATCGCCGATTGGCGGCGCCATGCAAGGGCTGGGCGGCCAGTTTTCCGCTGTCGCCGAGCGCTACCAGCAGATGAAGGATCAGCAGGAGGCGTTCGACGCCGAGCTTGCGCGCCGCCGGTTCAACGGCCGGATCGCGCAGGCGGAAGACGAAGTGGCGGCGAACGCGCCGGCCGACGGCAACGGCCTGCATGAGGCGATGTACGGCCAGGTCGATCCGTACAACGGCCGGGTGGTGAAGACTGGTCTGTTCGACAGGCTGTTCGACGATGCCTTGCCTGGTATGCCCGAAAGCCAGCGCGCTGGTTTCGTCGGGCAGAAGGAGGCGATGCGCGCGGTTGGCGCACGGCGCATGGCTCAGCGGCAACTCCAGCGGCGTGACGAGTATGAATTGGCCGAGTGGACCAAGGTCGACAACATCTCCACCGGTTCCATTGCACAGGGCGATCCGAACGACACCGAGACCTTCGAGGCGATCCGGAAGAGCGGGTTCGACCTGATCGCCAAGATCGGCAATCCGATCCTTCGGCAAACAGCCGAGGCCACCTGGCGCGGCAACACGGCCAAGGCGCTGGTCCAGGCGATGATCGCCAAGGACCCGAAGCGGGCTGCGGAGATGCTGGGTGCGGGGCAAGCCGCAAGCCGGACCAAGGACGATGCCGCCGAGGCGGTTGATGGCTCCAGTGCCTCGGGCACATCGACATTCGATAGAAGCAGTTCGACGACGCCTGATGACAAGCCAGCAATCCCACTCGACGCCATCACCTACCTGAAGCCCAGCGATCTCGCAGCGCTAAGGGATCAGGCCAACACTGCGACCGCAGCCCAACTGGTCGATGCTCGCGCGAAAGTGCAACTCGCGGAGCAAAACGCCCCGGCTGTCATCGCCGCCACGGGCGAATATCCCGAGGAGAAACCGACCGCACAGGATTTCGTCAATATCTATGGCGCGGAAGACGGCCCGAAGCGTTTTCAAACCTTCAACGTAACGGCTGGCATCGCTGGTTCGATCTTTGACATGCGCAGCGCGCCAAACCGGGCGATACATGCTGAGCTTCGGGATATTGAGCCCACGGCCGGCGGTTCACAGGAAGAGTGGACGCGGTACGAAGCAAAGGCTGCCGGCGCACAATTCGTTATGGGCGCCAGACGGGCAGACCCTGCCGCCTATGTCAGCCAAATGTTCCCGGGCAGGGCTCCCGACTGGGACAAGATCACAACTCCCGAGGACTACAAGGCTGCCATTACCTGGGCCGTTGCAGCCCAGCAGGAGATGGGTTTCGACAAGATATTGCCGTTGCCGCGGTCTGCCGCGGAAAGCCTTGCCGCGAAATTCATCGACCCAAGCGTGCCGTGGCGGCAGCGCATGACTGATCTGAGCACGATTTTTCTCGCTGTCCGCGATCCACGTTTCCGCCTTGAGATGGCGAGGCAATTGTTTCAGTCCGGCTTGCCTCGGCTGCGGCAGAACGCAACCGATCCGAAGCTGACACCAGCAGACATTCAGGCACGGGAAGATGCCCTGGCGACCGGCCTGTTGACTGTCGCATCGCATCCGGCTCGTTCACAATACAATGCCGCGTCGTTCTGGCTGCAACCTCTCCAAGCCGCCGATGACGTGGCCCGGCTGATGGCCAAAGGGATCACCTTTGGTCATGCGGACAAAGCCGCCGCCGGCCTCAATTCGCTTTTCTCCGACAAAAGCTATGAGGAGTTGCTCGTCGCCGAACGGACAGCGACGGAAGATGCCGAAGACCGGGCAGGGTCGGCAGCTCTGCCGGCGGAGCTCCTTGGCGGCGCTATCGCCGGACATGGTCTGGCGAGTTCGGGCATCACTCTCACGGGCAGGTTGGGCACCGCAGCCTTGGACGGCCTGACTGGTCTGGCCGCACGAACCGCTGTCGCCAGCGGCGAGGGTGCAATCTATGGCGCCGCATATGCGCATGGCTTGGATGAGGACATGCTGAGCGGTGCAGCCGCTGGGGCACTTTGGGGTGCCGGCGGCAATGTCCTTGCCGAAGGGCTCAGTGCCATTGGCAGCCAGGTGATGGCAAGGCTCACTGGGCGATCCACCGATGACTCTATTGTCGCCAGCTCAGAAGCTGCGGTTCCTCAGGTTTCCGTAGATACTGGCGATACACAAATACAGGGAGCCAACCCTGGCAATTACAGCAGCGTGGTGGATCTGGCGACCGAAGGTGTCGAAACAGGCACTTTTAGCTGGGTTCATCCGGGGCGATACACCACCAATAAGGCTCTGCGTAAGGAATGGGAACTGAAGCATGGTCAGCCCTGGCCCAAGGATCCGGCTACGGGCCGAAATATGGATGTGTCCCATGAGATTCCACTGGCTGACGGTGGGCCAGATCACGTATCAAACATTCGACCTCGCCCTAGGGCTGATCATATGAAGCGCCACATGGACGCTCGAGACTTCGAGCGCTGGACTAGGCAAAGATTGCGCAACTGGGAAGGGAGCTAGCCATGGTGAACGAAGCCAAGCCAGACCTAGCGAGTGTTATGCGGTTACCGCCAGTGGATGTCAGCACAGGCGACAACGAGCTCGACTCTGCCCACGTTGAGGCTCGCAAACACCTCGAATTCTACGATTGGGTGCTGTCCATCAAGGGCGAGTATCTCGGATATGGCGCTGAAGGCATTATCTATATCTTTCTGTTTGAGATTGAGCCTGGAAGGCCAGACGTACCGGAATGGATTTGGGTGATCGTGGGCGATGTGCCGCCGACATATATCCCCGCTGACGATACCAGGACTCCCTTCGAGGCTCTCGATGGCTATATCGGCGCCCTCGAAGATTGGGTTGAGGCCGCGCGCCACGGAAAATCCGTAGCGAAATTGATACCAGTCAATGTCGACGCGAATCCCGTCAACGCCGAGATACTGGCAAGTCGGCTCAAACTCCTCGACGAAAAGATTCTGCCGTTGCTTCGGCACTGATCTGCCGCACGCAGCCGCGCGAGCATCGTGAGCAGGGCTGAGGCCGGGCGGCAACCGAGTTGCTGCACGAGGGGTCGGCAGGGCGGACCGACCTGTAATTGAACCGCAATTTTCACAGCCTCGCTTTCGCGGGGCTTTTTTCATGGAGCAAGCCTCATGGCCCGACCTGTAACCGCCGCCGTTCGCCTGTTGACCGGCGAGCGCGAACCCGTGCGCCTGGCGACGACCGCGAACCTGGAGACGATCGTCATCGACGGCGTCGCCTGGATCCAGGGCCTCAAAATGGTTGACGGCGTCCAGACAGCGACCGGCGACCGGGTGCTGGTCAAGGACCAGGCGGACGCCAGGCTGAACGGCATCTATACGGCGTCGGAAGGCTACTGGTACCGCGCCGCCGATGCGCGCACGGGGCGCACCATGCAGAAGGGGACTACGGTGCATGTCCAGGAGGGCACGGCTTCGGCTGATTTTGTCTTTGCCTTCCAGACAGTGAGCCCCGTGATCGGCACCGATGACATTGTGCTGTCGTTCTACCAGTCCGACGACACCGTCGGCGATATCCAGGCAGCCGCGCAAGGCATCATCGACCAGGCCCAGGCCGCTGCGGACGTAGCGACGGGAGCCATGACAACCGTGCTCGATCCGCAATTTGCAACCAAGGCGACGGCAGAGGCGTACTCACCGGCGATCGCGCCGGATTATATCAGGACTGCCGGCTATTCGCAGGTCGGCGACGGCCAAGCCCTCTACAGGAAGAATGGCACCATTTTGGCGGGCGGGGGCGGTCTGGCGATCACGCTGCAAGGTGGAGCGAGAGCCGGCTTCGACATCATCAACGCACCGAGGTCAAAGGAGATCAACGTTCGCGCGGCGGGCGCCGACACGGCAGCCGGCAACAACAGGACCGCGATCGTCAACGCCATTGCTGCCGCCGGGCAGGGCAGGCTGATCATCCCGGCTGGCATATTCTCGCTGGCGGGCAATATCGACATTCCGCAGGGGTTGACGGTCGAGTTTGATGACAGGGCGCTTTTGCAGCGTACCGAGGATGCCACGCACCTTTTCAACCTGAAGGGCGACAACCGTATCATCGCGCCGAAGGTCAATGGCGCCTGGAATCATGTCGCGGCTGCGAACGGCTTCGGTGTCTTCAACATCAGCGGCATCTCCGGCGTCACGATCGAGCATGGCACGCTCATCGGTACGCAAGGCGATCACTACCGCATTGCCGATTCCAGTTGGGTCTACATCGACGACGCCAGAGGCGACACGGCGCGCAACATCGTCACCATCAACGACGATGTTTCCGGCACAAGTCACGTGTTTGTCCGCCGCGCTCGCGTGAGTGCCTATTTGAACGGTTTCGATGCGGAGAGCGACGACGACTGGCCGGTGAGCGATATCGAGGTGGATATCGACTGGACGCAGCTTGGCGGCGTTCAGCTTGGCGCGGCCGTCGCCTTCACCCGCAGCGCTGCGCCCGCCGGATCGGTGTTGAAGTACAAACGCCTTCGCATCAGTGCCAAGTCCAGGGATGGCCTTTATGGCCTGGTGCTGCGAGGGGCCAAGGATATCGAGGTGCGCAGCCTGGTGATGGAAGGCGTGCAGCAAGGCATTCGCGCCGGCACCGGCCATCATATCGAAGATCTTCGCCTGCTGTCGTTCGACATCCAGGCGACGCATCAGGGCATCTATATCGAAACCCCGGCCGGGCAACAGATCTCGCGTGGCGTCAGGATTGGTGCCGGCCGCATCTTTGGGTTTACCCAGGCCAATGCCTACGGCGTCTTCAGCGCGGCGGATGAAACCATTGTGTCGGCCGACACGCTTGTCGACATGGGCGGCGCGGCGGCGTCCATTGGCGTTCGATTGAACGGCGACATGTCGCAAACCCATGCAGGCATCGCGGATGCGCGATCGTCCTATGTCGCCCTGTCGACACTATCGGGCGAACGGCAGAGGGCGACGGGTGGCCTTTTCAAGGCGGCGACCGGCAGCGTCGTCAACGATGTGAAAATCAGCGGATCCTCGCCAAACGTCGAGGTGCGGGGCAACATCTACTCCGGCACGGCGACGGGCAAGCCAACCGATGACGGATCGCACATGGCGCTGATTGAAGGAAATCGGGGCGGCGATCTTTTCAAGGGCTATAAATCGACGCCGGACGCAACGCCCGTTCTTATGGTCTTCGAAGCCGGAAACAGCTTTGTTCCGATCAGGCCCGGGCAAGGCGCGAAGTTCACCGTCGATGTCGCTGCCCGCCGCACGGATGGTTCGTCGTCGACCAGCGCCGGCTATGTGTTCGCCGGCGTGATCCGCAACACGGGCGGAATCCTGGCGGTCGAAGGTGCGATCACCAAAACGGTGATCGGCGAATATGCGACCGACGCCGCATCGCTCGACGCCTCCGTCGCCGTGGGGGCTTCCGGAATTGAGGTGACCGTTACCGGCGTCGCGGCAAAGACCTATGGCTGGAACGCCGTTGTGCGGCTTCAGGAGGTTTGATGCTGCATGGAAGCTCGACGCTGCCAATGCCATCACAATTGCAGTTGATATCTGCCGGCTGATCCAAAGGCCCCCCTCTATCTCAAGACCAAAATCTCTTTCAGCCTCGCTTCGCGGGGCTTTTTTCATGGAGCACGCCAGCATGGCCCGATCTTCAGCCGCCGCCGTTCGCCTTCTGACCGGCGAGCGCGAACCTGTTCGCCTGGCGACGACCGCCAGCATTGCGCTTTCCGGCCTCCAGACCATCGACGGGGTGGCGACGGAGGTGGGCGACCGCGTGCTGGTCAAGGACCAGGCCGACCAGACGCAAAACGGTATCTATACGGTCAGCGAAGGCCGATGGTTCCGCGCTGCCGATGCCCGCACTGGGCGCACCATGCAGAAGGGAACGACGGTGCATGTCCAGCAGGGCAACGCGAACTCCAGCAAGGTCTACGCTTTTCAGACCGATAACCCGGTGATCGGGACTGACAATATCGTGATCAGCTTCTACCTCTCCGACGACGCCGTCGGCGATCTTCAGGAGGCGGCACAGGAAATTCTCGATCTCGTAACGGGCGCTATGACGACCGTCATGGATCCTCAGTTCGCTACCAAAGCGACGGCTGAAGCATTCTCGCCGGATGTCGCGCCCGACTACATCCGCACGGCATTCTACGACGGCAACCAGGTGGCAGGCAGCGGCGGCGTCTATCGCAAAAATGGCACGACGACCGGCGACCTCGTGATCACCTTGCACGATGGCGTGACGGTCGTCGGATACACGCTCTCTGACACGCCGACGGCTTCGCAGAAGGGTGCCCGGAAAAACAACTCGACTGATGATGCCGCAGCCGTGCAGACCGCGCACAATCTGGGTTCGGGCGGCGTAGAGTTTCCGTCCGGCATCTACAAGATGGTGCCCGGCTCGGTCTCGCCATTCACGCTCGGCAACACCACTGCCAATGTCTATCGCGCGGTGGCACTGACCGCCGACAATGTTACCTTCAGCGGACATGAAGCAGTGCTGCATGGCGTGAGCCGGGCAAGTGTTGTCGCTACCGACATTCAACCGGTCTTCTCGACCGACAAAAATATGACAGTCGGCGCACGCAAGAATATCGCGTTCGACGGCGTCACCTTCGATTCCAACAATGACGGCGACGCGACGAACAGCAATCAGCGTTTCCTTTACGCCGTGGGCGTTGATGGTCTGCGGTTTATCAACACCAAGGCCGAGTCGAGTGGCGGCCGTCGCGGCTATTATACCCACATTCAGAACAGCAAGAACGTGCAGGTGAACGGCCATCGTCACCAGAAAATGACAGGCGGATTCAATGTCCGCTATGTCGACAGCTTCGTGATGACCAACTTCATTTTCGAGGACTTCTCGGAGGCGATCGATCTCGACGGCACAAGCCAGCTTGTCGTGATCCGAGGCGGGGTCTTTAAATCGGTCGCGCGCGTTAACCAGTGCATAGATATCAACGACCAGATCGATGCGTCGATCGGCGATTTCTCGGTCCACAACACCGGCAACATCGCGACCATCAACTACAAGACGACGACGCCAGATACTTTTGCAGAGTACGTGGCCGGTACTGCTGTCAGAAATTTTCAGGTCAGCAAGCGCATTATTTTGTCCAACATCAGCGGCTCGGCCATCGGCTCGACCACGGCCCCTGCCTTCTACATCGGGTGGGATTGGGCGGCTGGCGGCCATGCTGGCACGGGTCCGGTGCAGGACATCACGCTACAGAACATCACGCTTGATGATCATGGGTATTTCTGGATCCGCGAAGCCGTCAACCTGAAGCTCAAGGACATAACGTCCTATCGTGCGATCTGCGGTTTCAACCACGCCTTTACTTGCTTTTCAAGCGTAGCCAACGCCGATCAGATAGGATGGTCAGACCTTGATATCGACATCGATGGAATGCGCATCGAGGCTTCCGATAAAGGTGGCATCAGTATTCAATCCCCATCGAGCGTAAAAGTGCGTCGCCTTATCACTCGGGGCAACAACACTTCAGGATCAACCCAGGCTGACCTTGTCATCACCGCGCTACACCAGCGAGCGGGTTGCGCTACCGTCGATGAGTGCGACATTGAGGGCAGCGTGAACCTCAATGGGGACAGCACCGCAATTGCCTCGTGGGCTGCCGACACGATCTACAAGCGCAACGCCATGGTGACGAACGGGGGAAATTTCTACCGTGCGACCACCGAGGGCCGTTCGGCAAGCAGCGGGGGACCAACCGGGACGGCACTGTGCGTGACTGACGATGGCAGCGCATCCATTGCCGCGTGGGCTGCCTTTACACCTTATGCGGTTGATGCTGTGCGGAGGAATGGGAGTGCCTACTTTATCTGCATGACTGCCGGCACCTCTGCGGCGTCGGGTGGCCCGAGCGGAACCGACCAGCGGATTGCCGACGGCACGGCTGTCTGGCGTACCATTGAGGGGCTGGTAAGGTGGGAATATCTCCTCCACCCCTACTCCATCCGGTGGGGCAAAAACAACCGCGTCAGGGGCACCGTCACTTTTCAAGGGGATGCGCAGAAGCACACGTTCGGCGAGAGCATCACGGCGATCGCGGGCGACTACTCGGCGACCGGCACCGTGAACAAGTGCGTGTTCGTGGCGCGGCGTCGGTGCCTTGTCGCCCGGGCCAGCTATCAGGTGCTCGCCGACGTTGCCGCAAGCGGCTCCAACTACCGGAACCTCATCCTGCGGCGGTATCGGGCGGGCTCATCTGCGAACGCTGCGACAATCGACACGACCGCAACCGGGTTCACTGCCTTTGTGTCGCGAGATGCCGGGGTCACTGCGAGCCCGGCCGGCGCATATCTGGAGCCTGGGGACGTGTTGATCCTCAACTCCAACTCTGCCGGGTCCGGGGTCGCTCTGTCCGGGCTTGGCGTGACGGTCGACTATATCGAGTATTGATCGGCTACCGAAGCGCGCTGAACAGCAGGACGATCCACAGGTAGACGAAATAGGTTGCGGTCGGGCCAAGCACGATGATCGCCAACATGATCTGAAGCTCAGCTTCTTCATCGAATGGGGCGTCTTTGTCCTTGGCGCCTCTTTCGATCATGGTCCATCCTCGCCAGCAGCACGAGCGCAGACCCATATCAAGGAGCGGCTAGCCAAGCAAAGAACGTCAATAACGCGTATCGACGCGGCGCCGGGGCTGTTGCCGGTTTTTGGGCAGCCGGCCGCCATGGGCATTGATTAAATTGCAAGAGTTGAGCAATGGTTGCAGCCATCGTTATACGAGAGAGTCCTTCGAATGCGGCCCGTTCGCCAGAATTGGTTCCCGGCACTGGCCTGCTTAGTGCCAGTGATGCTATTTGCGGTTTCGAGGACTGACTATGCCAATTACGTGGCATACACAGCCGATGGCGACATCGTCAGCTATTCGCGTGGTTTCTCCTATGCGACGCGAACTGGCTTTGTCCTCTATATGACATCTGTAGCGCACGAGCGCGTGTTCCTAGCAATGCACTGGCTGTATGCAAACCTGGGATTTTCGCTCTCCGACAGTATGCTGGCAAACAGCATGATGATGATCGCAGCCTATTTCTTCTATGCCTCCCGGCAGTGCAACAATGTGCTTCTTGGCGCACTATCTACCGTGGCCTTCATCATGCTGCCATGGTTTGAACAGCTCGGGCAAAACACGCTAAGGCAAGGGTTTTCGCTGATATTCATTCTCACCTTTTTTCGCGCGGTGAATTATCAGCAAAAACGTTGGGCCGTCCTCTTCGCGGCGCTCGCTATAGGTAGCCATTACAGCGCCGCATTGTTCGTGAGCGTGTACATCCTCACCGACTTCTTGCCGAGGTCCGGCAAGCTGTTTGTCGCGGTCGTTGTCCTGACGTTCGTCGGCTATGTCACCGATTACATCACTGTTCTATCTGGGATGATCGTCACCCCGATCCTCTTATGGACTGGGCTTTACACCCAGTACTCAACCGACGCGTTCTTGACTTATCAGGTGGGCTACAAGGCGCTGTTCTTCTACTACTCACTGTTTCAGTGCGTCGTGAGCGTCCTGCTGCTTCACAAGGCCGAGAAGCAATCGGATGCGCGCTTGGCTAAATACTGCATTGTCATGACCGTGATCTACATGGCAGCGAGCGGCCTGCCTTATTACAATCGAGTGGCGATGATGCCGATGCTGCTGCTGCCGGTGGTGGTCGTGACCCTGTGTTCCCGAATAACTTTGCCTCGCTGGGGTCTGAGATCAATGCTTGATCCCGGGAACTATCCGTTCTTGCGGCGCGTCGGGTAAAGACGATCTCGCCAACCCTTCTTCGCAGGCCGGTTCATCGGCCATCGGCTATAGCCGTTCCGCAAGAATTGCCGGAATTTTCGCAACCAACCGAAGAACCGTCGCGGCTCGCTACCAGGGGCCAAATAGTGCGAGCGCCATCGTCAACCTTATGTAGGCTGCGCCGCTCGGCATCAGTATGCACCCAAAGAGGGTCGTACCTGTTCCAGACAAACCAGACAGCCTGAGAGCAATGGGACGTTCCCCGTCCCGTAAGCCGGCAGGGACGGTGGGCGCTCGGGTTGTGTCAGCCAGTTTCCGCGTTGCTGTCGCCGGGTCGAATGACTTCCCACCCGCCGTCGTAGGGAAGCAAGAGCCCGCCGTCGTGGGTTCTGATTTCGCCAGCCTTCGCCGCTGCGTTCGCACGAAACTTAGCGTTGTGCTTAGCCCACGGCGCGGCGAGTATCACTAGGTCCTTGCGTCGCTCATCATCCATCAGCCCGCTCCCCGGCGCCGACCATAGCCAAATCATCCGAAGAAGGAAAACCACCATGGACCGCAACTTCGCGCGGGCGCTTGCGCTTGTTCTCAAATCGGAAGGCGGCTGGTCGGACAATCCGGCTGACCCCGGCGGCGCCACCATGAAGGGCGTGACGCTTGCCAGCTTCCGTCGCTATTTGAAGGTCGACGCGACGAAGGCGGATCTGCGTGCGATCAGCGACGCGCAGGTCGCCACCGTCTATCGCCGCTTCTACTGGGACGCTGTGCTCGGCGCCGAATTGCCCGATGGCGTCGACCACGCTGTGTTCGATTTCGCCGTCAACAGCGGGCCTGGCCGGGCGGCCATATATTTGCAGGCGGCCGTCGGCGTTGCGCAGGACGGGCGGATCGGACCGGTCACCGTCGCGGCGGCCAAGGCAAAGCCGGCCGGTGTGACCATCGATGCGCTTTGCGATGCGCGGCTGGCGTTCCTCAAGCAGTTGCCGACATGGGCAACATTCGGGCGCGGCTGGTCCGATCGGGTCAGGTCGGTGCGGGTTCAGGCCCTGCTGATGTCGGCGCAGCGCCCTGCGGCACCGGTGACCGCGGCGCCGCCGCCTAGGGTCGAAACATTGCCCAATGGGGCGCCCTCGGTTCGGCCCGTGCCGCCGGCGCCCGGCGGCAAGGCGGCTGCCGCGGCCGGCATCCTCGTTCTCATGGCCGGAGCGCTCGCGGCTTTCCGGCATCACGTCGCCGATTTTTTCGGGAGCCTGTTTCGATGAGATGGTTCAACACCAATGCGCTGCACAATCTCCTCAACACGCTGATCGCCATCATCTGCGGCGGCGCGCTCGCCGGCTTCGACTGGACGCTGCTCGGCGTGAGCGACCGCACCGCGCTTCAGATCAGCGGCGCCATTGCCCTTGCCAAGATCATCATCAACGCGGTGCGTGACGGGCCGCGCGGCATGGTCGCGCCGCCGGCCAAGGAGACATGAGATGGGAACACTCACCCTCGCGCTGCTTGGCCAGGCCTGGCCGTATCTTCTGGCAATTGGCGCCGCGCTTGCCGGTGCCTGGACAGCCTATGCCAAGGGCAAGGCCAGCCAGAAGGCCAGGCAGGATGCCGCCGACGCCGCGGCGCGCACCGAAGCCCAGAAGATCGACGATGCCGTCGCCGGCCGGGCGCCGGACGACAACAGGGGGAGGCTGGCCAGATGGTCAAAATCATAGCGCTCTCGCTGCTGCTGGCCGGCTGCACCACATCAGGCGGGTCGTTCTGCGCGGCCGGGCATCCCCTCCGGCCGACAAGGGCGGAGGCGGCGACCCTTTCCGACGCGTCGG
>NZ_RZTT01000185.1 GCF_003996995.1 Mesorhizobium sp. M7A.T.Ca.US.000.02.2.1 | reverse complement strand
GGCCGGTCGAGATGCCACCGAGGATGCCGCCCGCATTGTTGGACAGGAACACCGGCTTGCCGTCATTGCCGATGCGCATCTCGTCGGCATTCTGCTCGCCGGTGATACGGGCGGCCTCGAAGCCGTTGCCGATCTCGACGCCTTTGACCGCGTTGATCGACATCAGGCCGGAGGCGATGTCCTGATCGAGCTTGGCATAGATCGGCGCGCCGAGGCCTGGCGGAACGCCGTCGGCGACGATTTCGATCACCGCCCCGACCGAGGAGCCCGCCTTGCGGATGCCGTCGAGATACTGGGTGAAGACGGGTACGGAGGCCGGATCGGGGGTGAAGAACGGATTTTCGGCATCGCCGATGAAATGCCAGTTCCAGTTGGCGCGGTCTATGGATTTTTCGCCCATCGACACCAGCGCGCCGCGCACCACAACGCCCGGAACCACCTTGCGCGCCAAGGCACCGGCCGCCACCCTGGCTGCCGTCTCGCGGGCCGAGGAGCGGCCGCCGCCGCGATAATCGCGCACGCCGTATTTGACCTCATAGGTGTAGTCGGCATGGCCCGGCCGGTATTGGCGGGCGATCTCGCCATAATCCTTTGAACGCTGGTCGACATTCTCGATCAGCATCGACACCGGCGTGCCGGTGGTGATCATCGTCTCGCCGTCCTCGTCGAAGATGAAGCCGGACAGCACCTTCACTTCATCCGGTTCGCGACGCTGCGTGACGAAACGTGATTGCCCCGGCCGGCGCTTGTCGAGTTCGGCCTGGATGTCGGCTCGAGTGAAGCGGATGCCGGGCGGGCAGCCGTCGACCACGCAGCCGAGCGACGGGCCATGGCTTTCGCCCCAGGTGGTGACGCGGAAAAGGTGCCCGAACGTGTTGTGAGACATGAAATGACCCTGCCCGGCAGCGGAGCCGGCTTGGCGCATGACCCCGAAAATCGGAGCGATTTTCGGAAAGGATCATGCGCAAAATCAACAATGCTACAACGTCCTTTGCGCGTCCAAGAGGACGCGCGGCGCTGTAGGTTGCCTTCTATTGGCGTTTTTCACAGGGGTCAAACTGTGATCTGGCGGATTTAGTTTTGACACATTCGGTTGGTTTCTGCTCTGCTCCATCCGCCGTTGAACGCCCGCCGCCATGCCGGCGCAATGATAAAGAGGAACGATCATGCGTACCCTGATTGGCGCCATTGCCGCCACGCTGCTGCTTTCCACCGCCGCTTTCGCCGGCCAGACCGAAGGCCTGATCAAGAAGATCGACAAGGATACGGCGACGCTGACGCTGGATGACGGCAAGTCCTACAAGCTGAACGCCGAGACCGATCTCGACGCGCTGAAGCCGGGCATGGACATCGTCATCGCCTACGATGTGACCAATGGCGAAAACATCGTCACCGACATGGAACTGCCGGACAGCTCTGCCAACTAGAGCTTCCAACCTCAATTGAATGCTGTGTTTGCGGTTCAGCTTTCGCCGAGCCGCCTGCCAATGGCCTAAAGCGTGTCGCGTCTGAACGGATTCAGGCGACCCGCTTTAGGTCTTTGTTTTATGCATGTCGTTCTCCCAAAACCGGGGCCACTTTTGGGCGACATGCATTAAAGCCACTCCAGACTCTTGCCTTCGAGCTTGAGCAGGCGATCCTGCGGTATTTCCAGGTTCGCGGCCTCGTCCTCGGCCAGCCCCAGAACGAAGCGAAACAAGGTGCGCATGACGCCGCCATGGGTCACGCATATCGTCTGGCGTTCGATCGCGTCGAAGCATGGCCTCACCCGTTCGAGCAGCATCTGATAGCTCTCGGCGCCTTCGCCGGGCGGCTGAAAGTTCCACTTGTCCAGAGCACGCGTCATGCTCGCTCCGGGATATCCTGTCTCGAGCTCGGGAAAGGTAAATCCCTGCCAATCGCCGAAATTGACTTCGACGAGGCGCGGATCGGTTCGATAGGCATCCGGATTGAGCTTCATCGCGGCGCGAATACGCTGCATCGTTTCGCGCGTCCGTTTCATCGGACTGGCGAGGAAATCGAATTCCCAGGGATTTGGGACCAACGCGGCTAGCCGAAGCCCGTTGCCGGTCGCCTGTTCGCGGCCAAGAGCGTTGAGATCGGTATCGGCCTGCCCCTGAAGTCGCATTTCGGCGTTCCACGCGGTCTGGCCGTGGCGCGCGATATAAACCAGCGGGTACATCAGGTCTTCCGGTGCGGGATCGGGACGGACGACGGTTGGCCGGGCGTTAGTCCTTGACCGTCGAAATATCAGGCGCGTCGACCGCCTTCATGCCGACGACGTGGTAGCCCGAATCGACGTGATGCACTTCACCGGTGACGCCGCGCGACAGGTCGGACAGGAAATAGACGCCGGAATCGCCGACTTCCTCCTGCGTGACCGTCTGCTTCAGCGGCGAATTGTACTCGTTCCACTTCAGGATGTAGCGGAAATCGCCGATGCCGGAGGCGGCCAACGTCTTGATCGGGCCGGCCGAGATGGCGTTGACGCGGATCTTCTTGGCGCCGAGGTCGACCGCCAGGTAGCGCACGCTGGCCTCGAGCGCCGCCTTGGCGACACCCATGACGTTGTAGTGCGGCATGACCTTTTCGGCGCCGTAGTAGGTCAGCGTCAGCAACGAGCCGCCATCGGTCATCAGCGCCTCGGCGCGCTTGGCTATGGTGGTGAAGGAATAGACCGAAATGTCCATGGTGCGCAGGAAATTGTCGCGCGTCGTCTCGACATAGCGGCCGGTCAGTTCATCCTTGTCGGAGAAGGCGATGGCGTGGACGAGGAAATCAAGCTTGCCCCAGTGCCTGGCGACATTGGCGAAAACCTCGTCCAGGCTCGCCGGATCGGTGACGTCGCAATGGCCGGCGACAAAGGCGCCCAGTTCCGCCGCCAGCGGCTCGACGCGCTTCTTGAACGCCTCGCCCTGATAGGTCAGCGCGATCTCGGCGCCATGGTCGACGCACGACTTGGCGATGCCATAAGCGATCGACCTATTGTTGGCGACGCCAAGAATGAGGCCGCGCTTGCCGGCCATTAGGCCCTGTCCACCCGCCATGTGAGCGCTCTCCGCAAAATTTCAGCTTTGTGGGTTGCCCTATCGCACAGGCACAGAGCCCCTTCAAGCGTCCAAACCGGACAGTTCGGGGGACAAAAGCCGCCGATCAGCCTTTTTGGCCGCGCAACAGCTCTTCGAGCGCGCTGTCGCCGCCTTCCGGCAGCATGATACGCACATGAGCGTAGAGATCGCCGTGGCCGCCGGCCTTTTCCGGCAGGCCTCTGCCCTTCAGCCGCAGGACCTTGTCGGAGCTCGACCAGGCAGGAATGTTGACCGCAAGCCTGCCGGTCGGCGTCTCGACCGGCACCTTGGCGCCGAGCACCGCATCCGCCAGCACCACCGGCAGATCGGCGTGCAGGTCGCGGCCCTCGATGCGGTAGCGTGGATGTCGGCGCAGATGGATCTTGACCAGCGCGTCGCCTGGCTGGCCCGGCCCCTGCTCGCCTTGGCCCTTGAGGCGGATGGTCTGGCCGTCCTCGACATAGGCCGGCAGCTTGACCGCCACCTTGCGGCCGTCGGGGAACATCGCCGTCACCTTTTCGGCGGTCGCCGCTTCCTCGATGGTGATGTCGAGCGTCACGTTCAGATCGGCTGCTGTCGCCTGCTGGCGGCGATCGCCCGTGCCGGGACCGCGCGCGCCCGAAAAAGTGTCGCCAAAAATCTGGCTGAAGATGTCGCTGTTGCCGTCGAACGGATCGCCACCCGGTCTGCCGGAGCGGAATTCGAACCGCGAACCGCCCGGACCCTGCTGCCGGCGGAAGCCGCCGAAGGGATCGCCGCCACCGGCAGCGCCCTCAAAGCCCTGGAATCGCGGCTTGCCGTCGGCGTCGATCTCGCCGCGATCGAAAGCGGCGCGATTCTTTTCGTCGCCGACGATCTCGTAGGCCTGGTTGGCCGCGGCAAAACGGTCCTTCGCCTTGGGATCGTTCGGATTCTGGTCCGGATGATGCTTCTTGGCGAGTTTCCGATACGCCGACTTTATGTCCTTGGCCGATGCGTTCCTGGCAACGCCCAGCACCTCATAGGGGTCGCGCATGTGCTTACTGCCCTGGAGTAGAGTTGAGTCTCTTGTGCCACCTATATGCGCTCGCATAGGAAGAAATTCCAGTGCTGGAGCAGCATATCAGACGCGGAAAATCAGAGTGCCTTGAAGTCCTGCATGCGCCAGCCGCCGGCGCTGGCTAGGCACAGTTCGCCTTCGAACATGGCAACGCCGTCAAAGCTTTCGCGCGAGGCCTTGAAGCGGCGGCAGGTCTGGCCGTTGTCCTTCAATTCCGCCAGGTCGGTGATGGAACCGCGCGAACCGGTGCCGGCATTGGCCCACGGCACGGCCTGCCCGCCGAGCTGCTCGATGTCGGCCGAGGAAACCGCATTGCCGATCGTCGTCTGGTCGGAGTCGCGATCCAAATTGGCCGGCGCGGCCGAAGCAGACGTGCTGCTGGTCAGGATCGAGCGGTCGACTTCGGCTTTTTCCAGGCTGAAGCCGCCGGCGCCACACGCGGCAAGCGGCAAGGCGACCGCCACGATCGCGGCTTTCGCGCTGGCCGAAGCGATAACGCTCCATTGCCTGCTGTCAAAAGCTTGCGCGATACGCGACAATCGGCAGCCTCCCCCTTGCTTCGTAAAGAATCTTGGTTTTGTAAGAATCTTGGCTTCGTGACAATTTGAGAAAACTATGAGTGACACTGAGTTAACAAGCGGTGACTTTACCGAGGCTGCCGAGCCGTTTCGCCTCTTTGCCGCATGGCTGGACGACGCCACGAAAAGCGAGCCGAACGACCCCAACGGCGTGGCTCTGGCGACCGTCGATGCCGACGGCATGCCGGATGTGCGTATGGTGTTGCTCAAGGGGTTCGATGAAAGCGGGTTTGTCTTCTACACGAATTTCGAGAGCGCCAAGGGCCAGGAGATTCTTGGCAGCATGAAGGCGGCGATGTGTTTCCATTGGAAGTCGCTGCGCCGCCAGGTGCGCATTCGCGGACCGGTGGAGATCGTCAGCGACGCCGAAGCCGACGCCTACTATGCGACACGGCCGCGCGGCAGCCGCATCGGCGCCTGGGCTTCGAAACAATCGCGGCCGCTGGAAAGCCGCTTTGCGCTGGAGAAAGCGGTGGCGGAATACACGGCACGCTATCCGATCGGCGAAATCCCGCGGCCAAAGCACTGGTCCGGCTTCCGCATCGTGCCCAGCACCATCGAGTTCTGGCACGACAGGCCGTTCCGGCTGCACGACCGGCTCGTTTTTACGCGCAGTGCGAAGGACGGCTGGGACAAGACACGGCTTTATCCCTGAGGCTCAGGCCTTCTTTCTCGTCATGAACGCGGTGAGCGCGGCGCGCGCCTCACCGGACTTCAGCCGCTCGCGAAAATGGTCGCTTTCCTCGCCGATGCGGGCGAGGAGATCGTCGCGCGAACCACGCATCAGGTTGCGCGCGATCTTCAACGCCTGTGGTGGCTTGGCCGCGATCTGGCCGGCTGCCGCCAATACCGAAGCCTCCAGCGCTGCTTCCTCGACCACCTCGTAGATCAGGCCGGCGGCCTTGGCGCGCTCGGCCGAAAAACCCTCGCCAAGACCGAGCAGCGCGAAAGCGGCTTGCTGGCCCAGAATGCGCGGTGCCAGCAGGCTCGATCCCGCCTCAGGCACAAGGCCCAGGTCGACGAAAGGCGTCCTGAACACGGTGCGTGGCGTGGCGAAAGTCAGGTCGCAATGCAGGTTGAGCGTCGTGCCGATGCCGACCGCGATTCCGTCGACGCCGGAGACCATGGGTTTTTCGACCTTGGCCAGCGCCATCAGGAAATCCCAGACTTCGGTGCCGCCGTCGCCGCCGGTGGCGACGACCATGAAGTCGGCAAGGTCGTTGCCGGAGGAGAAGGCGCCGGGCACGCCGAGAAAGACATGGACGCGGATGGCCGGGTCGGCGTCGCCCTCGGCCAGGGTTTTTGACATTTTCGCATACATGGCGCGCGTCAGCGCGTTCTTCTTGTCCGGCCGATTCATGCGGATGATCTGGATGGCGCCCTGGCGCTCGACGAGGATATGGTCTGTCACGGTGTTTTCCTTGTGAAACGTCAGGCAGAGACGAGCGTCTTGCCGGCAGCGGCGAGGCTTTCGGCGCCATCGATGACGCGCGCCCTCAAGGCGCTGACCTCGCCGAGCAGGTTTTCGGCAAAGAAACGGCAAAGCGCTATGCGGTTGTGATCGGCAAGAGCACCGCGCGCCAGATAGGCGCCGCCGGCGGCAAGCGAGATCAGCCTGAGATAGGGCGTCGCGCCTGCCAGCGCCTCTTCCGACCGGCCATCGGCCGTCAGTTTTTGCAGGAAGCGGGTCGCTTCGCTGAGATCGCCAAGTGCCGCGTCAAGAGCGTCGGCGGTGCGGCCGAAACCCTGCATGTTCGAGGTCCGCGTCGCTCCGGCCATGTCAGCCAGTTCGGCGATGTAACCATGCACATGGTCGCCACCGCCGAGCGGCAGCTTGCGCATCACCAGATCGATCGCCTGGATACCGTTGGTGCCCTCGTAGATCGGGGCGATGCGCGCATCGCGATAGAAGGCGGCCGCTCCCGTCTCCTCGATGAAGCCCATGCCGCCATGAACCTGGAGGCCGAGCGAGGCAACCTCGACGCCGATATCGGTCGAGAACGCCTTGGCCAGCGGCGTCAGCAGATTGGCGCGATCGCGCCAGTATGCCGCCTCGTCACCGGCGGAGACACGGGCCATGTCGATGGCGTGGGCACAGGAATAGCTGATGGCGCGTGCGGTCTGGGTCAGCGCCTTCATGGTCAACAGGTTACGCTGGACATCGGGGTGATGGACGATAGGCGCCATACCCGTGCCAGTGTAGCTCGCGGCCTTGCCCTGCCGGCGCTCATTGGCATAGGCGATCGCCTTCTGCGTTGCGGCTTCCGCGACCGCCACCCCCTGCATGCCGACACAAAGCCGCGCATTGTTCATCATGGTGAACATGCAGGCGAGCCCCTTGTTCGCCTCGCCGATCAGCCAGCCGACGGCGCCGGGTTCGGCACCTTCAAAGCCGTCGCCATAGATCATGGTGCAGGTCGGCGAGGCATGGATGCCGAGTTTATGCTCAAGTCCGGAACAGAAGACGTCGTTGCGCGCGCCGAGCGCGCCATCGTCGCCGACCAGGAATTTCGGCACCAGGAACAACGATATGCCGCGCGTGCCGGCCGGCGCATCGGGCAGCCGCGCCAGGACCAGATGGATGATGTTGTCGGTGAAATCGTGCTCGCCATAGGTGATGAAGATTTTTTGGCCGAAGATGCGGTAGCTGCCGTCACCCGCCGGCTCGGCGCGGGCGCGCAAGGCGGCGAGATCCGAGCCGGCTTGCGGCTCGGTCAGGTTCATCGTGCCCATCCACTCGCCGGAGACGAGCTTTTCGAGATATTTGGCCTTGAGGTCTTCGGAGGCGTGTTTGTCGAGCGCCTCGACCGCGCCCATGGTCAGCGTCGGGCCGATGCCGAAGGCCATGGCGGCGGAGTTCCACATTTCGAGCGCGGCCACGCCGAGCATGGTCGGCAGCGCCTGGCCGCCATATTCCTCAGGCCCCGAGAGCGCATTCCAGCCGCCATCGATCCAGCGGCGATAGAGTTCCTTCCAGCCGGGCGGCGTGGTGACGGCGCCGCCTTTCAGCACCGCACCCTGCCGATCGCCGATCGTGTAGAGCGGTGTGACCTCTTCGGTGGCGAAACGGCCGGCCTCACCCAGAACGGCATCGACCAGGTCCTCGCCGAGATCGCCGAAGGTGCCGGCATCGAGCGCCGACTTCATGCCGGCCACGTGCTTGAGCGTGAAGGCGATATCCTCGACCGGTGCCCTATACATGCCGCCCACTCCTCCTGATGCCTCGGCCTGCCCAACCCTAGAACCGGTGCCGCTGCAAAACCACCCGCCGTATCAGCGGTCTCCCATCTTCTTTTTACGTAAACGTCAAATCTTGTCACGCGGATTTTGCAATCGCGGCGGCGCGTATTAAGTTCAACCCATGCCGGATCAAGTCGACCGGCGATGGATCAGACCAGCCAACCGGAACCGCCCATGCTTGCCAGACCCGACGCCTACCGCTGCATCGAATGCGGCCTGCCCTATCGAGCGGAGGGGTTCTGCTACCATGGGGGCAGACTGGACCATGGTGCCGCCTACTGGTCGGATCGCGGCATTTTGTGCTCGCCGCAATGCTCGCTCGCCCACCACCGCAAACGCGCCGCCGAAGGCACGCTGCGGCAAGAGCCGGCGCCTGACCCGTTTGAATTCTAGCGGCTGATGCGTCGCCAGCTCTTTTGGGAGCCAGCCCCCGAAAGCACTTCCTTAACCATAGCCGTTCAGGATTTGTTTTTGATCAACGGGGATTCCCTGTTTTGAAAAGGACGGCGCACCTCCTTCGCCGCTTGAAGAGTGTCGTACCGACACCCTTCAAGCCTCTGTTTCCTGCGCATGTCGTTGCCCCAAAACCGCTGCATACTTTTGGCCGGCATGCGCTGGCGATCCTCGCTCTTGCGGCGACGATGGCGCTTTCGACGGCAGCAACGGCCTCGGATTTTTCCGAGCCGTGGAAGAACGCCGACCGCGCTCTGGTCGTCGATGCCTACGAATATAATTCCATCGACTGGGCCCAGCTCGCCACCGACAAGCGGGTCGTCGGCTTCATCAACAAGGCCTCCGACGGCATGCCGCCGGCCTATTTCTGCCTGGGCAACGACATTGAGGTAAAGCTTTGCAAGGCGCTGTGGAAACGTCATGCGGTGACGCGCGAACTGTTCCAGACGCGCCGGGTGGTGGCCAAGGCACTCGGCCTGAAATGGGGCGCCTATCACCTTGCCCGTCCCGGCAATCCGGTCGAGCAGGCGAACAATTTCCTCGATTTCGCCGAGCCTGCGCCGGACGATCTCATGGCTCTCGACATCGAGGGCAATGACCCCTCGCAATGGATGTCGCTCGACGATGCCGAGGAGTTCGTACGCCAGGTGCATCGGCGCATCGGCCGTTTCCCGGTGCTGTACACCAACGGCAAGACCGCCCGCTACATTGCCGACAACAGCTACCGATACCGGCTCCTGTCGCGGCTGCCGCTTTGGTATGCGCGCTACACCAACGACATCGACGTGCATTTTCCGATGGGCAACTGGCAAGGCTACGCGCTGTGGCAGTTTTCGGCGCAAGCCAATTGCGGCCGTTTCCGCTGCCCTTACAGGGTTGCCGGCACGCCTATCGACATAGACGTGAATGTCGCGCCGACAGACGCCGCCACGCTGCGCACGCAATGGCCGTTCGGCGGGCTTATCGACGTGCCGCCGGACTATCTCGCCTCGATACCGCTACCGGTTTCACGCGAGGCCGGCCTCGCCGGCAATGTCACCATCACCTATGCGTCTGTGGCCGCGCCGCCGACTCTCGAGGACATGGTTACAGCGTTGGGCACACGCTGGTCCCGTTTCCGCGACGGCTTCCGCATGCCAGTCGTGAAGACGGTGCCGCGACGGCCAAGCTTCGGCATTGTCCAATATGTCGCCTGGAAGCGGACCGAACGGCGTTCACCCGCACAACTCGACGCTGCCTTTGCCGTCTCCGATCCACTCAGCACCGCTTCCACCGAACTCGATCGCGGCCAGCGGTGAGCCAATGCGGAACTTCAGGTTCCCTGTTCGCGCGCTACGGCCTGCCAGCCGATATCGCGGCGGCAGAACCCGTCCGGCCAATCGATGCGGTCAAGCGCGGCATAGGCTCGTTTCTGTGCCTCGCCGACCGTGGCGCCTGATGCCGTCACGTTGAGGACGCGGCCGCCATTGGCAACCAGCGCGCCGCCATTGATGGCGGTACCGGCGTGGAAGATCTGGACGCCGTCGCTCGCCGCGTCTTCGACGCCGCGGATGACCGAGCCTTTTTCCGGCGTGCCGGGATAGCCTCTCGCCGCCATTACTACGGTGAGCGCGGCCTCGTCGCGCCAGCGCACCGAAGTATGCGCAAGCTGGCCGTCGGTCGCCGCATTGAGCAGGACCAGCAGATCATCCTTCAGCCGCATCATCAGCACCTGGCATTCCGGATCGCCGAAACGGGTGTTGTATTCGATCAGCTTCGGTCCCTTGTCGGTGATCATCAGCCCGGCAAACAGCACGCCGGAGAACGGCGCCCCCAGTTCGGCCATGCCGCGCATGGTCGGCTCGATGATCTCGCGCATGGTGCCCTCGACCAGTTCCGGCGTCATCACCGGTGCCGGCGAATAGGCGCCCATGCCACCGGTGTTGGGACCGGTGTCGCCGTCGCCGACTCGCTTGTGATCCTGCGCGGTACCGAAGGGCAGTGCGGTGGTGCCGTCGCAGAGGCAGAAGAAACTCGCCTCCTCGCCGGTCATGAACTCCTCGACCACAACTTCCGCGCCGGCGGCGCCGAAGGAACCGTCGAAGCAGGCATCGAGTGCTGACTGTGCTTCACTGGGCGTCATGGCGACGGTGACGCCCTTGCCGGCAGCGAGCCCGTCGGCCTTGATGACGATCGGTGCTCCGGTCTTTTCGACATAGGCCTTGGCCGAGGCCAGGTCACTGAAACGGCCATAGGCGGCGGTCGGGATGTTGTAGCGGGCGCAGAGATCCTTGGTGAAACCTTTCGATCCTTCCAGCTGTGCGGCAGCCTTGGAGGGTCCGAAGACGCGAATGCCTTGCGCGCGCAGATCGTCGGCAATGCCGACGACCAGCGGCCCCTCCGGGCCGACCACGACGAGGTCGATTTTTTTCTCCCGGCAGAACGCGGCCACGGCGGCATGGTCGGCTAAATCCAGCTTCACCAGCTCAGCCTCGCTGCCGATGCCCGGATTGCCGGGAGCCGCATAGAGCTTTGTCAGCAGCGGTGATGCGGCGATCTTCCAGGCGAGCGCATGTTCGCGGCCGCCGGAGCCGAGAAGAAGAACGTTCATGGCCACCTCTTGATGCCGACTATCCGTTAGAGCACCCGCTATTGCTCTCTGGGCGACGGGTCAAGGCATCCGGGCGCATTGATGGGAATTGCGCACGGGAACGTTACCCCAGCCGAAAATCGGCGGCGCACATCGGCGTCGATTTTCTGGCCTCGCTTCAGCCCTGGTAGACCACCGGAAACCAGTCCTCGCGCAGCCTCTCGCCCGGCTGCATGCCGTGGCCATGATAGGGCGGCGAGGTGCGGCCCGGCCGCTCGACATAGCGCGCATCGTCACCGACCCAGCGCAGCGACAGCGCCCGGCGCCGCGCCGCGGTCAGGTTGCCGCGCGCGCCATGCGCGGTCCTGAAGTCGAACAGGATGGCGTCGCCCGGCTCCATTTCCCATTCGAGCACCTTCATCGACGGATCCTTGTCGGGATCTGGCACCGGCAGATAGTCGCCCTCGCCGGCATAGAAATTGCTGCCGTCGAGCCAGCGCACCGGCAGGATCATCTTGTCCCATTTGTGCGAGCCGGCGATCAGCCGCAGCGTCGCTTCCTTCACCGGGTCGATGGGGATCCAGAAGCTCACCGTCTGCCGGCCATCGACGAAATAGTAGGGGATGACCTGATGCC
>NZ_RZTT01000184.1 GCF_003996995.1 Mesorhizobium sp. M7A.T.Ca.US.000.02.2.1 | reverse complement strand
CCTGGCGCTGCTGCCGACCATCATCGACCTCGCTTCGGTCAGCATCGTCGGCTGGGTCGAGCTGACGGCGACCATGGCCGTGGTGCTGGTCGCCATCGATCTCGGCTGGGTGCTCGCCGCATCACAGGCGCGCAAGCTTTTGAAGAGCAAACGCGCCATGAAGATCGCCAACCGCGTCAGCGCGACGACGATGGCCGGCGCCGCGGCGGCGATCGCTGCTCGGTGACGTTCCCTCGCCCCGTTTACGGGGAGAGGGTGGCCCGAAGGGTCGGGTGGGGCAGCGCAAAGTTGGCCCTCCATTCACGGATGTTGGTGCCGCCCCTCGCCTGTCTGCCGGCATCTTCTCCCCGTAAAAAGGGGAGAAGAAAGCAAATTCACCGTGCCATGGCGTGGTATTCGTCGTTCGGGCGCATGTCGATTGCCGCGGCCACGCGGTTCGACATGTTGAAGAAGGCAGCGGTCGAGGCGATGTCCCAGATGTCGCGATCGGTGAAGCCGGCCTGACGCAGCGCGGCCCGGTCTGCCTCGACGATCTTGGCCGGCTCTTGCGTCAGCTTGACGGTGAATTCGAGCATTGCCACCTGCCTGGGCGAAAGATCGGCGGCGCGGAAATTCATCACCATCATTTCGCCGAGCGGCGGGTCGCCGGAGAGCTGGCGCACCGCCGCGCCATGCGCGGTCAGGCAATAGTAGCAATGATTGATCGAGGAGACGGCGACCGCGATCATCTCGCGTTCCAGCTTGGTCAGCCCGGACTCACCCAGCATTAAATCGTTGTACATGTCGGTGAAGGCGCGCAGCTTCTTGTCGTCGAAGGCATAGGCCCTGAGCACGTTGGGGACGAGGCCGAGCTTCTCCTCGCATTTGGCGAAATAGGTTTTTGTCGCCTCGCTCAGCTCTCCCTGGCCAAGATCAAGCGCGCTGATTTTGCCGGTCATGGGTCATTTCTCCTCGTTGCGCGGCATCTTGTCGCCAAATTCCGATAATTCTTGGCAAGCCGTCAAACCTTTGTCGCCAAACAGCGGTCATCTGCTACCATAATCGTAAAAGCATTCGACGGGAGGGACGTGCGTCATGGCCAGCGTGAAATCCGCGAGCAAGCCGAAGAAAAAAGCCACGGCAGCGATTAAAGCGGAGGAAAGGCCGGCCAGGCTTGCAGACTATCTGCTCGCCCGCGCGCCAGCTGAAGACATTGCTCCCTACGATGTGGCCGACCTGGAGCGGGCTGCCGATCTCGCCGGCCAGGCAGTCGCCACTCACAGGAAAGGCGAGTGCGTCGTCGCCGTCGATGCCGATTCGGGCGTTGTGCGAGACGGCCGCCCGATGACGGTTGTCACAGTCGTCAACGACAACATGCCGTTCCTGTTCGATTCCATCCTCGGCGAGATCACCGAGACATCGGGCGAACCGACCCTGGTCACCCATCCGGTTATCGTGGTGCGCCACGGCAAGGGCGGCGTGGAAGAAATCCTCGGCGACGGCAATTTCGCCAAGGACGATGGCAGCCACGACCGGCTTAGCGTCATCCATGTCCACATCCCGCGGCTGACATCCGAGCAGGCGAGCGGATTGAGCGAGCGGCTGCGCAAGATCCTTGGCCAGGTTCATGCCGCCGTTCACGACTGGAGGCCGATGCTGGCCCGCCTCGATCAGGCGATCTCGGAATTCCGCTATACGGCCGTGCCGCTCGACAAGAAGAGCGTTGCCGAGGCCCTCGCCTTCCTGGAGTGGCTGCGCGACGACAATTTCACCTTCCTTGGCATGCGCGAGTTCAAATACACCGGCGGCGAAGAAAGCGGTACGCTGGAGCGCGCTGAAAAGCCCGGCCTCGGCATCCTGTCCGACCCCGACGTGCTGGTGCTCAGGCGCGGCACCGAAGCGGTGACGACGACGCCGGAGATCCGCGCCTTCCTGCATGGGCCGGAGCCGCTGATCGTCACCAAGGCCAATGCCAAGTCTTCCGTGCACCGCCGCATCTATCTCGACTATATCGGCGTCAAGACCTACACCGCCAAGGGCACGCTCGCGGGCGAATTGCGCATCGTCGGTCTGTTCACCTCGACCGCCTACACGCGCTCGGTCATGAAGATCCCGTATCTCAGGTCCAAGGCCGAAACCATCATCGCCAAGTCCGGCTTCGACCGGCACGATCACTCCGGCAAGGCGCTGATCAACGTGCTGGAAAGCTATCCGCGCGACGAATTGTTCCAGGTGCCGGTGCCGATCCTGAGGAAGCACGCCGCTGCCATTCTGGGCCTGGTCGAGCGGCCACGCGTGCGGGCGCTGGTGCGCGCCGACCAGTTCGACCGTTTCGTCTCGATCCTCGTCTTCGTGCCGCGCGACCGTTACGACAGCGTCGTGCGCGAGAAGATCGGCTCGTATCTGAAGACCGTATTCGAAGGCCGGCTGTCGGCCTACTACCCGGCCTTTCCCGAGGGCGGGCTGGCGCGCGTGCACTTCATCATCGGCCGCTCCGGCGGCAAGACGCCGAAGGTCGAGCAAGCGACGATAGAGGCGGCGATCCGCGACATCGTGCGTACCTGGGAGGACGCCCTTTCCGATGCGGCCGAGGCCAGTGGCGGCGACCAGGCTTTGAAGGCGATTGCCGCGCGGCTGCCGGAAAGCTACCGCGATTCGTTCAGCGCGGCGGTGGCGCTGGCCGATGCCAGGCGCATTGCCAAGATCAGCGCCGGCAATCAGATCGCCATCGATTATTATCGTCATGCCGAGCAGAAACCGCATCAGGCGGCGCTGAAAATCTATCACCATGGCAGCCCGGTGGCGCTGTCGCGGCGGGTGCCGGTGCTGGAAAACATCGGCTTCCGCGTCATCAGCGAGCGCACCTTCGAGGTCGGCGACGAACAATCCGGCCTGGTCTTCATCCATGACATGGAGTTGGAGAACAGCTACGGCAAGCCGATCGACCTGACTGACGGCGGCGCGCTGTTCGAGGACGCTTTCCTCTCTGTCTGGCGAGGCGACGTCGACAATGACGGCTATAACGGCCTTGCCCAGACCGCCGGCTTGTGGTCGGGCGAGATCACCATCCTGCGCGCCTATGGCCGCTATCTGCAGCAGGTGGGCATTCCGCAAAGCCAGGATTTCATCGCCGCCGCGCTCAATCGCTATCCCGACATAGCGCGGGGCCTGCATGCGCTGTTCATCGCCCGGCTTGGCCCGACGGCCGAGACCGAAGGCGTGGTGGCCGCAAAGCACCTCAAGGCCAAGATCAAGGACGCGCTGGAGGATGTGCCGAACATCGATGACGACACCATCATCCGGCGCTATCTCAATCTGATCGAAGCCTCGCTGCGCACCAATCATTTCGTTGCCGATACGAAAGAGAAAGGCCAGTCGCTGGCGATCAAACTCGATTCGCACGCGGTCGAGGGCTTGCCGGCGCCGCGGCCGTGGCGAGAGATCTTCGTCTACGGTTCCGAGGTCGAAGGCCTGCATCTGCGCTTCGGTCCGGTGGCGCGCGGCGGCCTGCGCTGGTCCGACCGCGCCCAGGACTACCGCACCGAGGTGCTCGGCCTGGTCAAGGCACAGCAGGTCAAGAATGCCGTCATCGTGCCGGTTGGCGCCAAGGGCGGCTTCTATCCGAAGAAGCTGCCGATGAGCGCCGGTCGCGACGCGATCTTCGAGGCCGGCACCTCGGCCTACAAGAATTTCGTCTCCAGCCTGCTGTCGATCACCGACAATATCGGTCTCGACGGTGTCATCCCCCCGGCCGGCGTCATCAGACGCGACCCGGACGATCCGTATTTCGTCGTTGCCGCCGACAAGGGCACGGCGACCTTCTCCGACACCGCCAACGCGATCTCGGAGAAGCACGGCTTCTGGCTCGACGACGCCTTCGCCAGCGGCGGCTCGGCCGGCTACGACCACAAAAAGATGGGCATCACCGCCAAGGGCGCCTGGGAAGCGGTCAAGCGGCATTTCCGCGAGATCAACCGCGATATCCAGACCTCGTCCTTCAGCGTCGTCGGGGTCGGCGACATGTCGGGCGACGTGTTCGGCAACGGCATGCTTTTGTCGCCGAAAACCCGGCTGATCGCCGCCTTCGACCATCGCGATATCTTCATCGACCCCGATCCCGACATGGCAGCCTCGATGGCCGAGCGCGAGCGCATGTTCGCGCTGCCGCGTTCGAGCTGGCAGGACTATGACAAGACGAAACTGTCGGAAGGCGGCATCATCGTCTCGCGCAACCAGAAATCGATCACCTTGCCGGCGGCGGCGGCGGCGGCGATCGGCCTGGCCAAGACCACCGCCACGCCGGTCGAGATCATGACCGCCATCCTCAAGGCACCGGTCGATCTCCTGTGGTTCGGCGGCATCGGCACCTATTTGCGATCATCGACAGAGACCAATGCCGAGGTCGGCGACCGCGCCAACGATGCCATTCGCATCACCGCGCTCGATGTCCGGGCGAAAGTGATCGGCGAGGGCGCCAATCTCGGCGTCACGCAGCGGGCGCGCATCGAGTTCGGCCTGAATGGCGGCCGCTGCAATTCCGACGCCATCGACAATTCGGGCGGCGTCAACTGTTCCGACGTCGAGGTCAACATCAAGATCGCGTTGGCATCCGCCATGCGCAAGGGGTCGTTGACGCGCCCGGCACGCAACAAGCTGCTGGCCGAGATGACCGACGAGGTCGGCTCGCTGGTGCTGTCGAACAACTACCAGCAGACGCTGGCGCTTTCGATCGCCCGCAAGCGCGGCCTCGCCGACATCGCGCATCAGAGCCGCTTCATGACGGCGCTGGAGGCGCGCGGCCTGCTCGACCGCACTGTGGAGACGCTGCCGTCGCCGGCAGCGCTCGCCGAGCGCGAAGCGCGCGGCGAACCGCTGACGAGAGCCGAACTTGGCGTGCTGCTCGCCTATGCCAAGATCGTGCTGTTTTCCGACATCGTCGCCAGCGACGTGCCGGATGACGCGCATTTCGATCGCGACCTGATGGGCTATTTTCCCGACCGGATGGCGAAGAAATACGCCGCTGAGATCCATGGCCACCGGCTGCGCCGCGAGATCATCACGCGCGTCGTCGCCAACGATCTGGTCAATCGCGGCGGCCCATCCTTCGTCAACCGGCTGCAGGAAGCCACGGGGCGCACCGCCCCCGACGTGGTGCGGACCTTCGCCTTGGTGCGCGACGGTTTTGCGCTGTCGGCGCTCTATCGCGAGATCGACGCGCTCGACAACCAGATCGACGGCCAGGTGCAACTCGATCTCTATCAGATGGTCAGCCGGCTGATCTACGTGACCAGCGGCTGGTATCTCAAGAACGATGCCGGCACGGCACCCCTCGGCCAGCGCATCGCCGAGCTGCAGGAAGCACGCAAGGCGCTGGAACCCAAGCTCGTTTCGCTGCTGCCGGCTTTCTCGCGCGAGCGTATCGAGGAGAAGCGGCACGGGCTGTTCAAGAGCGGTGCGCCGGAAGGGCTGGCCGGGCAACTGGCGCTCAGCGAGGTGGCGGAACTCATCCCCGACATCGCGCTGACGGCGCGCACCGCCGGCGCCGATATCGTCGCCGCGGCCAAGGCGTTCTTCGCCGTCAGCGATGCCTTCCGCATCCCGCGTGTCGAGGACGCCGCACGCTCGATCACGCCTTCGGACTACTATGATCAGCTTGCACTGTCGCGCGCCACCGACACGATCGGCGGCGCACGGCGCGGCATCGCGGTCGCAGCACTGACAGGCCACGCCGGGACGGCGGACCCGGTGGCGGCCTGGCTGGACGCCGGTGGCGAGCGGGTGGCGCGCATCCGCGAGCGGCTGCAGGCGCTGACCGAGGGCGGCGACATCACCGTGTCGCGGCTGTCGGTGGCGTCGGGGCTGATGAGCGATCTGACGGGGATGTGAACCGCCGATGATCACCACACGCATCACCGGATGCGTGTGGCTCTTTTCGAATGCCATCCGCTTCGAAACCAGCGTTCTACAAGCTCACCAGGAATGTTTGAGCGTGCCGACGATCTTCAGCCGGTCGCCGTAAAATTCGGTTCCGTAATAGCTGGTTGTCAAATACTTCCGGTCGAACAGGTTCGTTGCGTTCAGGGCCAACGTCACGTCCTTGGTCATCTTGTAGCTGATCGCCGCATCCACCAGTGCGTAGCCGCCAATCGAAGTCGTGTTCGCGTCATCCCCGTAGGTTTGTCCGATATAGCGCACGCCTCCGCCGATGGTCAGGTCGCCACGCCGTCCCTCCTCGGGTAGCGTATAATCAACCCAGGCCGAAGCCAGGTGGCGAGGGACACGCTGCGGCCGATTGCCGGCATTTCCTCCAATACCGTCTTCCAGGATCTCGGCATCCCAGTAGGAATAGGCAAGTGTCAGGTTCAGGTTTTCCGCAATGGCGGCCTTGCCCTCGAGTTCGATGCCGCGGACGCCAACCTTGCCAATCTGCTGCTGGACAACAGGCGTGACATAGGTCGGAACATTGGTTTGGGTAAGGTCGAAGACCGCGGCCGTGAACAGGCCGTCGAAGCCGTCGGGCTTGTACTTGATACCTGCCTCATACTGCCTGCCCTCTTGAGGCTTCAGCGAACCCGAGACCGCATATCCATTGGCGCTTGGCGCCACGAGCGGCTGGAAGCTTTCCGAATAGTTGGCGTAGACCGCGAGGTTCGGAGTGAATTTGTAGGTCAGGCCGGCGCGCTTGGTGAAGGCGGACGCCGTGTCGTCGTCCTGCGTTCCCGAGTCGAGATAGTCCGCCGTCGTATGCACGCGGTCCCAGCGCCCGCCCAGGGTGACGATCCAGCGGTCGTCAAACGTCAATTGCTCCTGGGCATAGACACCGACCGCCTGTTGCTTGACCCGCCAGTTCACGTAGGGGCCGAGATTGATGCAGGACAGACCGCAATAGGCCGGATTGTCGATGTCGATGGGACCGGCGGTGCCGAAGAGGATGTTTTCACGGGTGTTGTCGTTGGCGTAGTCGACGCCGACGAGCGTCTTGCTGTCGATCCCGTCCCAGCCCGTATCGTATTGCAACTGATTGTCGAAGGCATAGCGGTTGGACATGCCATCGACGGAAAATGCCGTGCGGTCCGCCGTGGGGTCAAGCGACGCGCCGTAGACCTCGGCGTAGTCGAGGCTCAAATGCGTGTAGCGGGCATTGGAGCGCAAGGTGAGGTTCTCGTTGAACTCGTGCTCGAACTGGTAGCCGATATCGACCTGCTCCGTGTTGAAGCGGTTGAAATCCGGCTCGCCCAGGAATGTGCCGATGTCGATATTGCCGCCAGCCGGGGTGCCGCGTGCGCCTGTGCCATCTCGCTTGTAATAGTCAGTCAGGATGGTGAGCGACGTTCCTTCCTCGGGCTTGATGGTCAACGCGGGCGCGATGTAAAGCCGATCGTCGTTGGAATAATCCCATCCTTGATCGCCATCCTTGGCCAGCCCTGTGAGCCGATAGGTCCACACGCCATCGGGGTCGATCGGCCCGCCAAAATCAACGCCAACCTCCTTGGTACCGTCGCCATAGGACGTGTAAATCTCCCCCTGCTTCTGGTCCAGCGGCCGCTTGGTGATGGCATTGACCAGCCCGCCAGGGCCGTTGAGACCAAAAAGCGTCGATGTCGATCCCTTCAGGACCTCCACGCGCTGAAGTCCGTAAGGCTCGAGACGGCCGGCCGTGAACCAAGCGGGGATGCGCGCCGTGAGACCATCGCGATAAGTGCCGAGCGATGTCTGGTCGAAACCGCGGATACGAATGTAGTCAAATCGGTCATCGTTGCCGAACTCGTCGGTGAGGACGCTGGATGTATAGGCCACGGCCTGCTGGAGGCTTTCGACATGGCGTGCCTCCAGTTCCTTCTGGGTAACAACTGAAACCGAGGCGGGAACGTCGACGATGGGCGTGTCGGTCTTGGTGCCGGTCGCCGTATCCTCGGCGACGATCGTTTGATCGGGCCCGACAAGGCGGTCCGACTTGCCGGTGACGACGATGGTTTCCAGTTGAGTTGCATCGTCCGGCGAAATCACCTGGGCCCGGCCGGCCCCCACCGCTCCAAAAGATGCCGCTATCAAGGCACTGCTCGCAATCAATCGCCTTGCCTGAGTGCGCGACAATGCCTGTCGACCAATCGTCATCTCTTATTCCCTGTCAGACCAATATCGAGCCGTTCGACCGGCGACTTTCCGGCCCTGCGCGAGCGCAATTAGTCAAAGAGTCAACTTAAATAATCAAGAAATTCGCGCCGGCGGCAATCGCCGCGAAGCAGGGGGTGGAGGACGGCGCCTGACCTTCGGTCCGACTTCCCCCACGAGAAAAAATAGGGCTTGGTCGCGCGTCGCGGACGAAAGCCAATTGCTGGGTTTTCGGACAACGAACGCCCGGAGGGGCAAGGGACGGCACCAAGCTTGGTTCATTGCATGAGCGCATGAAACATGCAGACATGGCGCCCGACACGGAACCGGTGCCGGGGGATCATCATGACGGTAGAGACAGTGCAGCGTGCGTCCGGGCGCGGCATCTGGGGATGGATGTTGTTCGACTGGGCGGCGCAGCCGTTCTTCACCGTCGTCACCACCTTCATCTTCGGGCCTTATTTCGTGTCGCGGATGGCGAGCGATCCGGAAACTGGGCAGGCGGCCTGGGGCTACGGCATTGCCGCGGCCGGCCTTGTCATTGCAGTGCTGTCGCCGATCCTCGGCTCGATCGCCGACCAGACCGGACCGCGCAAGCCGTGGATCGCATTCTTTGCCGCGGTCAAGATCACCTGCCTTTGCACGCTTTGGTTCGCGGCCCCCGGTTCGAACCTTTTCCTGGTCGTGCTGTTCTTTTCGCTGGCGTCGGTGGCGGCGGAGTTTTCGACCGTGTTCAACGATTCGATGATGCCGCGCCTGGTGCCGAAGAGCGAGATCGGCCGGATTTCCAACATGGCCTGGGGGCTTGGCTATCTCGGCGGCATGATCGTGCTGGTCTTCGTCGTCGCCTGCCTGGCCGGTTCGCCGGAGACCGGCAAGACGATCATCGGCATCGACCCGCTGTTCGGACTCGACCCGAAGCTCGGCGAGGATGCGCGCGCAACCGGGCCTTTGTCAGCCGGCTGGTACTTCCTGTTCATCCTGCCGATGTTCTTTTTCACGCCCGACGCCATCAAGGGCCTGCCGATCGGTCCGGCTGTGCGAGAGGGGCTGGCGGAGCTGAAAGTGACATTGGGCGAGGTGCGTAAGCGCAGCGGTATCTTCCGCTTCCTGGTCGCCCGCATGATCTATCAGGATGGCGTCAACGCGCTGCTGGCGTTGGGTGGCACTTTCGCCGCTGCGATGTTCCACTGGTCGATCACCGAGATCGGTATTTTCGGCATCATTCTCAACGTCGTCGCCATCTTCGGCTGCCTGGTTGCAGCCCGTCTTGATACGGCGCTTGGCTCAAAAACCATCGTCATGATCTCGCTGGTCCTGCTCAGCATCGCCACGATCGGCATCGTCTCGACCGGGCCGGGCTATACGTTGTTCGGCCTCTGGATGATGCCTGGACCGGACAGCGGCGGCCTGTTCGGCACGGCAGCGGAAAAAGCCTACATCTTCTTTGGCCTGTTGATCGGCGTGGCGTTCGGGCCGGTGCAGGCGTCGTCGCGATCCTATATGGCGCGCAGCGTCACGGCGGCAGAATCCGGCCGCTATTTCGGCATTTATGCGCTGGCCGGGCGGGCGACCAGTTTCCTGGCGCCGTTCATGGTCGCGTCGGTCACCCTGGCCAGCGGCTCGGCGCGGCTCGGCATGGCGGTGATCGTGCTGTTCCTGGGCATCGGCATGGCGATCCTGGTCATGACGCCCTATCCGGCGGACCGGCCGGTGGGATAGGAGCGCCTCTTTCCTTCTCTCCCTGTGGGAGAAGGTGGCCTCGCGAAGCGAGGTCGGATGAGGGGTGTTCCAGGGAACACCAACGTCTCACTTCGCTGGACACCCCTCAACCGTCTCGGCGCTACGCGCCGATCCACCTTCTCCCGCAAGGGGAGAAGGAAGAAGTGCGTCAATGCCGGAAATGCCTGATCCCCGTAAACACCATGGCGATGCCGTGCTCGTCGGCAGCGGCAATGACGTCCTTGTCGTTCATCGAACCGCCCGGCTGGATGACGGCGGTGGCGCCGGCGGCGATTGCCGACAGCAAGCCATCGGCGAAGGGGAAGAAGGCGTCGGAGGCGACGACCGAGCCCTTGGTCAGCGGTTCGGCAAGGCCGGCGGCCTCGGCGGCGTCGAGTGCCTTGCGGGCGGCGATGCGTGAGGAATCGACCCGGCTCATCTGGCCGGCGCCGATGCCGACGGTGGCGCCGTCCCTGACGTAGACGATGGCGTTGGACTTGACGTGCTTGGCGATGCGGAAGGCGAATTTCAGGTCGGCCATTTCGGCCGGCGTCGGCGCCCGCTTGGTTACCACTTTCAGTTCGAGGTCGTCGACGACGGCGTTGTCCCGGCCCTGGATGAGCAGGCCGCCGGCGACGGACTTGACCGTCGTGCCCGGCGTGCGCGGGTCCGGCAGCCCACCGGTGACCAGCAGGCGCAAGTTCTTCTTCGCCGCCACGATGGCCGCTGCCTCATCGGTGGCGCCGGGCGCGATGATCACCTCGGTGAAGGTTTTCACGATCTCTTCCGCCGCCTCGGCGTCGAGAGTGCGGTTGACGGCGATGATGCCGCCGAAGGCCGAGACCGGGTCGCAAGCCAGCGCCTTGGCGTAGGCGGCTTTCAGCGAGGCGCCTTCGGCAACGCCGCACGGATTGGCGTGCTTGATGATGGCGACGGCGGCGGAAAGGTCGGGGTCGAACTCGCCGACCAGTTCGAAGGCGGCGTCGGTGTCGTTGATGTTGTTGTAGGATAGCTGCTTGCCCTGCAGCTGGCGCGCCGTGGCGACGCCCGGGCGCTTGTCGCCGTTGACGTAGAAGCCGGCGCTCTGATGCGGGTTCTCGCCATAGCGCATCACCTCGACCAACCTGCCGCCAAAGGCGCGCCATGTCGGATGTTCGATCTCGAGCGCCTCGGCGAACCAGCCGGAGATCGCCGCGTCATAGCTGGCGGTGCGGGCAAAGGCCTTGGCCGCCAGCTTCTTGCGGAAATCCAGCGACAGCGAGCCGATGTTCATCTCCAGCGCATTCAGCACCGAGGCGTAATCGCCGGGGTCGGTGACGATGGCGACATAGGCGTGGTTCTTGGCCGAGGCGCGGATCATCGCCGGCCCGCCAATGTCGATGTTTTCGACGATCGACGCGTAGTCGGCGCCGGAGCGGCGGACCTCCTCGAACGGATAGAGATTGGAGACGACGAGATCGATCGGCTCGATGCCGTATTTGCGCATTGCCGCGGAATGCTCCGGATCGTCGCGCACGCCAAGCAGCGCGCCATGCACCCCAGGATGCAAGGTCTTGACGCGGCCGTCCATGATCTCGGGGAAACCGGTGAGCTCGGAGACGTCGCGCACCGGAAGGCCCGCGTCAGCGATCGCCTTTGCCGTGCCGCCGGTCGAGACCAGCTCTACGCCTGCGGCTGCCAGCGCTTTGGCGAAATCGATGAGGCCGGTCTTGTCGAAAACGGAGAGCAGGGCGCGACGCACGGGAACAAGGTCTGGTGCGGGAATGTTCTTGGCGGCGACGGCCATGGGCTGGCAGCCTTTCACGACTGGTGTGATGGATGCC
>NZ_RZTT01000183.1 GCF_003996995.1 Mesorhizobium sp. M7A.T.Ca.US.000.02.2.1 | reverse complement strand
ATCCAGATCGACGCGCCGATCAACCACGGCAATTCCGGCGGCCCGCTGGTGGATGTCGCCGGCAATGTCGTCGGCATCAACACGGCAATCTATTCACCCAATGGCGGCAGCGTCGGCGTCGGCTTTGCCATTCCATCGGATCAGGCCCAGAAGGTGGTCGCCAAGTTGATGAAGGGCGGCTCCATCCAGTACGGCTATCTCGGCGTTCAGATCCAGGAGGTGACACCGGATGTCGCGAGCGCCATCGGGCTCGACCATTCCGGCGGCGCGCTGGTTTCAGAGGTCAACGACGGTTCGCCGGCGGCAAGGGCCGGCATCGAGACGGGTGACGTCATCACCAGCTTTGCCGGGCAGGACGTGAAGGATCCCAAGGACCTGTCGCGGGCGGTCGCCGATGTCGCGCCGGGCGCCAGGGAAACGGTCGATGTCTGGCGCAAGGGCAAGCCGATGCGGATTTCCGTCGATGTCGGCCAAAACAGCGCCGATGCGAAGACCGCGTCGCTGGACGACGGGTCCGACGCGCCGAGCGCCGGGCGCGCTCCCGCGATAGGACTCGGTTTGATGGATATAACGCCCGACATTCGCCAGCAGATGAACCTAGCCGGCAAGCAGCACGGCGCGGTGGTTGCCAGCGTCAACCCCGACAAAGCGGCCGCCGCTTCCGGAATTCAGGCCGGCGACATCATCGTTGCCGTCAATCAGGTGCCGGTCAAGAATGCCAGGCAGGTAACCCAGGCGATCGCCTTGGCCGGCAAGTCCGGCAGGAAATCGGTGCTGTTGCTGGTCGAGCGTGGCGACGCTCAAATGTACATCGCGGTGCCTTTTGCCAATGGCTGAGAAATGGCGTTGACGTGAACATGGGAGCGGCAGGTCCATCGGTGACGATCCCGCCGGTCTTCGCCCGTCAAGATTTCGGTTGCCCGTCACGGCATCTTCGAGAACATTGCGTCAGGCCGATAGTGGCCTGATTGCATGGGGATTGCCGCTATGGTCACCCGAGGTTTCTCTTCAGGACGGCGCCCGCCAGCCGATGGCGATGCCCGCATCCCGCCAGGCCAGTATCTGGAACAGGGTTTCCCGGTGCTGTCGGCCGGTCCGACGCCGCGCGTGCGTACCGAGGATTGGTCTTTCACGCTGAAACATGGGCCACGCCCGATCAAGAAATGGAACTGGACCGAGTTCAACGCGCTGCCGATGACCAAGATGACACGCGATATCCATTGCGTGACAGCATGGACCAAGTTCGACACGCCGTGGCAGGGCGTGCTGGTCGACGATATCCTTGCCGATGCGGGTGTGGAGCCGCCGACCGGCTTCACGCTGGCGCACGCGTTCGACGGTTACACCACCAACGTACCGGTCGCGGATCTCACCGCCGGCAAGGCCATGGTGGCGCTGCTCTACGAAGGCAAGCCGATCACACCGGACCATGGCGGCCCGGCAAGGCTGCTGGTGCCGCATCTTTATTTCTGGAAGTCGGCCAAATGGTTGAACGGCCTGCAATTCACCACGCGAGACGAGCCCGGTTTCTGGGAATTGCGCGGCTACCACATCTATGGCGACCCATGGCGCGAGCAGCGCTACACGGACGATCCATGAGCGATGCGGCGGCAGTGCAGTCGCCCTGGCAAACAGCCGGCATCGTCCGCATCGAAAAGCGCACGCCGCGTGTCACCAGCTTCTTTTTCCAGCCTTCTCGGCCCTTCGCCTATCGCGCCGGGCAGCATGTCGACGTCAGGCTGACGGCGCCGGACGGCTATCAGGCGCGCCGCTCCTATTCCATCGCCTCCGCGCCCGAAACGAGCGGCGCAATCGAACTGGCGATCGAAAAACTCGACGATGGCGAGGTCTCGCCCTTCTTCCACGAGGTCGCGGCAGTGGGCGATGAAATCGAACTGCGCGGGCCGCTTGGCGGGCATTTCGTCTGGCCGGAGGATGAGAGTGGACCGCTTGTTCTGGTCGGCGGCGGTTCGGGCGTCGTGCCCTTGATGTCGATGCTCCGCCACCGCGCCGCGCGTAATTCAGCGGTGCCCGTCGTCCTGGTCTTTTCGGTCCGGGTCTGGGACGAAGTGATCTTTCGTCACGAGTTGATCGCCCTCGACGAACGCCAGGACGGCTTCGACCTGATGCTGACACTGACGCGCGAAGCCGCACGCCGTCCAGCCGACTATGCGCGGCGGGTAGACGTCGCGATGATGGTTCAAGCCATGACGCGGCTGCCGGAGCCGCCTGGCATCGCCTTCGTCTGCGGCTCCAACGCCTTCGTTTCCGCGGCCGCCCAAGCGCTGATCGATGCCGGCGTTGCAGCCGAAATCATTCGCACCGAACGCTACGGAGTTTGAACGGACTCTGGCGGTTCGGTCGAGACACGATGCTTCAAGCCTTGAAAATCGACCGATGAGGTAATACCTTGTCGGAATATGGTATTACCAAGGAATGAAGTTGGCCACCACCGTCACGGCAAAGGGACAAGTGACCATTCCCAAACCTGTCCGCGACCTCTTGGGGATCGTCCCGGGCAGCAGGGTCGATTTCCGGCGCGCCGCCGATGGCAGCGTGGTGCTGGCTCGTGTTGACAAAAAGCCGCCTGCGAGCCGCTTCGCCAAGCTGCGCGGCCATGCCGGCGAGGGGCTCACGACCGAGGCGATCATGGCGCTGACGCGTGGCGGAGCGTGACGTTCGTCGACACCAACGTTCTGCTCGACCTTGTTACGGACGATCCCAATTGGGCGGAGTGGTCGATCGCGCAACTCGAGGCGGCAAGCCTCGATGGGCCGTTGTTGATCAATGATGTGGTCTATGCCGAACTTGCCGTTCGCTACATCGGCATCGAGGATATTGAGGCATTTCTGGATGCGGCCGGTCTCGAAATGGCTCCGATGCCAAGAGCCGCGCTTTTCCTTGCTGGAAAGGTATTCACGCAATACCGCCGATCAGGAGGATCGAGGACCGGCGTCTTGCCTGACTTCTTCATCGGCGCACATGCCGCCGTCGCCAAGCTTCCGCTTCTGACCCGTGATGTCGGCCGCTACCAGACCTACTTCCCATCCTTGAGGCTGATCACTCCCGACGCCTGATAGCTGCCGGATGGGCCTTCCTTCAGCCGACCGGTGAGAAATCCGCCGACAGCAACTGGAAAGGCAAGGCGCCATAGGCGGCCACCGTGGCCGCGTCGTTCCACACGCGAAACTGTCGCGATGGTCGCGCCTCGAGCGTCATGGCAACTCGGGCGCCGTCGAGCGTCACCTTGCCGCGAAAATGCAGCACGCGTTCCCTGCCGGATCGGCTGATGGCCATGGCGCGCAGGCGAGCAATATGCTCGCCACCGTCATTGATCTCCATTTCGATGCGGCGCCGGACCGGCGGAACGCCGATCCTGACGGTGATATCGAGCATCATGTCGCCGGTCGTTTGCGGACAGGCGATGGCCTGCGAAAACACCAGAGGCGCCGATGCTGCTTGCGGCTTGCGCGCGGCCGGTCTGCCGCGCCAAGGTTTGGCGGGCGGCTCCTGCTGCAACCGGCCCTTCTTCCGCTTCAGGCGCAACTGCTTGGCAAGCCCGCGCGATAGCCAGACCAGGCCGCCGAAATCCGTGCGCGGCTTGGCTTGCAGAACCGACGACCAACGCGACAGGCCAACCCCGTCGGCCATGTCCAAGATTCTGGCCATTGTCGGTTCCGGCACCGGAATGCCGATCTCGAACGTTAGATAGGATAACGCCACCGCCGCTGGAACCGCCAGGCCGCGTCTGCCGACGATGTCGAGGAACGTGTCCCAATCGACGTCTTCGCCATGGATGGCGACCGCGCAGTCGACAAGCCAGTCGCTGTGGGTATGGGCGTCGAGGCCGCCATGGGCGATGGCCAGGGCCATGCGATCGGCCGGCGACGGCACGAAGACCGCGACGCCGCTGAATTGTGCCGGGACCGCCCGTAGCCAGATCGCCAGGTCGTCTTCCGCGCTCGTCTGCGACCCGTCATAGCCGAGCTGGTGCAGGTCGATGTCACCGAAACGGCCCTTGAAGAAGTTCATCGACCGCAGCGACGCCAACCGGGTTCGCAGATATTGCGCGCTGACGCCCGAGGCGATCTGCCAGTCGCGATCGCGCAAGATGTCGAAGACGGCAGCCATGTCGCGCGGGCGCACCAGTATGTCGATGTCATGCGCAACCCGGCCACGCTGCGCCGACGCGTTCAAGGCAATGCGGCTGGCGCCCTTTATCAGCATGATGTCGGCGCCGCCGTCGGCCATCGCCTTCAGCCCCGGCTCGGCCTCGCGCATCGCCATGCGCGACTTCGTCCACAGCATCTTCTGCAGGCCGACGAGACGCGGATGGGCGGTATGCCCGGCCAGCTTCCTGCCGAACCTGTCGGAGATGGCGGCGAGCAGGCGATGTTCTCGAAACGAGACGAGGTCGATGTCGTTCTCGTCCAACCAGCGCGCGGCGCAGCCGGCGGCTGCGTCCTCATCGGAGAGCAGCGCCGCCTTCAGCAACAGGTCCAGCTGGCCGGTGGGCCACGACCAGCCATAGTCCGGGAAGCGGCGGCCGATGCGGCGAACGGGCCTGGCGTTCAACTGGAACCCGCCTTGTTCTGGGCTCGCCGCTGCATGGCGAGCCTTGCGACCTCGAGATAGCCCCTGTCGCGTGCCGGATCGCGGCTGTAGGAAAGGCTGCCCGGACGGATGCGGCGCAATGCAAGCACGTCATCGAGCATGGCAAGGGCAAAGCCTGCCTCACGAATCCGGGCGATCCAGTCGATCATCTCGCCGCGGCCGCCTGGTGGGTCGATGATGGGACCGACGCTCTGCACCACCTGCTGGCGGATCATCATCGTCGTGCGCGACCAGCCCGCTCCACTGGTCGCCTCGGGTAGATCGGGCCTGTCGCCGCGAAACGTCCGCCAGTGCGTAAAGACGCCCGCGGTCCCGGGATGACAGCCGAGATAGGCCAGCTGCTGTTCTATCTTGTCCGGCAGCCACAAATCGTCGGCATCGAGCGTCGCGATGAGCGGCGTCGAGAGTGCCGCAATGCCACGTGTCGTTGCGCTGCCAGGTCCGGCATTGTCCTGTCGCAGCACCCTCACCGGCAGGTTCATCGCTTCGATCACCGCAGCCGTATCGTCGGTCGAACCGTCATCGACCACGACGATGGCCTCCGCCTTTGCCGTCTGGGCCAGAACGGAGTTCAGGGCCGCGCCTATGGTGGCGGCCGCGTTGAAAGCCGGAATGACGACGCCGTAGCTTGCCATCAAAGGAACCGCCACTGCGCGAGATCCTTGAAGTCGAAAATCCCCTCCACCCGGCGCAAGCTGGGATCGGCCTTGCGACGCTTCATCGACTTGTGAATGGCGCGCATGAACTCGCGAAAGGGCACATCGGCTTCCTTGGTCATGTTGCCGGGATGACGCCTGTAATAGAGAGCCACCGTATCGGGCATAACGTATTTTGCCTGGCTCTCAAAGATACGCAACAGATAGTCGGTGTCCTCGGCCTGTTTGAAATCCTCGTCGAAATCACCGGTGCGCTCGATGAGGTCTCGCGCAAAGATCCCAGCGGACAGGTGGATCCCTCGCACGGTGATGGAGTGGCTGTCGGCGGCCGGTTCCAGCGTCTCGCCATCTATCTTGTCTATCAGCGTCATGCGCGAATAGGTCAGGTCGAGGCCAGGATCCTCTTCGAAGCAGGCGAGATCCGCCTTGAAGCGCCCTATCGGGGAGATGTCGTCCGAATCGAGAAACGACACCAGACGAGTCTGCGGCAGCAACTGCTTCAGCCCGGCATTGCGCGCTTTGGTGACCCCGCCATTGATCTGCTGGAAAAGACGAATGCACGGGGCCTCGTCGATCAATGACCTCACGACGGCTGCCGAGCCATCGGTCGACCCATCGTCGATGACGATGATGTCGAGATCGATGTCTTCGCGCTGCCTGAGCAACGAGCGCAGCGCGAGGCCAACGAATTGTTCGCGATTGTAGACCGGCATGATGACGCTCAGCCTCATCGGCGTCTCCAGCAGCGTTGCGGGCTTGGCTGATCCGACCCGATTGTGTCGAGCATCATAGCATCCGCCAATCGGCGGAGCTCTTCAATTCGAAGATGCCCTGAACCTCTCGCCGTGACGGATCGGCCTTGCGCCGCCGCATCGACTTGTGGATCGCGCGCAAGTGGTTGCGAACCCTGCCGCTATGCTCCCTGGTGACATTTCCGGCGTGGCGTCGGTAGTAGATCGCGACGGCGTCCAACAATTCGTAGTTCGGTCCCGCCTCGAAAACGCGCAGCAGATAGTCGGTATCCTCAGCCTGCTCGAAATCCTCATCGAACTCGCCCGTCCTGTCGACAAGCCCTCTGCTGAACACGGCGGCGCTCAGCGAAATTCCCCGAAGCGTCATCGTGTGGCTATCGACAGCCGGCTCCAGCCGCTCGTCGTCAATCCTGTCAGCCAGCGTCATCAGCGAATAAGTCAGCTCGAGGCCGGGGTCTGCTCGGAAGCGCGCGAGGTCCTTCTTGAACCGTCCGGCCAGCGAGATGTCGTCAGAATCCAGAAACGAAACGAACTCCGCATCCGGCGGCAGTTGCCGCAGCCCGGCGTTGCGCGCCCTGGCTACGCCCATGTTGGATTGCTGGAACAGTCGGATGCAGGCGTTTTCGCGCATCATCGAGCGCACGGCCTCAGCAGAGCCGTCGGTCGAGCCGTCGTCGATGACGATGATGTCGAGATCGGCGGCGTCCCGCTGCCGCACCAGCGAGCGCAATGCCGAAACGACATAGCGCTCACGGTTGTAGACGGGCATTATCACACTCAGTTTCACGAAGCGCCCCGCGTGAGAAAGCCCGCAATCGTACCGGCTATCTCCTGTGGCTGCGTCCCCAGCGACAGACGATAGCACGGCAGCAGGCGGGTCAGATCGCTGAAGAAGCGAAAGCCGCTCTCCCGCTCGCCCGGCATCTGCGCTATGCCCGACGGCGCCAAGGCAATCATGGCATCCCTGCGCGACACGGGCACGATCGAACTTGCCTCGCCTCCGCCGATATGTGGCACCAGCAGCGCGATGATGTCCAGAGTTTCGGGCACCGGCCGAGGCGCGATGTCATCAATGTGAAAAGCATGCTTGCCTTGCCAGTTGAGCGGACCATGCGCTTTCAGCCGATGCTTCAGCCCAAGCCGAACGAATCCCTGGGGATCCTGTTTGAGTGTTGAAAACAGTGGGCGGGCAGTCACGCCGTTGGAGAGGTCGACCAGCACATAGTCGTCGCCGACGCTGTCCAGTCCGTTGAGGAGGCCGGCGGCGACGGTTCCGGATTTCCCGGCCCCGCCCGCGCCGGCCAGCAGCACGCCCCTGCCCTTAGTCCCGAGCGTCCCCGCATGGGCCAGCCGCATGCCGCGTGCCGCATATTCCCAATGCAGGAAAGCCCGCAGCGGCGCTCCCGGCTCCCACGGTGGAAAGGCATCGGCCGAAGCCATCAATTGCACGCCAACGCGACGTTGCGGATCATAGAACTGCCAGAAATCCAGGTCGTGAAAATGGTTGCCGCGCAATCCGGCCTCCGCCAGCCGGGTGGCGAAGCCATGCTGCGTGAAGGGCCCCTGGCCCCAACTGACCGGTGCCGCGATGCCGTCTATGCCGGGATGTGCGACGAAGACGCGGCAGATGTCGGCAGGCGTTCGGTTGCCCGGAGCACTGACAAAGCCATGAGCGACGGCATCCGCCAACGCGCCGGGGCTGACATGCGCGGTCAGATCCAGATGCGGCAAGCCCGCCTCGCGGGTCAGCGGATAATGCGCGGCGCTGCTTTCTGCTTGCGCCAGGACATGGCGTGCGTAGTCAACCAAGTTTTCGAGAGTGACGTTCGGCATGGGTCTGCCTGTTCCGGAGCTGTCCGGCAACGAGAACCTGATGGGCGCTTCAGTTGGCCTGCTTCACCGCGGGCCAGCCGAGGGGCTCCTCGACCTCGTGGATGGGATCGACGACAATGAGATCGGCGAGATCGTCATGGATGTCGACCTTGAGGGGCTCTCTGGCAGCGGCGAGCTGAGCCAGCAATTCGCTTGGAGCCTGTCTTGCCACGCCATCGGTTACGGCCGCCAGCAAACCGAATTCGAGCAATTGTGAAACAAAGCCGTCAATCGCGGCGGCATCGAGGGCGCCAATGCCGGTCGCGGCGCCGACCAGTTCGGAGGCAGGTACGCCGGACGACAGTGCATCCCAAAGTCTGCTGCCTGAATCAGAGAAGCCGAAATATTTGCCCGTGGTCAGGTCAAGAACGACGGCTTCGCCGTCGAAGGATTCAAAGACGATATCCTTGCTGGCAATGGCATAGATGCCGGATTGTCGCATGTTTGCTCCCCCGCCGAGCAGGCCGCGGAGATGATCTTCGGGCCTTACGGTCAACCCCACCGTTGCAGGCGTCTAACCATTTGCAGGGTTTTTGGCAAGATGGCGCAGGCTCGGGGGCGAGCGCAGCCGGTCACGCTTCGATTTCAAGCGCAGAAAGCGGCTTCGAGCAACAGGCGAGGATAAAGCCGTCCTCGATTTCGTGATCGAGGATGCCGCCATTGTGACTCATCTCGACATCGCCCGCGACCTTCCTCACCTTGCAGGTGCCGCACAGGCCGAACTCGCAGGCGGCGGGAATCCGCACCCCAGAGGCGCGTGCCGTCTGCAGCACGGTCTGGCCGGCGACGCATTCGGCATTGACATCGGAAAGCGAGAACCGGATTGGTGTGACGGCCTCGACAGCAGCAGCCACGCCGTCTTCCGCCGGCGGCGAGAACGGCGCCGGGATCTCCTCCACGGCAGGCGCAGCAAAGCTTTCCTGATGGTATTTCGCCATGTCGAAGCCGGCGGCGTCCAGCATGCCGCGCACGGCGCGCATGAAGGGATCGGGGCCGCAGCAGAAAATCTCGCGCTCGCGGAAATCGGGTGCCAGCAATGGCAGCCGGATCGCGTCGATGCGGCCCATATGGCCGAACCAGCCCTCGCGGCTCGACCGCTCCTCGATCATGAAGCCGAGCGACAGGCCGGGCATGCGGCTGCCGAGCAGCTCGAGTTCCTTGCGGAAAATGATCTCTTCCGGGCGGCGCGCACAGTTGACGAAGCCGACATCTGTCCATGGCGCACAGTCGTTCAACCAACGCAGCATCGACATCATCGGCGTCACGCCGGAGCCCGCCGAAATGAACAGATATTTGGCCGCCGGGTGGCTGTGCAGCGAAAAATCACCGGTCGGCCCATAGGCCTTGACGTGCGAGCCCGGCGTCAGATGGTCGAACATCCAGCGCGTGCCGGTGCTGCCTGCCTGCGCCTTGACCGTCACCGCGATCGAGAACGGCCGCGACGGCGAGGACGACAGCGTGTAGGTGCGCATCAGCGGCCCCTCCGATGTCGGCAGTTCCAGCGTCACGAACTGGCCCGGCTTGTAGCGGAACCAGGTCTGGTTGTCGGAGCGGAAGGTGAAGGTCTTCACGTCCGGCGCTTCGTCGCTGACGCCGATCACTTCCAGCACCTGCAGCCGGTCGTTCCAGGGCGTCATCTGGTCGAGATGGCGATAGAGGCCAAGGTCCGTCATCGCATTCATCCTCTTGTCCCCTGAGCTAGGCGACGCTGCGCAGGGCCGGCCGGCCGCCTTCGGCAAGGCGCGGCCCGATGAACGACGCGTACCACTCGACGAACTGGATCACGCCGCCCTCATGCAGCTCCGAATAGGGGCCTGGTTCGTAGGCCGGCGACAGGATGCCGAAGGCGTTTTCCTCGACGATGCGGCGGTCCTGGTCGTTGGTCTCGGTCCAGACATGGGTGAGCTCAGCGAGGTCGTAGTCGACGCCTTCGACCGCATCCTTGTGGACGAGCCATTTCGTCGTCACCGCGGTTTCCGTGGCACTGATCGGCAGCACGCGGAAGGTGACGGCGTGGTCGCCGAGGATATGGTTCCAGGTGGTCGGATAGTGGTAGAGCAGCAAGGAGCCGATGCGGTCGGTTGAAACGCTGTCGGACAGGTTCTTCTTCACCGCCCGTTTTCCCGTCATGGTGTAGCTGACGGCATCGCGCAGCAGCGGCGCGCGGGTGGCGCGGTACTGCCCTGCCGGATCGATGCGGAATTTGCTCGGCAAGCCAGCGGCCTCGCATTTGGCCCAGTGCGCGACCATCTCGGGGTCGCTGTCGGCGCCGTTGACGCCGGTCACGGTCGGCGCCTCGGGGAAGGTCTTGCACAGCTCAGGGTGATTGGCGACGCAGTGGTAGCACTCGCGGTTGTTTTCCCAGACCAGCTTCCAGTTGCCCTTCTCGACGATCGTGCTCTCGAAGGCGATCTTTGCTTCGCGCAAACGGTGCGGCAAAAGATAAGGTTCGATCATCGCCCGCATCGGTGCGAAATCCGCCGGCTCCTTGGCCAGGCAGATGAAGATGTAGCCGCCGACGCTCTCGCAGGCGACCGGCTTCAGGCCGAACTGGCTCTTGTCGAAACCGTCGGCCATCTGGCGGGCAAACAGCAAGCGGCCGTCTAGCTCATAGGTCCACTGATGATATGGGCAGACGAGCTTTGCCGCCGTACCCTTCTCCGTGTTGCACACGCGGCTGCCGCGATGGCGGCAGGAATTGTGGAAGGCGTTGATCTTGCCTTGCTGGTCGCGGACAAGGACGACCGGATAGTCGCCGATCTGCACGGTGATGTAGCTGCCCGGCTTCGGCAGTTCGCAGTCATGGCCGATGAACAGCCAGTCGCGATACCAGATCAGCTCCATGTCGAGCTTGAAGTAGTCTGGATCGGTGTAGAAGGGCTGCTCCAGCGAAAAGCCTTGCCGGCGCCCCTTCAGGAGCCTCAGCATGTCGTTGCGGGTATCCATGTCCTGTCCTCGTTTCTAAGGACTGAACTGGTGGTGATGGAGGAAGGATTGAAACGCAGGCTGGCTGTGTGCCGGACATGCGCTATCCACCTCTTGACCGCCCACCGCGATCAGTCGAGTCTAAAAATCTCGGGCTGGTTTCCGGGCTCTGGAGTTGTCCTTGCGGACCATCGCGACACCTTCCCAGGCAGTTGCCCAGTGGTCTCCCGTTGCGACTTGAACTCCACCACCGTTGCGGGGGCAGCGCCGGATTCTGACCGGCTTCCCAATTCTCCGCCTCGTCGTCACGAAGCGGCACCTGAGATGAGTATGATCTAACCACGATCGCTGGCGCGCCGTCGGCATGAAAACGACATCGTATCCATGCGGCGCGACACGGCATGCGAAACGTCACCGCAGATCGTCTGGGGCCGAAATCCCGCCTCCCGGGCGGCCATTTGCCGGCTGCGATCTGCCCGAATCCGACCCTTGGCGGGGGTCAAAAAAGGTTAACGGTTTCGAAAAGTGACTATTAGCTTGACCTAAAATCGAACCGAACGGTTCGTTTCTGTTGACGGTGCGTGCAGGACGGTGTGAACGCTGGGCCTTTGAAACAGTCAGTGATCCATCGGCTGGTTAAACCTAACATGCTGATATAAAGAAGAAAAATGTATCTCTAGATTCCCCTGGCACAATTTCAAGGTGTGGATTCATGGTCCACACGGAACAACTTCGTGATTGGAAAAGGCGGGGTTGCCCTCCCACATCGGGGCTGTCCGAACGACGCGATTTCATTTCCAAGACACGCCGCTAGACGGACGGAAAA
>NZ_RZTT01000182.1 GCF_003996995.1 Mesorhizobium sp. M7A.T.Ca.US.000.02.2.1 | reverse complement strand
ACCGTATCTATGTCCAGCGTCCGATCTACGATCGGTTCTGTGCCGCCTTCGCCAAGCGCATCGAGACGTTGCGGACCGGCAATGGCCTTGCTGATAGCACCGACATCGGCCCGCTGATGCACGAGCGCGCCGTCAAGAAGGTCGAGGAACAGGTCGCCGATGCCATCGCTCACGGCGCGCGCTGCCTCACCGGGGGCAAGCGGCACCAGGCTGGCCCCCTGTTCTATCAGCCGACGCTGCTGGCCGATGTCACCGACGAAGCACTGATCATGCGCGAGGAGACTTTTGGTCCGGTGGCCGCGGTGACGCCGTTCGGCAGCGAGGCCGAAGTGATCGCCCGCGCCAACGCCACCGAATATGGCCTCGTCGCCTATGTCGTGACCGAGAATGGCGGCCGGCAGCAGCGCATGGGCCGCGCCCTCGATTACGGTATGGTCGCCATCAACCGCGTCAAGATCACCGGCGCGCCGATTCCGTTCGGCGGCGTCAAGCAATCGGGCATCGGGCGCGAAGGCTCGCGCCACGGGCTCGAGGCTTTCACCGATCTCAAATATCTCTGCCTGGATGTAGCTTAAGCTGCGCCGGAATCACCGTTTTGTCAGGAGTCAAAAGAATGCTCGACCAGTCCAACGAACTCGCCGCCTGGGATCGCGACCACTTCTTCCACCCCTCGACCCATATGGGCACGCATGCGCGGGGCGAAAGCCCGACGCGCATCATGGCCGGCGGTGAGGGCGTCACCGTCTGGGACAACAATGGCCGGAAGAGCCTCGATGCCTTTGCCGGCCTCTATTGCGTCAATGTCGGCTACGGCCGCCAGAAGATCGCTGACGCCATCGCCGCCCAGGCGAAGAACCTCGCCTACTACCACGCCTATGTCGGCCACGGCACCGAGGCCTCGATCACGCTGGCCAAGATGATCATCGACCGCGCGCCGCAGGGCATGTCGCGGGTCTATTTCGGCCTCTCCGGTTCCGATGCCAACGAAACCAACATCAAGCTGATCTGGTACTACAACAACGTGCTCGGCCGGCCGGAGAAGAAGAAGATCATTTCGCGCTGGCGCGGCTATCACGGCTCGGGCGTGATGACCGGTTCGCTGACCGGGCTCGACCTGTTCCACAACGCCTTCGACCTGCCGCGCGCGCCGATCCTGCACACCGAGGCACCCTACTACTTCCGCCGCGCCGATCGCTCGATGAGCGAGGAGCAGTTTTCTCAGCATTGCGCCGACAAGCTCGAGGAGATGATCCTGGCTGAGGGTCCGGAAACCGTCGCTGCCTTTATCGGTGAGCCGATCCTCGGCACCGGCGGCATCGTGCCGCCGCCGGCCGGCTATTGGGAAAAGATCCAGGCGGTGCTGAAGAAGTACGACGTGCTTCTGGTCGCCGACGAAGTGGTGACGGGCTTCGGCCGGCTGGGCACCATGTTCGGCTCCGACCATTACGGCATCAAGCCGGACCTGATCACCATCGCCAAGGGCCTGACCTCGGCCTATGCGCCGCTGTCGGGTGTCATCGTCGCCGACAAGATGTGGCAGGTGCTGGTTGAGGGTTCCGACAAGCTCGGTTCGCTCGGTCATGGCTGGACCTATTCGGCGCATCCGATCTGCGTCGCCGCCGGCGTCGCCAATCTCGAACTGATCGACGAGATGGACCTGGTGACAAATGCCAAGGAGACCGGCGCCTATTTCCGCGCCGAGTTGGCCAAGGCGGTCGGCGGCCACAGGAATGTCGGCGATGTGCGCGGCGACGGCATGCTGGCGGCGGTGGAATTCGTTGCCGACAAGGACGACCGGGTGTTCTTCGACGCTTCGCAGAAGATCGGCCCGCAGGTGGCGACGGCGCTCGCCGTAAGCGGCGTCATCGGCCGCGCCATGCCGCAGGGCGATATTCTCGGCTTCGCGCCGCCGCTCTGCCTGACCCGCGAGGAAGCCGACATCGTCGTGTCGAAGACCGCCGATGCCGTGAAGAGCGTGTTTGCCAATCTCTGAGATCGACTATGAATGCCATGACCAGAACCCTCCCCGCCACCATGGCCGCCGTGCTGCTCACCGGGCACGGCGGACCGGAAAAACTCGTCTACCGCAGCGACGTAAAAGTGCCCGGGCCCGCTCCCGGTGAAGTGCTGGTCAAGGTCAGCGCCTGCGGCATGAACAACACCGATGTCTGGGTGCGCCAGGGCGCCTATGGCACGGAGGAGGACGCTGCCGCCGTGTCGACATGGCGCCGCCAGGGCAACACGCTTGTTTTCCCGCGCATCCAGGGCACCGACACCGTCGGTATCATCGCCGCTGTCGGCGAAGGTGTGTCGCCGGACCGTATCGGGGAACGGGTGATGGTCGATTTCTCGATCTACAATCGCGACGACGATTCGCTCGCCGACATCGACTATATGGGCCATGGCCGCGATGGCGGCTACGCCGAATATCAGGCCGTGCCGGCCGAGAATGCCCATGTCGTCGACACCGACATGAGCGATATCGAACTCGCCACCTTCTGCTGCGCCTACCTGACCGGTGAACAGATGCTGGAGCGCGCCGGCTTGAAGACCGGCGAGCGTGTGCTGGTCACCGGCGCCTCGGGCGGCGTCGGTTCCGGCATCGTTCAACTGGCACGGGCGCGCGGCGCCATTCCGTATGCCGTCGTCGGCAAGGGCAAGGAACAGGCGGTGCGCGACATCGGCGCCGAGGTTGTCATCACCCGTGGTGTTGCCGACCTGCCGCGAGCCGTGAACGAGGCGACCGGAGGCCAGCCGATCGACGTGGTGGCCGACCTCGTCGGCGGCGCCATCTTCAACGACCTGTTGCGTATTCTCAGGCCCGAGGGCCGTTACACTACCGCAGGCGCGATTGCCGGCCCGGTCGTGCAGTTCGATCTCAGGACCATGTACCTGAAGCAGTTGCAGCTGCATGGCTCAAGCCAGGGCACGCGCGCGGATTTCCGCCGCATCGTTGGGTACATCGAGGCGAGAAAAATCCGACCGCTGGTCGGCGGCGTCTACAAGCTCTCCGATTTCCACCATGCGCAGGCGGATTTCATCGCCAAGGATTTCGTCGGCAAGCTGGTGGTGGTGCCGGATGCCATGTGGGGCTCGGCTGGCTGAACAACGCTCGTCTCAACCGTGCTGGGCCGCTCTCAGCAGCATGCCGAACAGGTCGCGCGGCTCGTCGGGGTCGGCCAGCATGTCGAGTTCCTGGTAGAGGCCAGTCGAGCGCAGCTGATCCCTGACATAGCGCAGCGCCGAAAAATCCTCGATGGCGAAGCCGACCGAATCGAACAGCGTGATCTGACCGGGATCGCGCCGGCCTTGTACGGCGCCCGACATCACCTGCCACAGCTCGATCACCTCATGATCCGGCGCAAGCTGCTGGATCTCGCCCTCGATGCGCGTCTGCGGCGGATATTCGACGAAGATATCGGAGCGCAGCAGGATATCGCGGTGCAGTTCGGTCTTACCGGGGCAGTCGCCGCCGACCGCGTTGATGTGCACGCCGGAGCCGACCATGTTGTCGGTGAGGATGGTGGCGTACTGCTTGTCGGCGGTGACGGTGGTGATGATGTCGGCTCCCTCGACCGCCTCCTGCGCGGTGCCGCAGGCGACCATGTCGAAGCCGAGACCGGCGAGATTGCGGATGCATTTTTCGGTGGCAGTGCGGTCGATGTCGTAAAGCCTCAGCCTGTCGACGCCGAGCAGCGCCTTGAAGGCCACCGCCTGGAATTCGGCCTGTGCGCCGTTGCCGATCAGCGCCATGCAGCTGGAGCCGGCCGGCGCCAGGTATTTGGCGGCCAGAGCCGACATCGCCGCCGTGCGCAGTGCGGTCAGGATCGTCATTTCGGATAGCAAGACAGGATAGCCATTGTGGACATCGGCGAGCATGCCGAAGGCGGTCACCGTCTGGCGGCCCTCGCGCATGTTCTTGGGGTGGCCGTTGACATATTTGAAGCCGTAGACCTCGCCGTCGCTGGTCGGCATCAGCTCGATGACGCCCTCGGCGCTGTGCGAGGCCACGCGCGGGGTCTTGTCGAACAGCTCCCAGCGGCGGAAATCATCCTCGATGTAGCCGGCGAGTTCGACGAGGAAGCGCTCGACGCCGATCTTCAGCACCAGCTTCATCATATGATCGACGCTGACGAAGGGCACGATGTTGAGATTTGGGATCATTTTTTCTTATCCTTGCCGCATGCGGGCGGTCAGTCCTGGCGATGCGCGTTGTGCGCCTTCATCATCGCCGCCAGCGCCGGATCGTTTTGCTCCAGCGCCCTGATGGCTCCGCCTGTGTCATAGAGGCGCTCATCCTGCCCCATCTTGAACTTGGCTTCGAGCCGCCCGACCGGCAGCTCAAACCCTATGATACCAGGTATGCGCCGTTCCATGCCGCCAGGCCCCAGCTCGCGCATGCGCCAGCGGTCATCGCGATCTTTTTCCAGCACGTCGACAAGCTGCAAGAGATGCCGGGCGGTGGCGTGCTCGTCGAGCGGCACCGGATGCCCATGACAATGCACGACAGCAAAATTCCAGGTCGGCGCGCTGTCGCGCACCGGATTGCGCGGATACCAGGACGGCGAGATGTAGCCATGCGGACCGTGAAAGATGGCGACCGTCTCCCTGCCCTCGGCGATCGGCGCGCTGTGCGGATTGGCCCTGGCGAGATGCGAGACCAGCGTTCCGTTTTCACCACGCGTGCGATCGAGCACGAAGGGAAGATGCGAGACGACAAGGCCCTGCGGTCCCGCTGTCACCGCCGTGGCGAAGGCCGCCGCTTCGATCAGGCCGAACACCTCGTCGCGCGACAGTGGTGCGAACTCGGGCTTGGTATACATCAGGTCAGCTTCGCTGGGCGCGGACCGCCGGGATCAGGCCTTGCGGGCGAACCAGCAGCACGGCGATGACGCCCGACAGCACGATGGCGTCGCGATAGGGGGCGATCGCTCCCGGCAGTGTCGCTTGCAGCAGCACCTCGATGATGCCGAGCAGGAAGCCGCCGGCGACCGCACCGGGCAGGCTGCCCAGCCCGCCGACGACGGCGGCGATGAAGGCCTTCAGCACCGGCGTAAAGCCCATCAGCGGATCGACCGAGGCACGCTGCGCCACCCACAGCATGGCCGCCAGCCCGGCCAGCAGGCCGGAGAGCAGGAAGGCGGTGGCGATGATGCGGCTGGCCGGAATGCCCATCAGGCGCACGACGTCGAAATCTTCCGCCGCGGCGCGCATCGCCGTGCCGGTCACCGAGCGGCGCAGGAAGACTTCCAGCGCAATCAGCGCCAGTGCGGAGACGACGATGGAGATGCTGGGACCGACGCCGATGGTGAAGTCGCCGAAGGAGAAGGCGCCGGTCATCCAGCTAGGCATGGCGACAGCTTGCGGCCGTGCCGAGATGCCGTTCTGGAAGACGACTTTCAACAGGCTGGAGACGGCAAAGCTGGTCAGCAACAGGCTGGTGACGCTGGCGCCGCGCATCGGCCTGAAGGCGACGCGTTCCATGGCGACGGCGGCGAGCGCGCCGCAGGAGACGGCGACAAGCACCGCCACCGGGAAGGGAAAACCCAGCACCAGCGAGGCCAGAAGCGCGTAGCCCGACAGCGTCATCAACTCGCCATGGGCGAAGTTGATGAGGCCGACGATGGAAAAGACGATCGCCAGCCCGAGCGCCAGCAGGGCATAGACGCCGCCGAGGCTCACCGCATTGATGATCTGCTGCGCGATCATGCTTCTTAAGCTCCCAGATAGGCTTGCCGGACGAGGTCCGAGGAGGCGAGTTCTTTTGCCGTGCCCGACAGCACCACCTCGCCATTGGCGAGCACGACGGCGCGGTCGGCGATTTCGAGCGCCAGCGCCACATTCTGTTCGACCAGCAGGATGGTCAGGCCCTTGCGGCGCAGTTCGGCGATCAGGTCGAAGACGGTGTCGATCAGTTGCGGGGCAAGGCCGAGCGAGGGCTCGTCGAGCAGGATCATGCGCGGCTTGCCCATCAGCGCGCGGGCGATGGCCAGCATCTGCTGTTCGCCGCCCGACAGATTGCCGCCCTTGACGCGGTGGTAGCGGCGCAGGATCGGGAACAGCTCCAGAATCTCCTCCTCGCGCAGCCTTGCCTCGGCCGCCGGCTGATGCACCGCGCCGCCGAGACGCAGATTGTCGGCCACCGTCAGGCTGGCGAAGATACGGCGGCCTTCCGGCACCAGCGCGACGCCTTTGCGGGCGATCGCCTCCGGCGCCAGGCCGGTGATGTCGACACCGTCGAAGACCACCTTGCCGGACGCCGCCGGCACCAGCCCGGCGACGGCGCCGAGCGTCGAGCTCTTGCCGGCGCCGTTGGCGCCGACCAGAGCGATGATCTCGCCGCTGCCGACGGTGAGGTCGACGCGGCGGACCGCCTCGACCTCGCCGTACCGGATTTTCAGGGCTTCGACGCTCAGCATGACATCACGGCGCGGGAACGTCGGCAGCGTCGGGGATCAGGGTCTGGACATGCTTGCCCTCGCCGCCCTCGTAGCGCATCAGCGCCACCGGCCGCAGCGGCATGCGATCGGTGCCGGCATAGGTGATCTTGCCGGTGATGCCTTCGAAGTCCTTGAGGCCGGCGATGGCGTCGCGGATCGCCTTCGGGTTGTCGGAGCCAGCCGTCTTGACCGCTTGGTCGAGGATCAGGCCGATCTCGTAGCCATTGACCTCATAGGTCGATTCCGGTGCGTGGCCGGCATATTTGGTGAAGGCTGCGTTGAAGGCCTCGAGCTTGCTGCCCGGCTCGGCATAGCCGGCCGCGGTGTAGACGACGCCGTCGACCAATTTGCCGAGCGCCTTGATGGTCGGCGTGCCGATGGCATCGGCGCCATAGACCGGGATGGTGACGCCGGCGCCACGCAATTGCTGGATGAAGGCCGGGAAATCCGGCTCATAGGCCGCCGTCATGATCAGGTCGGGCTTGTCGGCCAGGCCCTTGATGTTGGTGATCTCGGCGGAAAAATCGGGTTGGCCCATGCTGAAGGTGCCGCGGCCGACAATGGCGCCGCCCTTCGTCTCGAACACCTTGCCGAAATATTCCGGCAGATTGGCGGTGTAGGTGGAGTCCGGCGAAGTCAGCAGGAACACCTTCTTCTTGCCTTCCGAGACGGCGAAGTCGGCGACCGCCGTCGCCTGCACATTGTCGGCTGGATAGGTGCCGAACATGACGTCGCCGACCGCGCCGGTGAGCACGGGGGCGGAGCCGCACAGCGTCAGGGTCGGAATACCAAGCGGCTGGGTCAGTTGGCCGGCGGAAATCGAGGGATCGGCATCGCAGGGCGTGATCATGATCTTGGCGCCGGCGTCGATCAGTTCCTGGGCGACAGTGGCAGTCTGCGCGGTGTCGGAGCGGGTGTCCTTGATCAAAAGCTTGACGGTGTATTTGCCAGCGAGGCCACCCTTGGCGTTGAGCTCGTCGAGCGACATGCGCAAGCCGGCAAGTGCCGGCTGGTCATAGGGGGCAAGGCCACCGGTCTGCGCGGTCGCGGCACCGATGATGATCTCCTCGGCGGATGCTGTCGAAATGGCGGCGATGCCGAACACGGCAGCGCACAAAGCGGCGCGATGGAGGCGATAGAGGCTTGGCATGTCGGTTCTCCTTCTGGATTTCTTATGGTTGGCTGTCGTTGCGGGTCATGCGGTCTGGTTTTCAGGCGTTTCGGTCTTGGCGCGCGCCGTGCGGCTGCCGAGATAGGCTGCGATCACGGCAGGGTTCTTCTGAACGTCGCCCGGCGTGCCGTCGGCGATGACGCGGCCATGATCGATGACGACGATGCGCTCGCACAGGTTCATCACCAGCCGCATGTCGTGTTCGATCAGCACAATGCCGATGCGGCGCTCGGTGCGGACCGTCGAGAGGATCGAAACCAGTTCGGCGGTCTCGACGGCGTTCATGCCGGCGGCCGGCTCGTCGAGCAGCAGGAAGCGCGGCTTCAACGCCAGTGCACGTGCCACTTCGAGCCGACGGCGCTGGCCGTAGGCAAGCCTGGCGGCCGGTTGATCGGCAAATCTCTCCAGCCCCATGCGCGCAAGTTCACCCATTGCCGCCGCCTCGGCATGGCCAAGATCCGGCTCCACCTGGCGGGCGGCGACGACGACATTTTCGAGCACGGTCATGTGCGGGAAGACGCGGATGTTCTGGAAGGTGCGGGCAACGCCGGAGCGGGCGAAGCGGAAGGCCGAAGCCTGCCGGACCACGCCACCCACCGACACGGTGCCGGCACTCGGCTTGATATCACCGGCCAGCATGTTGAGCAGCGTCGTCTTGCCGGCGCCATTGGGGCCGATGATGCCGGTGATGCTGTCGGTCTCGAAATCCAGGCTGACGTCGTCGACGGCGACGACGCCGGCATAGCGGCGCGACAGATGGACGGCGGTGAGCCGGTCACTCTCGACATGCCGCGGTGGCGCCGTTGAAGCCATCACGGCCTGGCGTCCGGGTCGGCGCAGCAGGTTCAGTTCACGCTCGCCGAACAGACCGGTCGGCCGCCGCCAGATAACCAGGATCATGGCGATGGCAAGCACGCCCTGGGTCAGGCCGAACAGGACGGGCAGATGCAGGCCGAGCACCTCGCCGCCGCCTTCGAAGCGGCGCACCACTTCGACCAAAACGATGGTGACGATGACGCCGGCGAAAGCGCCGAGCGACGAGGTCATGCCGCCGACGATCAGCATGGCGAGCATGGTGAAGCCGAGGTCGAAATAGAAATCGCGTGGCGAGAACGCACCCAGAAACTGCGCCATCATGGCGCCGGCGGCCATGGCGGCGACGACACCCGCCACCCAGGCGGCCAAACGCGCCGTGCGCTGGTCGACGCCGACGGCGGCGGCACCGCGCTCGTCATTGGCGGCGGCGCGGGCGGCAAGGCCGAAGGAGGTTTCGCGAAACAGCCTCGCCGCCACCAGCGCCATCGAAGCGACAGCGGCAGCCGTCCACAGCCCGACCTCGCGCGGCACGCCATAGAATGGCTGACTGCCGCGCGTGATCTCGCGCCCGGCCACCAGCAGCGTGTAGACGATGATCAGCATGGCAAGCGTTGCGATCGAAGCGCTCGATCCGGAAAGCCTGAGCAGCGGCGTGCCGGTCAACAGGCCGACGACGACCGCGAGAGCAAGGACGACGGCCAGCGCCGCGAAGAAGGAGAGTTGATACCCGGCGAGGAATTGCGGCAGGTCGCGCAGCGCCGTTCGCTGCAATGCGGTCGGCATGGTGAGGATGCCGGTGGCGTAGGCGCCAAGGCCGACAAAGGCGGCCTGACCGAACGAGACGATGCCGCTGTTGCCAGAGAATATCTGCAGGCCAAGCACCGCCGTCAGCATGATCGCGGCATAGGTGACCACACGTTGCATGGAGGCGCCGCCGAAGATGAAGGCGGCAAGCGCCACCAGCAGCAGCACCGCGACCATGCACAGGGCATCGGCAGTGGCGTTGCGAAACGCGGCCGGCATGAAGCCACTGGGCTTGCTCTCGCTCATCGTCACCGACGCCATTACGCGGCCCTGAAGCGATCGGGTGAAAACGGCGCCAGGATCGGTTGCGCGCCTTCGGTGACCAGCCTGGCCACCGCCTCGCCGACTGCCGGCCCGGTCTTGAAGCCGTGGCCGGAGGATCCCGCCGAAACGACCAGCCCTTCGACGTCAGGCATGGCGCCGATGACCGGCAGATCGTCGGGGCTCATGTCGTAGAGTCCGGCATAGCCGGGCCGGATGCCAAGCTCGGCCATGGCAGGGACTCTGCCAGCGAAGGTCTCCAGAATCTCGACCGATTCCTGCTCCTCGACACCTTCCATGTAATCATCAGGATTTTCGACCAAACGCGGGCGGCCCGCATGTTCGTGGCGCAGGCCGGTGCCGCCACCAGCCCAGGTGCCGGCCAGGATGACGCCGTCATTGTCAGGCCGTGCATAGTTGCAGGAAATGTCGTCGCACCAGGCGAAAGGCATGACCTGCCTTGCCTTGCCGGCTGCATCGAGGACGGCCATCGGATGGCGCTCGACATGCAGCGGCAGATCGAGGCCGACCGTCGCCAGCAGGCGGCGCGTCCACGGCCCGGCGGCCAGGACGACGGTACCGGCTTCCAGCACCGTTCCATCGGTCAAGGTGACGCCGGTGATGCGGTCGCCCTGCCGTTGAAGGCTCTCGACCAGCGTGTTCTGCATGATCCTGGCACCGTTGGCGCGGGCGGCACGGGCGATGGCGTTGGTGGCGCCGAAGGCATCGGCGTAGCCATATTCCGGCTCCCACAGCGCCATTGCGACATTGTCCAGGGCAAAGCCGGGTGCCGCGTCGGCAAAGGCCTGCGGCGACAATGTCTCGATGCGCGCGCCCTCGCCGCGGATGCGTTCGGCCGCCTCCGTCCAACTCACCTTGTTGTCGTTGCCGCAGACCCACATCATGCCGATTTCGGTGACGAAAGAGCCCTCGCCAGCGATTCCCGGCAGCGACACCAGGATCTCGCGGCCACGGATGGAAAGCTGCGACAATTCCGGCATAAGGTAGAAGGCGTGCAGCAGCGCCGACGATTTGCCCGACGGGCCGCCGGCGGGATGGGTCTGCTCGACCAACGTGACCTTCACACCGGCCTTGGCCAGATGATAGGCGGCGCTCGATCCGACAATACCGGCACCGACGACAATGACGTCGCTTCCATTTCGCATGGCTGTTCCCCACAGTCTCTTGGCTGCTTTCCGACAAGGTAGGGCCAGCGATCACGCAATGTCAACATCTCTTCATTGTTGACCAAGATTTAAATCTCTGTAATAAACTCGACAAAACAAGAGAACACGGATTTCGGGGAGGCCCATGGCGATACGCGATGTTCTGATGCGCGGGGATCTTGCGCTGACTCCGTCGGAAGAAAAGATCGTCCGACTGCTGTTGACGGACTATCCGACCTCCGGCCTCGGCACCGCCTCATCGCTCGCCCGGCGCGCTGGCGTCAGCGATCCGACCGTGGTGAGACTGGTCGTCAAGCTCGGCTATGAAGGGTTTCCGGATTTCCAGGCGAAGCTTCTGGCCGAAGTCGAGGCAAGACTGCACTCGCCGCTGCTGATGATGGAGGCCAAGCGGCAGAGCGGCTCCAACGACAGCGCCGTGCTGGCCTATCTCTACAGCGTCACCACGGCCTTGCAGAAAGCCACCGCCGCGACACCTGTCCAGACATACGAGCGGGCGGCCCGCCTGCTGATGGAGGTCAAGGGCGAGATTGTCATGGTAGGCGGCCGTTTCAGCCGTCACATCGCCGGCATGCTGGCCGGCTATCTCGTACAGTTTCGCTCCGGGGTTCGCGATCTCGGCGTGCTTTCTCCGCAGACCTTCGACACGCTCGCCGACCTCGACCGGCGCGACGTGCTCGTCGTGTTCGACTACCGCCGCTACCAGCTCGACGTCATGGCCTATGCGAGCCAAGCGGCGGCGCTCGATGTGCGCATCGTCCTGTTCACCGACCAATGGCTGTCGCCGATATCAGACCTCGCCGAAGTCACCATCGTCAGCCCGCTCGAAGTCGCCTCGCCCTACGACACGCTGGCGCCGGCGATCGCCCAGATGGAGGCGCTGGTCGCCCATATCGTTTCGACGCTGGGCGACGACGCGCGCGCCCGCATCGAGCGGCTCGAAAGGGTGCGACATGCCAATGCCGTGACACTCGACAGCGACCCGCAAGAGAACGG
>NZ_RZTT01000181.1 GCF_003996995.1 Mesorhizobium sp. M7A.T.Ca.US.000.02.2.1 | reverse complement strand
CGACATCGCCATCCGGCTTGGCGACGGCAAATGGCCTGGCGGGCGGGCGGAACTGCTTTTGGCGCAGGAAGTCTTCCCGGTCTGCGCGCCGGCGATCGCCCAAAAACTGAAGTCGATCGAGGACCTTGCCCAGACCTGCGCGATCACCGACGAGCGGGCGATGATCAACTGGGAAAGCTGGTTCGAGACGGCCGGCGTTCCATCTGTCACCTTCCTGAAAGGTGCGAGTTTCACCGACCCGATGCTGTGCCTGGAATCGGCGATTGCCGGTCATGGCGTGATGCTGGGCTGGCAACTGCTCGCCGCCGACGCGCTGGCCGACGGGCGGCTGGTGGCGCCTTTCGGAATCCGCGCCCAGAGCGGGCTCGGCTATTGGCTGGTGACCTCGTCCGTCAAGGCGGAAAGCCGTAAGGTCCGTGATTTCAAGGTCTGGATCAGGGAAGAGATCGAGGCAACCATGGCGCGGTTCGGGTCCGTAAACCCAGAACCCGCCGGCGCGATCGCGGTGGAAAGGACGGAGGCACCGAGCTATGTAGAGTCGGACATCAAACTACGACAGGCAGGATCATGACCACACATTCGCGCGGCGTTTCCGCATCGATCGACCCGGTGAAGCTCGACAGGCTGGCGGAAGTCGCCATCAAGGTCGGACTGCAATTGCAGCCGGGGCAGGATCTGGTGCTGACGTCGTCCATCGCGGCACTGCCGCTGACCAGGCGGATCGTCGAGCACGCCTACAAGGCCGGCGCCGGGCTGGTGACGCCGATCTTCAACGATGACGAGATGACGCTGGCCCGCTACCGCTTCGGCGCCGATGCGAGCTTCGACCGAGCCGCCGGCTGGCTTTATGAAGGCATGGCGAATGCCTTTGCCAACAATGCGGCCAGGCTTGCCGTACGCGGCGAGGATCCGTCGCTGCTCTCCGCACAGGATCCGGCGAAAGTGGCGCGCGCCAACAAGGCGAATTCGATGGCCTACCAGCCGGCGCTGGAAAAGATCACCGGCTTCGACATCAACTGGAACATCGTCGCCTATCCGGACCTCGCCTGGGCCAAACAGGTCTTCCCCGGCGATGCCGACGATGTTGCGGTCGTGAAGCTCGCCGATGCCATCTTCGCCGCTTCGCGGGTCGATGTTGAGGACCCGATCGGCAATTGGAAGGCGCATAACGCGGCGCTTCGCAGCCGCACCGAATGGCTCAATGGCCATAATTTCCACGCGCTGCATTTCACCGGACCGGGCACCGACCTGACCGTTGGGCTGGCGGACGGCCATGAATGGATGGGCGGCGCCTCGACCGCCAAGAACGGCATCACCTGCAATCCCAACATCCCGACCGAGGAGGTCTTCACCACGCCGCATGCAAGGCGGGTCGAGGGTCATGTCTCCTCGACCAAGCCGCTGTCCTACCAGGGCACGCTGATCGACGACATTTCGGTGCGTTTCGAAGAAGGCAGGATCGTCGAGGCCAAGGCATCGAAGGGCGAGGATGTGCTGAAGAAGGTGCTCGATACAGATGAGGGCGCGCGCCGCCTCGGCGAAGTGGCGCTGGTGCCGCATTCCTCGCCGATCTCGGCAAGCGGGCTGTTGTTCTTCAACACGCTGTTCGACGAGAACGCCGCCTGCCATATCGCGCTCGGCCAGTGCTATTCGAAGTGCTTCGTCGACGGCGCCTCGCTCAGCCAGGACGAGATCGCGGCGCGCGGCGGCAACAAGAGCTTCATCCACATCGACTGGATGATCGGTTCGGACAAGATCGACATCGACGGTGTCCACAAGGACGGCGCCCGCGTGCCCGTCATGCGCAAGGGCGAGTGGGCCTGACCCGCTTTGCGGAGCGGTCCGATGGCCTTCGACCTGGCGGTCAAACGTATCTACGAGCCACCCGCTCCCGATGACGGGCAGCGGGTTCTGGTCGACCGCATCTGGCCGCGCGGTGTCAGCAAGGAAGACGCTGCGCTGACGCTGTGGTTGAAGGACATCGCACCGAGCGACGACCTGCGAAAGTGGTTCGGCCATGCGCCGGCGCGCTGGCCGGAGTTTCAGGAGCGGTATCGTGCTGAGCTGGACGGGAACGGCGAGGCGGTGAGTGAATTGCGAGGTTTGATCAGCCACGGCAAGGTGACGCTGCTCTATGGCGCGCATGATGAAGCGCATAACAATGCGGTGGCGCTGGCGGGGTATCTGAGCGCAAGCGCTCACAATTAGCCATCGTTAGCCAGACCTTCGTCATCCTCGGGCTTGACCCGAGGATCCATGCCGCGACCTCAGTCGAAAGGCGCAGCGGAGCAGAATCTGCACCGTTGCAACACGGATAGATCACGGCATGGATCCTATGGTCTGCGCTGCGTCGCTCCGCTCCTTGCTTCGCCATAGGATGACGAAGTGAGGTGTATGCGCTGCCCTACTTCACCACCGCCTCATAAACATCAGCCTTGAACCCCACCAGAATCCGATCCCCAACCTCCAGCACCGGTCGCTTGATCACGGTCGGCTTGGCTAGCATCAGCGCCTTGGCCTTCTTTTCGTCGAGGCTCTGCTTGTCGTTGTCCAGCAGCTCGCGAAACGTGGTGCTACCCCTGTTGAGCAGCTTTTCCCAGCCGACCTTGCCCGCCCAGCCATCCATACGCTTCGCGTCCAGTCCCTCTGCCCTGAAATCGTGAAACCTGTAGGCCACGTCATGGCCTTCCAGCCAGAGGCGCGCCTTCCTGACCGTGTCGCAGGTGGTGATGCCGTAGATAGTGATCATCAAAACAGTGACCTTCCGATTTCGAATCTGACCGCAGATTAAGGACGCTCTGCGCGCTTTGCCAGCGCTCCCCGGCATGCCTTCGGTTTTGCCCTTGCCAACACTAAGGAATTTCCCTAAGTATTTTGACAGCGCCTCAGGACCATCCAATGACAAGCCTTCAGACCACAACTCCGAGCCCTCCGCCGATCGACGGCATCTTTCGCGCACTGTCCGATCCGACGCGGCGACGCGTGGTGGAGCGGCTGAACCGCAGCCCTGCCTCGGTCAGCGAGCTTGCCCAACCGTTCGACATGGCCCTGCCCTCCTTCATCGAACATCTCAAAATCCTCGAAGGTTGCGGGCTGGTGCGCTCGCAAAAGACCGGCCGGGTCAGGACCTATCAACTGGCGCCCGAGCCGCTGAAGCTTGCCGAAAACTGGCTGGCCGAACAGCGCACGCTGTGGGAGCGCCGCCTCGACCAGTTCGACGCCTATGTGATGACCCTCAAGGAGACAGAAAAATGATCTATCCCCTCAAGCCGGATCCCAGGCTGGACCTCGTGCTGGAGCGCGTCATCGATGCGCCGCGCGAATTGCTGTGGCGCGCCTTGACGACGCCGGAGCACGTCAAGCAATGGTTCACGCCGAAGCCCTGGATGATCACCGACTGCGAGATCGACCTCAGGCCGGGCGGGCTGTTCCGCACGCGCATGCAGTCGCCCGACGGAACCGAGGTCAACGACCGCCATTGCTATCTCGAAATCGTGCCGAACGAGCGGCTGGTGTGGACGGATGCATTGTTGCCGGGTTACCGGCCGTCAGGGGAACCCTTCATCACCGCTGTCATTTCCTTGCAGCCGGACGGCAAGGGCACGCGCTACACCGCCACCGCCATCCATCGCGACGAGGCGACCCGCAACAACCATGAAGAGATGGGTTTCTTCGACGGCTGGGGCACGGTGGCCGATCAGCTTGCGCAGTATGTGAAGACGATCTGATCTTCCCACATGACACAGGACGTTGTCTTGGCCGTCATGCTTGTTTTCAACCCGGCAGCGAAGAGAGCAGTCTCCCGGTGGCATTTCCGCCTCAATAATAGAAGCGCTCTTCGGTGATCTTGCCGTTCTTGACCGTGTAGAGGCCAACTTCATCCCTGGTGACGCGCTCGCCGGTGGCCTTGGGCGTGATGTCGAACTTGAAGCGCACCGCGAACTGGTCTCCGTTGACATAGGGGCCCTCGACCGAGCCGCCATGCACTTCGTTGTTCTCCTGCCACCACTGGCCCTTCTGCTTGAGAGCCTCCTTGCCATGGGAGATGGCCATTGGAGCCGCCATGGCTTCGAGACTGACGATATCATCGGCATTGTACTTCTCGGCAGCAGCTTCGTTATCGCCCTGCTTGAGCAGCTCGGTGAAATCCTTGGCAATTTCCGCGATGGTCATTTGTGTTCCTCCTGTTCAGACGCACTGCAAGTAGGGAACAGCTTACTGCCCTGCCATCGTCGGGCCGCGTCGTAGCTGACAAGCCATGTCAGGATGATAATGTCGTGCAGATCGCGCTCCCGCACATCCGGTTGCGGACACAAGCCAATTCCGCAATTCTAGGTGAATGTGCAACCTGTACAATATTACCACGACGCAAGAGGCGGTCCGCCAATGGACACACACAATGCGCGATGTCAGCGGCAACCTTGAGCCTTCGCTTGACGTCTATCCCAATCAGCCTGGCCTAGTCGTTCGCAACACGGCGGATGGGGAGCGTGAGCTGGCGAAACTGCTTTGGGGTTTGCCAACGCCACCTGAACGCATAAAAGGCAAGGCGGACTACGGCACCACCAACGTGCGCAATCCGCAATATTCGCACTGGCAGCAATATGTCGGCGTCGAGCACAGATGCGTCGTGCCGGTGACCAGCTTTGCCGAACCCAGCCCTACCCCGAACGACAAAGACCCAGACACAGGCATCCAGCGCAATTATTGGTTTGCGCGTGACGAGAGCCGGCCCCTGTTCTTCTTCGCTGGTTTCTGGACCCGTTGGCAAGGCGTTAGAAAGGTCAAGGATGGTCCTGGCGACTTCGAGCTATTTGCCTTCATGACAACCAAGCCTAACGCCGTCATCGCGCCGATCCATGAGAAGGCTATGCCCGTGATCCTGACCACGCCGGAAGATGCCCAGGCCTGGCTTATAGCGCCGTGGGCAGAAGCGAGGCATTTGCAGCAGACAGCGCCGGACGATGCATTGGTGATTGTTGAGAAGCCCGCCACGCAGATCAAGTTTCCGCAGCAGGTGCCAACTCAAGGGTCTCTGTTCTAGGCCGCAGGATCGACTAATCAGCCGCTTTCTTAATCGTCGTCTCGCCAGATCACCCGGCGAACCATGCGGATTTCGACAAGGCGCCTGACCCGAATTTTCAAGCGTTCAGCGGCGCTCGGCAAAATAATGCTGGCATCAAGCTCGCGAAGCTTGCAGCGCTCGCACCGCATATGCCGTTCGACGTCCCAAAAGGGAATGTCACCGACTAGCTTTGCAAGGTCACCGGGCAGATAGTGCCGAGTGATATTGCAGTGCCGGCATCGAACACGAATGAGTTGCCCGACTTCGTGCGCAAGGCATAGGGTCTGTACATTTCGGCGCGGTCGGCTGCTCAATTCCGGCATTGGCCAAACTAGGAATATATTCTCCGTAGAGTCAATTCCTACTTAGTTCCATGGTCTTTTGTTCACAACCGGCTGACAGGTCCACATAGGCAGATCATTCGGCCGACGACGGCCCGTAGCCGATGATGCCCTTGACCTCGAAGTTGATCGCCCAATCGGCGTAGTGCTTGTAGCCACGGAGCGGCGCGAACGGATGCTTCGGTTTTAACGTAGCTGAAACTAGCTTGGTAGCACCGGGCAATTGGCACCACGCCGCAGGCTGATATGCGCCACGTCGCCGACGCTGAATTGAAAACCCTCGGCCTGGCGCGGTGCGTCGATGACAACAGGGGCGCCCTGCCCGAGTTCGGCATGCAGGCGCAGCGTGCGGCCGTGAAAGACGATGCTGTTGACGCGCGCCGGTGCGGTGCCGGGCGCAGCTTCGGTGGCCGCCAGCAGATCCTCCGGGCGCACGCCAATGGTGCGCATCTCGCCTTGCCCGGGTGACTGGCCCGTTTCAGCGATGGCCTCCAGCGGCAAGGTGCCAGCGGTGAAACGCAAGCGACCGCCATCGCGGCCGACAAACCGTGATTGCAGGAGATTCATGGTGCCGATGAAGCTCGCCACAAACTTCGTGGCGGGCCGGTCGTAAAGGGTGGCCGGCGGCGCGATCTGCTCGATGCGGCCCTTGTTCATGACGACGATGCGGTCGGAGATCGACAGCGCTTCGGTCTGGTCGTGGGTGACCATGACGAAGGTGGTGCCGAGCCGCGACTGCAGCCGCTTCAGTTCAACCTGCATCTGCTCGCGCAGATGCGCATCGAGCGCCGACAGCGGCTCGTCGAGCAGGAGCACGCGTGGTTCGCAGACGATGGCACGCGCCAGCGCGACACGCTGGCGCTGGCCGCCCGACAGTTCGGAGACGCGGGCGCCAAGCTTGTCGGCGAGACCGACCATGTCGAGGGCTTCGCCGGTGCGCTTTGCCTGTTCGGCTCCAGACAGTTTGCGCAGTGACAGACCGAAGCCGACATTTTCGGCGACATTCATGTGCGGGAACAGCGCATAATCCTGGAACACGGTGTTGACCGGCCGGTCGAAGGGCCGAAGGGCCGTGATATCGCGACCATCGAGCAACACCTTGCCGCTCGACGGGCTTTCGAAACCGGCGATGACGCGCAGGCTGGTGGTCTTGCCGCAACCCGACGGCCCGAGCAGCGTGACAAACTCGCCGCTGATAATGTCGAGATCGACGGCGTCGAGCCCGACGATGCCGCCAGGAAAAATCTTCGAGACCGCCTGCAGCCGCACAAGTGGATCAGGCGCCATCGCGAACCTCGGACGGCTTCGTGGTGTTGACCCAGAGGATCTGGCAACGCTCGGCGCCGGGATTGCGGAAGGCATGTAAAAGCGTGCTCTTGAACGCAAAGCTGTCGCCGGCCTTCAGCACGTAATTTGTCGAATCCACCACCAGTTCGACCTCGCCGGCCAGCACGAAGCCGAATTCATGGCCGGCATGGGCATAGGCCTCGGCCGTGCCGCCGCCGGCTTCCACCGTCACCAGCATGCCGGTCAGCGTCGCGCCCGGCGGCGACAGCAGCGCCTTGGCAATGCCTTCCGATTTCACCGGGATTTGCCGCCGTTTGTCGGCACGCACACAATAGAGATCGCTGACGGCATCGTTGCCGTCTGCGATCAGCGCCGACGGCTCTATGTCGAGGGCGGCGGCGAGCGGCCAGATCACCTTGACGCGCAGCGAGGACATGCCGCGCTCGATCTGGCTCAAAGCACCGATCGACACACCGGCTTTTGCCGCAAGATCGGCCAGCGACAGATTGCGCTCCAGCCGCAGCGCCCGCACGCGCCGGCCGACCCGCACATCGGCATCGTCCTTCGGCTTCTCAGCCGGTTCGTCCAGCATGTCCATCAATTCGTCCTCGTTTGCAGTCTATCAATCGGAGCGCGGCGAAGCGTCGAAAAGCTCCCCCTTCTCCCCTTGTGGGAGAAGGTGTCGCCGCAGGCGACGGATGAGGGGTGCTCCAGCTTGGCGACGACGGCGATCCGCCACGCACCCCTCATCCGTCTCGGCGCTGCGCGCCGATCCACCTTCTCCCACAAGGGGAGAAGGCAGGCCTCAACTCACCCGCCTGCCTTGATCTTTTCGAACATCTTGGCGAGGTCGTCATTCTGTTTCATCGGCCCGGTGAAGATGGTGGTCTTCAGCAACACCTCGGGATCGGATGGCAGCTGCAATTTCTCCAATTCCGCCTTCGGCACGGTGGCGAAGGCGGAGCTCAGCGAGCTGCCGTAACCATAGGCCTGGATCAGGTATTTGCCGGAGTCGGCATCCAGCCGGCTGTTGATGAAGTCATAGGCAAGATCGACATTCTTGGCGTCCTTGAGCATGACGAAGCCGCAGGCCCAGGTCAGCATGCCCTCCTTCGGCTTCATGAACTCGACCGGCACGCCCTGCTTCTTCAGCGAGGTGGCCGAGGCGTTCCAGGTCATGGCGGCGACCAATTGGCCGCTGGCCAGCGCCTGTTCCACCGAGGTCATGTCGGTGGTGTAGTTGGAGAGCAGCGGGCGCTGCTCGCGCAGCTTCTCGGCCACCTTGTCCATTTGCTCCGGCGTCATGTCGAACGGATTGACGCCGGCGAGCAACGCCGCAACGACCGGCGTGTCGTGCACGGCGTCGATCGTCGCCATGCGGCCGGCATACTGCTTGTCCCACAGAAGGTTCCAGCTCGCTTCCGGGTTCTTCACCAGATCGGTGCGGTAGAGGATCGAGGTGTTGCCCCAGTCCCATGGCACCATCCAGACCTTGCCGTCGCCGGCCTGCAGGTCGGGCAGGTTCTTGAACACCGGGAAGATCGAATCCCAGTTCTTGATGCGCTTGGTGTCGATCGGCTGCAGCAGGCCTTCCTTGTTCCAGCGCGCCACCTTGTCATAACAGGGATGCGCGATGTCGGGGCGGAAGCCGGCCTTGACCTTGGTGAAGGCGTCATCGTCGTCACCGAAGATGGAGGCCTCGACGCCATCGGGATGCGCGGCGAGGAAGCTCTTGTTGAAATCGGGCAGTTCATAGCCCGACCAGGTGAAATATTGCAGCTTGTCGCCGGCGAAAGCGACGGTCGACGACAGCGCTAGCGCGAACGCTGTCAATCCAGCGCAAACAGTCTTTGCAGAGATCGATTTCAGGTCGAATGCCATTGCAGTTCTCCTCTCTTGGTTTGTTTTGGTTGTGATGGATCCGCGGGCTTTGGCGCCGTGGCGGACAGGCCGCGATGGCGCAGGATTTCAGCTGCTGCGGCGATGATGAAGGACACAGCCAGGATCGACGTGCCCAGCGCCATCACCGTCGGCAGCGACTTTGGAAAACGCAGCTGGCTCCAGATGTAGAGCGGCAGCGTCGGCTCGGTGCCGGCGAGGAAGAAGACAACGATGAATTCGTCGAAGGAGATCAGGAAGGCCAGCATGAAGGCCGAAATGATGGCCGGCAGGCTAAGCGGCAGCATGACCCGCCGGAACGTCGTCCAGTCGGAGGCGCCGAGATCGAGCGCTGCCTCGCGAATGGTTTTCGGGATGGCGGCGAAGCGGCTGCGCATGATCACCACGGTCGTCGGCAGCGCGACCAATATGTGGCCGAGAACGATGGCGATGCGCGATGGCCCCAGACCAATGAGGTTGATGAGGATCAGCAGCGATATGCCGACGATGACGCCGGGGATCAGGATCGGCAGCCTTGCGATGGCGCTGATGGTGGCGGCCAGCGGCGAGCGGCCATAGAGGTCCATGTAGGATACGGTGATGCCGCACAGCGTCGCGCCCGTGGCGGCAATGGCGCCGATGACGAGGCTGTTCAAGAGTGCACCGGTCAGCGCCGAATTGCCGAACAGTGTCGCGTACCATTGCAAGGTGAAGCCTTGCAGCGGAAACGCTGCCTGGATCGAGTTGTTGAAGGAAAACAGCGGGATCAGCAGCACTGGCAGATAGAGAAAGACCAGATAGGCGACGACGTAGACGCCGAGCCAGCGGCCGCCTCCCTGCGCGCGTGCAGTGCTCATGTGCGGCTGCCAAATCTGCGGTCGGCGAAACGCGCGACCAGCACCACGGCAAGGATGACCAGCATGACGGCGACGGAGAGTGCGGCGCCGAACGGCCAGTCATTGGCCTTGCCGAATTGCGCCTGGATCAGCGTGCCGATCATGGTGCTGGCCGGGCCGCCGACGAGCGCCGGCGTGACATAGTCACCGACCGTCGGCACGAAGACGACAAGGGCTGCCGCCAGCACGCCCGGCATCGAATTGGGCAGCACGACCCGGCGGAAAGAGGTGAAGGGCCGCGCGCCGAGATCGGAGGCGGCCTCGATCAGCGATTTCGGGATCGTGTCCAGCGCCACGTAGATCGGCAGGATGGCGAAAGGCGCGTAGGCGTGCGCCAGCGTGATGACGACGGCGGCCGGCGTGTTGAGAAAGGCCAATGTCGGCTCGGACCAGATACCGCTTTCGATCAGCGCCGAGTTCAAAACGCCATTGTAGGCGAGCACGATCTTCCAGGCGAAGACGCGCAGGAGATAGCTGGTCCAGAATGGCAGCGTCACCAGAAACAGCAGCAGGCCGCGCCGCCGGCCGGCGTGAAAGGCAAGGTAGTAGGCGACGGGATAGGCGGTGACGACGGTCGCCAGCGTGACAAGGGCGGCAATGATCAGCGAGCGTAGCGTCACCGTCCAGTACAGCGGATCGGAGACCACGGTGACAAAATTCGCCACGGTGAAGCCGGCGCCGAGCAGCGAACCGTCATTGTTGCGGAAGGCGAGGAAAAGCACGAGGCCGAGGGCAAACAGGATCAGCAGGAAGGTGACCAGAGCGCCCGGCAGCAGCATGGCGAACCGGAAGCCCTGAGAAGACCGGACCTCTGGCGCTGATGTTGCAACTAGGGCCGACATCGACCTGCCTATCGGAAATTTGAAATTAGCTTAGAGTTTTTCATATCTATGAAACTGTCAAGCGGAATCCCAAACGGAACCCCATTGACAGGAATTGCTTTGGTCAGCGCTCCAACGCATCGAGCAGCCGGTACCAGGCGATGGTCGCGGCAACGCCGACTTGGCGGAAGGCGTGAAACGGGATCGGTCGGATCGGCGAGACCGGGAAGGGCAATTGCCTGACATCGCCACTCTGGAGATAGCCGGCGATGCGCTCGCCAAGAGCGGTCATCAGGCCGACACCACGACCCTGGCAGCCGACCACGGCGAGCAGGCCTTTCTCCGGCTCGTGGATGTGCGGCAGGTGGTCCGGGGTCATCGCCACCCGGCCGAACCAGTGCTTCTCGATGGCGACGCCGGACAGCATGGGATAGAGCCGCCGCAGCGCCCGCTCGAGATGCGCCCAGTCGCCGGCGCTCGTCGGCAGCGCCATGCGACCCCGGCCGCCAAGCACCAGCCGGCCGTCGGCGCTCTTGCGGTAGTAGACGAGGATGCGCCTGGAGTCCGACACCGCCTGCCCTTCCGGCAGGATCGTGGCCGCCAGATCGGGCGACAGCGGCGCTGTGGCGATCTGAAAGGAATGCAGCGGCACGATCGTCTGAGCGAGACCGGGGATCAGACCGTCCGTGTAGGCGTTTGTCGCCAGCACGACCGCCTTTGCCTGCAATTGCACCCCGTTTTCAGTTGAAACACGCCAAACGCCGGCGCTTTTGTCTAGCCGAACCACCTTCTGGTGTCCGGCTATCCTCACTCCAGCCGCGGTCGCGACTCGGGCAAATTCCGACGTGTAGGCAAGCGGATCGATGACACCGGCGCGGCGGTCGAGCCAGCCGCCGAGATAGCCCTGTGCACCGGTCTTGGCCGCGATCTCCGCTGCATCGAGCAACCGGACGTCGGCACCACGCGCGTGCCATTGCCGGTCGCGGTTCGCCGCCGCCTTCAGCGCGGCCTCCGTGTGCGCCGCCTGGATCCAGCCATTGCGGACGAACGGCACCGCCAGTTTCTCGTCGCGGATCAGCTCGAACACCGCATCGGCGGTCGACGCCGCGAAATTGACGAGCGCCTCGCCGCGCTCCGGGCCAAAATGCTCCAGCAGCCATTCCGGATCGTATTTCAGGCCGGGAATGACCTGACCGCCATTCAAGCCCGATGCGCCCTGGCCGATCTCGCCGGCGTCCAGCACCTGCACCGACAGGCCAAGCCGGGCGGCATGCAAGGCGGTCGACAAGCCCATGATGCCACCGCCAACAATGGCGAGATCGACACGTTCGCCATTGGGAAGCGATTGAAACGTGGAAGCTGTCTGTGGCTTGCGCCAGATCGGATCGGAGAATGC
>NZ_RZTT01000180.1 GCF_003996995.1 Mesorhizobium sp. M7A.T.Ca.US.000.02.2.1 | reverse complement strand
CACCGCGATCACCCCTTCCGGAATCTGCACGCGCACGGCGGTCGTCGCCTTGCCTTCGCAGCCATGCGGCACCCGCAAAACGGCCTTGTAGGTCGAGCCGACCGCCGCCTCCTGGGTTTCGAACGTGATATGCGCGAAGGCGGCGCTGGTTCCGAGCGCGAGAAGTGCGCCAGCCGACAAAACATATTTGTTCATGATAGTCCCTCGGATTTTCAAAATTTGTCGAACTGGCGCGGTCAATTGGCGTGGTCGTCCATGGCGCCACCGCCCATGCCTTCGACAGCGAAATCGACGTTGACGGCGCCGGCCTTTTCGAAGGTCAGGGTGGCGGAGAACTTTTCGCCCTGTTTGGGTTGCCGCTTCAGGCCGATGAACATCAAATGATAGCCGCCAGGCGCAAGGGCGACCTTGCCGCCGGCCGGAATTTCCAGGCCGCCGGCAACCGGCCGCATGGTCATGACGCCGTCCTTGACGCCCATCTCATGCAGCTCGGTCTTTTCAGAAACATCGGAGGAAATCGACACCAGCCGGTCCGGTGCACTGCCGTTGTTGGTGACGGTGAAATAACCCCCGGCCACTTTGGCGCCGGCCGGTGTGGCGCGCGACCAAGGGTGGCCGACCTCGAGATCGCCAACCTTGAACTCATGCGCGAGGACGGACTGGGCGCCTGTGAACAGCAGCGCAAGAGCCAGCACGGCAATGCCGACACGCTCTTCGATGCCGCGTAGAATGCCGCCGGGCACAAGACGCGCGGCGTCAGGGAAAAAATAGGACATGGTTGCTCCATGAAGTGATGGTCGCGCCGTTGCCGGTCGCGAGCAGTTTGATCTTTGGATGGGTACGCCCACGAAAAGTTCCGCCGGGCAAACAGGCTCAGGCCGTCAGCGGCGGCGCGCGCGGGTTCGACGGCGAGCGCTCACGCGCAAAGTCGAGATGGATGGCCGCCGGAAAAACAAAGGCGACCGTTTTGAAGGAAAGGCTGCCCAGCGCCAGGCCAGCACCGGGCGGCGGCGCAAAGGCCGCCGAAACCATGCTGCAGCCGAGCACGCAGCATGCCGGAAGATGGGACGGCTGCTGGTTGCCGCCGGGAAGCTGGGCTGCGCCCTCATGGGTGCAGATGACGTTGCCAAAGGCGTCGAGCTGCGAAGCATTGGGACCGGTGCCGAAGGCGAATGCTCCGAGCGTCGACTGGAGCAACAGCAGATAGGCCGCGACCAGCGCGACCGGCATGCTCCACCGTCTCCTCGATACGCTCAAAGCCCTGCCTCTTCGCAGCAATGCGACATTCCTAGCACGGGGCTGGCGGGTGGAAAATCGCCAAATCGCCGCGGCGCCAACGCGGCAGGGTCAATGCATGTCGCCCAAAAGTGTGCGGCGATTTTGGGACAACGACATGCATGAAACAAGACTCTGAGCCTCAGCGCGGCTCAGGATTTTTGTAGCGACCGGCTCTCCGGGATCGAGGTCAGCAATGTCTGGCGCGCCGACTTCAGATGCTTGCGGCAGGCGGCGTCGACCTTGCCGAGGTCGCGCGATTTCAGCGCCTCGATATAGACCAGATGCTCGCCGATCGCGACTTCGTTGCGTTCGCGTTCCTGCGCCTTGTTCCACTGGTAGTGGTAGTGGAAGATCATGGCGATGACATCGTAGAAATCGACGATGAAGCGGTTGCGCGACGCCCGGTGGATGAGCCGGTGGAAGCGCTCGTCGAGTTCGGAGAACTCGGTGAAGCGGGTGGCGATGTCGTTTGCCAACTGGCGATGCTCATCTTCCAGGCGGTCGAGATCGGTCCAGACCGCGCTGTCCTGCGGTAAAGCGGCAAAGGCAGCCGCCGAGCGCAATTCGAACATTTCGCGGATTTCGGTCAGCTCCAGCGCGAAGGCGCGGGTAAAGCCCTTCAGCACCCAGTGACTGTTGCGACGCTTCTCGATCAGGCCGAAGCGGGAGAAGCGGATCAGGAACTCGCGCACGCTGGTGGTGCCGACGCCGATCTCACGCGCCAGTTCGAGTTCGTTGATCTGCATGCCGGCTTCGGCGCCGCCGGCGAGCAGCCGACGCATGAACGACCGTTCGATGATCTCGGCCAGCGTGTCGGTCTCCTCCTCGGGGAAGAAATCATCGGGACGCGGTTCGCGCAGCACCGTCTTGGCGCGCTTGTTCCAGGCGATCAGCCCAGTCTCTTCCATGCGCGCGAGAATGGTGCGCACCGTGGTACGGCTGACGCCAAGCAAGGTACCCAGTTCCGGCTCAGAAGGCAGGCTGCGCGTTTCGTCGAGCAGCCGCAGGCAGCGGTTATAGGCATCCTTGTAGACGTTGTTGCTCTTCGACATCCCTGACCCGTTGCACGCCGTCGCTTGCGGCGGCCGGTTTGAAGCGCAATATGACGTTCCCATGGCCCTGAGAAGCGAAATTGCTTCCCGGAACAACCCAGGCATGCGGAACTCCCCACGAAAAAACAATTGACGCAAAACTGTTTTTTCACGATAAAAGACATTATCTCTAAACAGACGCGTGTCAATCCGTCTGCGCAACCCAGGATCACCCAGGAAACCGCCCGTGAACGCCTCCAACTCCATTCTCCTGTCCCCTGCCGACAATGTCGCCGTCGCCAACGGCCGCATCGAGATTGGCACCGCGCTGCCGGGCGGTGCCGTCGCCAGTGCGCTGATCGAGCCCGGCCACAAGGTGGCGATCAAGCCGATCGCCGCCGGCGAGGCCGTGGTGAAATACGCCCAAGCGATCGGTCGAGCGACACAGGATATTGCAGCGGGCGAGCACGTGCATTCGCACAATCTGGTTTTCGAATCCGGTCGCTTGCCGGTCGTGCCGCCGAGCGAGGCCGAGCACGCGACGGAGGCCGACCGCGCCCGCACCTTCATGGGCTATCGCCGCGCCGATGGCCGCGCCGGCACGCGCAACTTCATCGGCATCGTCGCCAGCGTCAATTGCTCGGCCACCGTCTGCCATTCCATCGCCGACACCGCCAACCGCACGCTTTTGCCTAAATATCCCGGCATCGACGGTTTCGTGCCGATCGTGCACGGCCAGGGCTGCGGTATGAGCGGCACCGGCGACGGCATGATGGTGCTGCACCGTACACTCGCCGGCTACGCCCGCCACCCGAATTTCGGCGGCGTGCTGATGGTCGGCCTCGGCTGCGAAGTCAACCAACTCACCCTATACGGCCAGAAGGGCGTCGCTGCCGGCAAACGCCATTTCAACATCCAGGACGCCGGCGGATCGCGCAAATCGGTGGAAAAAGCGATGGGCGTGCTGGCCGAGATCGCCGAGGAAGTCGGCCAGCTGAAGCGTGAGCCGATCCCGGTCAGCGAGATCGTCGTCGGCCTGCAATGCGGCGGCTCGGACGGCATGTCGGGCATCACGGCCAATCCGGCGCTGGGCGCGGCTGTCGATATCCTGGCTGGCGTCGGCGGCATCGGCATCCTCTCCGAGACGACGGAGATCTACGGCGCCGAACATCTGCTTGCCTATCGCGCGGCAACGCCGGAGATCGCGCAGAAGCTCGACGGTTTCGTGAAATGGTGGGAGGACCACGTCGCTAAGCATGGCGCCTCGATCGACAACAACCCCTCGCCCGGTAACAAGCGCGGCGGCCTCACCACCATCCTGGAGAAGTCGCTCGGCGCGGTCGCCAAGGGCGGCCAGACGCCGCTCAATGGTGTCTTCGGCTACGCCGAAAAAGTCACCGGCAGTGGATTGGTGTTCATGGACACGCCCGGCTACGACCCGGTTTCGGCGACCGGCCAGGTGGCGGGCGGCGCCAACGTCATCGTCTTCACCACCGGCCGCGGCTCATGCTTCGGCTGCCGCCCGACGCCGTCGATCAAGGTCGCCACCAACTCGACCATGTACCACCAGATGGAAGAGGACATGGACGTCAATTGCGGCGTCATCGCCTCGGGTGAAAAGACCATAGCCGGCATGGGCCGCGAGATCTTCGAACTGATCGTCGAGACGGCTTCCGGCCGCAAGACCAAGAGCGAGGACTTCGGCTACGGCGACAACGAGTTCGTGCCCTGGCATCTGGGCGCAACGCTTTAGATTTTACTGATATAAAGTAGACTGCGCGCCGGTCAGTGGCGGGCAACGGGGAGGTTGTGCATGGAAAAGCGCCGCATCGGCCAGACAGCGCTGGAAGTCACCGAGGTCAGCTTCGGCGGCGCTGCACTTGGCGGCCTTTACCGCGCCTGTTCGCGCGAAGCGGCGATGGAGACGCTGCAGGGCGCCTGGGATGCCGGCCTGCGCTATTTCGACACCGCACCCTTCTACGGTTTCGGCCTGTCGGAGCGCCGCTTCGGCGACTTCCTGCGCTACAAGCCGCGCGATTCCTATGTGCTGTCGACCAAGGTCGGCCGGCTGTTCCGCCCGGTGCCGGACGATCAGGTTCCCGATCACTCCTATGTCGATCCGCTGCCCTTCGCGCTCGACTACGACTATTCCTATGACGGCATCATGCGGTCGGTCGAGTTCAGCTATGCACGGCTTGGCCTAAACAGGATAGACATCCTGTTTGTCCACGACATCGGCGCCTACACCCATGGTGTCGAGAAGACCAAGGTGCACTTTCGCGACCTGATGGACGGCGGCCTCAAGGCACTTGAAGAGCTGAAACGGTCCGGCGTCATTTCCGCCTATGGGCTTGGCGTCAACGAAGTGCAGATCTGTCTGGACGTGATGCGCGAGGCGCCGCTCGACTGCATCCTGCTCGCCAGCCGCTATTCCTTACTCGACCGCAGCGCCGAAGCGGAGTTGCTGCCCCTATGCCGGGCGCGGCAGACCTCCTTGGTCATTGGCGGCGTGTTCAACTCCGGCATCCTGGCGACCGGGCCGGTGCAAGGCGCGCATTTCGACTACCGCCCTGCCAGCCATGACGTGCTCGACCGCGTCGGCGCAATGGAAAGGATCGCCGCCGAGGGTGGCTATCCGCTCGCCGCCGCAGCGTTCCAATTCCCCTTGCATGAACCTGCCGTCGCCACCGTGCTGACCGGCACCGCCAAGCTGGCGAACCTGACGCGCAACCTCCAACTGCTCGACATCGACGTGCCGGAGACGGAATACGCCAGATATCGTCCCCACACGCTGGTGCAGGAGGTGTGAAACTTCATATTCTTGCGGTCACACGAAGGAATGGACATTCCATATTGACGAAATGGTGGAATTAATATTCCATACGTTCCCAGAACGGAACGGAAGTGTGACGGCGCCAATGGGGAGCAGCACGGTGGATTTGCCTCTGCCAGGCTTCGCAAGGACTAATCAAACAGCGCTTGCATCGATCTGTTCGATGCATTATCAAAACATGGCAATTGTTTTTTATTGATAAAGTTCTGTTTTGGACCGCGCCTATCCGGACGGAGCTTCCGTATCGTTCACCGGGCGACTTAGGGAGGAAACCTCATGAAATTCGTGACCAGCATTCTCAACCGCCGCGCCGTCATGGCGCTGGCAGCAGCTTCGATGCTCGCCGGCGTCATGCATTCGGCGCCGGTTTCGGCGGCGGACGTCACCATTCCGATCATCGTCAAGGACACCACGTCGTTCTACTGGCAGATCGTTCTGGCCGGCGCCCGCAAGGCCGGCAAGGATCTCGGCGTCAACGTGCCGGAACTCGGTGCCCAGGCTGAAACCGACGTCAACGGCCAGGTCTCGATCCTCGAGAACGCCGTTGCCAGCAACCCGGCGGCGATCGTCATTGCGCCGACCGAGTTCAAGGCGCTTGGCAAGCCGATCGATGAAGCCGCTGCCAAGGTCAAGGTCATCGGCATCGACTCCGGCGCCGACTCCAAGGCGTTCACCTCGTTCCTGACCACCGACAACGTCCAGGGCGGCCGCGTCGCTGCCGATGGCCTCGCAGCCGCCATCGGCGCCGCCAACGGCGGCAAGATCGAGGGCGACGTCGCCCTGATCACCAACGCGCCGGGCGCCGGCTCGCTCGAACAGCGCAAGCAGGGCTTCACCGAACAGCTGGCCGCCAAATATCCGGGCCTCAAGCTGGTCGCCGATAAATATGCCGACGGCCAGGCCACCACCGGCCTCAACATCGCCACCGACCTGATCACCGCCAACCCGAACCTCAAGGGCATCTTCGCTTCCAACCTGATCATGGCGCAGGGCGTCGGTCAGGCTGTCGCGGAAAACAGCCTTGGCGGCAAGCTGGCGCTGGTCGGTTTCGACAGCGACGAGAAGCTGATCAAGTTCCTCAACGACGGCGTCATTTCCGCCCTCGTCGTCCAGGATCCGTACCGGATGGGCTATGACGGCATCAAGACCGCACTCGCCGCTTCCAAGGGCGAGAAGGTCGAAGCCAATGTCGACACCGGCGCCAATCTGGTGACCAAGGACAACATGAAAGACCCCAAGATCGACGCACTGCTCAATCCGAAGCTCTGAGCCGTCGCATCCGCAATGATCTCCGGGGCACCTCGCCCCGGAGACAAGCTGCCGCACAAACGGCTTGGCAATCCATAAGCGTAGGCTAGGCTGTTTTCGAGACATATCCTTGTCTCGCCGCGTGCCAATCGTGAGGCCAATCTGGGAGGATTGTCATGACATCGACGGCGCAGGAACTGCATCCGGCCCCTGTGCTGGAACCGGGGCGGACCATCCTCGAATTGCGCGGGCTGGAGAAGCGCTATCCCGGCACCCACGCGCTGAAGCCGGTCGACCTCGCCTTCAAGTCCGGTGAGATCCACGCCATCGTCGGCGAGAACGGCGCCGGCAAATCCACGCTCATCAAGCTTCTGACCGGCGTCATGCCGCGCACCTCCGGAGAGATCACCTGGGAGGGCCAACCGGCCGCCCTGGCGACGCCGCACGAGGCGATGGCGCTCGGCATCAATGCCGTGCACCAGGAAGTCGTGCTGTGCCGTCACCTGACGGTCGCCGCCAACATGTTCCTCGGCGAGGAGAATTCGCGTTTCGGCATCCTGCAGCAGCGCGCCATGGTCAGGCAGGCGCAGACGATCATCGACGACCTCGGCTTCGACCTGCCGGCGCATGTCACGCTTGGCGACCTGACCATCGGCCAGCAGCAGTTGATAGCCGCCGCCCGCGCCACCGTGCGCGGCACCAAATTCCTGATCTTCGACGAGCCGACCGCCTACCTCACCCGCAAGGAGGCCGACCAACTCTTCACTCTGATCCGCCGGCTGAAGGGCGAAGGCGTGACGATCATCTACATCAGCCACCGCATGGAGGAAGTGTTCGAGCTCGCCGACCGTGTTTCCGTGCTGCGCGACGGCACGCTGGTCGGCACCCGCAACATCGCCGAGACCAACGATGCCGAACTGGTCAAGATGATGATCAACCGCTCGATCGAGCAGGTCTACCACAAGGAGCATTTCACGCCGGGCGCCGCCCTCATCGAGGCGAGGAACCTGTCCGGCAAGGGCTTCGAAAATGTCTCGATGACGGTCCGCGCCGGCGAGATCGTCGGGCTCTATGGCCTGATCGGCGCTGGACGCAGCGAGTTCGTCACCACGCTTTACGGCCGCCACCGCAAATCCGCCGGCCAGATCCTCTGGGAAGGCAAGGAGGTGCAGGTCAATTCCGAGCATGACGCGATCAAGCTCGGCATGGCGCTGGCGCCGGAAAGCCGCCGCGACCAAGGCCTCTGCCTCAACCTGCCAGTCGGCTTCAACCTGAACCTGCCGATCTACAAGCGTATCTCGAACAATCTGCTGATTTCGAGCACGCAGGAGAAGACGCAAGCCGATCGCCAGATCGCCGATCTGCGCATCAAGACACCGACGCGCGGCGCGCTGGCATCCAGCCTGTCGGGCGGCAACCAGCAGAAGATCGTCATCGGCAAATGGCTGGCGCACGGCGCCAAGCTGTTCATCTTCGACGAACCGACGGTCGGCGTCGATGTCGGCACCAAGGCCGAGATCTACCGCCTGTTCGGCGCACTTTTGTCAAAGGGCGCCGGCATCATCCTGATCTCGTCCTATCTGACGGAAGTCTATGAACTCGCCGACACGCTGCATGTGTTCCGGCGCGGCAAACTGGTGGCGACGCACGGTTTTCACGCCGCCAGCCACGAGGATATTCTCACTCAAGCGCTCGCCGAGAAACAAGAAAAGCTGGGAGGACAGATATGAGCACCGAGGCGATTCCCGTCGAAAAACCGAAGCGCAACTATAATGTCCTGTTTGGGCTGACGCTTTTGGCGCTGCTGGTTCTGCTCTGGATCCTTCTCTCCGTGGCGACGACGAGCTTCGCCTCCGCCAACAACATGGCCAATCTCTTGCGCCAGGGCTCGATGATCGCCATCATGGCGGTCGGCCAGACTTTCGTCATCATCACCGGCGGCATCGACCTGTCGGTGGGCGCCGTGGTCGGCTTCGCCACGGTGGTCGTGGCCATGATGATCAATGCCGGCTTCCCCATCTGGCTCGCCATTCTGGTGACGCTGCTGGTCGGCGTCGCCATCGGCATGTTCCATGGCTTCGGCATCGTCAAGATGGGCCTGCCGCCCTTCATCATCACGCTGGCAACGCTGACCTCGCTGCGCGGCATCGGCCTTTTGATGACCAACGGCAATTCGATCAACATCAACAGCGACACCTTCACCGCCTTCTCTCGCAATTCCTTCATCGGCATCCCCAACCTGTTCTGGATGGTGATCCTGGTCGGCATTCCAGCCTATATCTTCCTCCACCACAGCCGCTGGGGCCGATACCTGTTTTCGGTCGGCTCCAACGCCGAGGCTTCGCGTCTGTCCGGCGTCAATGTCCAGCGAACCATCTACATGGCCTACACGCTGTCGGGCCTGTGCGCCGCCTTTGTCGGCGTGCTGCTGGCCGCCCGCATCGGCATCGGCAACCCGACGCAGGCCGAGGGCTGGGAGCTGCAGGCGATCGCGTCTTCCGTCATCGGCGGCACCTCGCTGTTCGGCGCCGTCGGCTCGGTGCATGGGCCGCTGCTCGGCGCCTTCATCCTGGCCACCATCAACAACGGCGCCAACCTGCTCAACGTCAATTCGTTCTGGCAGCGCATCATCACCGGCGCGCTGATCATCATCATCGTCTACTTCGACGGCCTGCGCCGCCGCGGCAAGTAGCGATCCCGCAATCACCCGCCGGCCCGCCACACCAACGGGCCGGCGATTTCATGACTGGATTAGCGCATGAAAGCCGTCCTCTGCCGTTCGCCCGGCGATCTTGTCCTTGAAGACCGGCCCGCACCAGAGGCACCGCCTCCCGGCTGGGCGCTGGTGGCGGTCAGCCATGTCGGCATCTGCGGCACCGACTACCACATTTTCGAGGGCAAGCACCCGTTCCTCGCCTATCCCCGCATCATGGGCCATGAGGTGTCGGGAACGATCGTCGAGACCGGCGACGGCGTCGATCTTGCCGTTGGTGAGCCCGTGGTGATCAACCCCTATCTTTCCTGCGGCAAGTGCATCGCCTGCCGGCACGACAAGCCGAATTGCTGCGTCAGGATCGAGGTGCTGGGCGTGCATCGCGACGGCGCCATGTGCGAACGGATCCTGGTGCCGGCGCAAAATCTCTATCCGGCCAACGGCCTGTCGCTGGCTGACGCCGCCGCAGTCGAGTTCCTGGCCATCGGAGCGCATGCCGTGCGGCGCGCCCGCGCCGACCCCGGCGCCCGCACGCTGGTCATCGGCGCCGGCCCGATCGGGCTCGGCACCGCCATCTTCGCCCGCATCGCCGAACTCGACGTGACGCTGCTCGACATGAGCAGTGAAAGGCTCGCCTTCGCCGCAAATGAGCTTGGTTTCCAGACCCTCGACGGCTCGCGCGGCGCGGTGCCTGATCTGGTCAAGGAAGCAACATCAGGCGAAGGCTTCGATGTGGTCTTCGATGCCACCGGCAACACCCAGTCGGTGCAGTCGGCCTTTGCCCATGTCGCGCATGGCGGCACCTTGGTGCTGGTCTCTGTTGTCAAGGACGACATCAGCTTTTCCGATCCGGAATTCCACAAGCGCGAGATGACGCTGATCGGCAGCCGCAACGCCTTGCGCGCCGACTTCGATCACGTCGCCGCCTCGATCCGCAACGGCGCCGTTCCCCTGGCCAAGCTCGTCACACACCGCACCACACTCGCCGGCACGCCGCGCGATCTGGCTCGTTGGGCACATGAGAAATCGGGCCTGATCAAGGCTGTGATCGAGGTCGGATCATAACATGGCAAACGGCGAAGCCGGTCCTCCAATGCGCCGCCGCTGGCAAGTGAATGCGGCTGAGCTGGGCCGGGCACTCCCTACAGCGCCGACAGCTTCAGCTCCACCCGTTCGGCCGGAAAGCGCGACTCGGAAAACTGGATCGGCTGGCCGTCCGGCGTGACGTTGACGGCGACCGTGACCAGCACGATGGCGCCCGGCTGCAGGTCGAGGTCGGCAAGGTCCGCCGCATCGGCATGGCGCGCCGACAGCACGGTCGATTGCCTGAGATAGTCGTCTATGCCGAACCGCGCCAGCGAGGCGGTGATCGACCCTGTTTCCGCCATCGCGGCATCGATGCCGGCAAAGCGCCGGGCCTCGAACCAGCCGGCCGCGCGCGACACCGGCCGTCCGTCGGCTTCGCCGCGCGTTTCCAGCCGGATCACGTCGGCTCCCTTGGGAAGACCCAGTCCCTCGGCGACGCGCTGACTGGCCGGCTCGACCGACGAGGCGAGCAGGACGATGTGCCGTTCCGTCGTTTGCCCTTGCAGCCCTGTCGAAAAACGTGTGCGCGCCCCGATCGGATAGGACAGCCGCTTGCGCGACAGCACGAAGGTGCCGCGCCCCTGCTCGGCCCGCAGCACGCCTTCCCTTACAAGGGCTGATATGGCGTTGCGCACCGTGTGACGGTTGACGCCATAGCGTTCTGCCAGCGCCACCTCCGGCGGCAGCGCTGCATTCTCCGTGAAATCGCCGATGGCGATCGCATGCAGGATCTTGTCGGCGATCTGCCGCCACAGCGAAACGCCACTGCGCCGCTCGATGCCGTCCGCTGACAGCTGCCCGACCTTCATTGCCCCCCACCTTCCAGCGCCCAGTCTTCTATCGCTGTCATCCACCCGTCATGGACACGCGCTAGATAATAGGTATAATTTGTATAGTTGTCTATATCAATAGACAAATTTAGCCACGAGGACGATAGCTTATGCGAGGACAGGAAGCCCGCGACCAGGCCGAGCGCAAGGCCGCCATGGCAACCCTTGCGCAATCCAGCGGCGATGACATCGTACGGCTCTGGAATGAGGCCGGACTGCCTTCGGACGCCGAGTTGCTGCGCGGCCCCGAAACCGGCCTTGTCACCCTGCGCGGCCGCATCGGCGGCGGCGGCGCGCCCTTCAATATCGGTGAGGCGACCGTCACCCGCGCCACGGTCCGGCTGCCCACCGGACAGGTCGGCCATTGCTATGCGCTTGGCCGCGACAAGCAGAAAGCGAGGCTGGCGGCCATCGCCGACGCGCTGTGGCAGGACCCTGCCCGCCGAAATGAGGTCGAGACCGGGCTGATAGCGCCCCTGCGGTCGGCTCTGACCGCAGCGCATGAAAAACGCCGCGCCGAGACGGCGGCAACGAAGGTGGATTTCTTCACCATGGTTCGCGGAGAAGACTGATGGACATTGCAGCGCAATCGATCGAGGGCGGTTTCGCCGATCCGGTCTTCGACGCCCAGACCGTGTTCCGCGCCGTCATGGACGCAATGGCTCGGCCGGGCAGCGTGCAGCCGCTGCC
>NZ_RZTT01000017.1:27908-30772 GCF_003996995.1 Mesorhizobium sp. M7A.T.Ca.US.000.02.2.1 | reverse complement strand
TATATCAGGTTATATTGTCGCGGTTTACCACGTGTAAAAAATGGCGGGCAATGCATATCATTGTATATGAAATAGATTGGGGGGCAGTTGCAAAGTAGAAGTGGCCGCTGTCTCTATCCGGTAAATATCGGAGGGGTTTCAGCCATGACGAACAATATCGAGTTGGACAGCTTTTCGGCTTCCTTGAACGAGCATTCCGCGTCCAATGAACACGGCGATCAGGCATCGCCGGCAGAGATGCGGGTCGCGCAAGCGGATTCGACGCAGCAGGCCGCGCCGGCAGCGTCCGAACCGGTGCCGGTCGATGTCGGCGGCGGAGCGCCTGTCAAGCCAGAAGCGCCCGCGGAAGCAAAGGCGCCGCCGGCAGCTGCGCCGCACGAATATGTAGCCGACGCCAGCCATGTGGTGAGGCTTCCGGCCAACGCCTCCATCGACAACATCAAGGTCGACGGACAAAACCTTCTGCTCGAACAGGCCGACGGCTCGGTGATCGTGATCAAGGACGGCGCCCTGAACGTGCCGACCTTCATCATTGGCGACGTCGAGGTGCCGCGCGTCGCGCTGCTGGCGGCGCTTGAAGCCAGCCATGTCGATGTCGCCTTCGGCGCCGACGGTTCCATGTCGGCCGGTCCGGGCGGTTCGAATTCAAGCGCGGGCGGAGATTTCTCGGTTCCCCCCGGCGGCATCGGCGATGGGTTCGACCTGTCGGCGCTGCTGCCGCCGACTGCCTTGCAGTTCGGACTCCTGGAGCGGCGCGAATTGTTCCCGTCCATCGTCGACAGGCAGGTTTCAGTGACGGCCACGTCCTTGCTTGCCCCGACCGAAGCGGCCAGTGAAGCCGGTCTTGACGGCGGTGGGGCGCAATCTCCGGGCAGCGAAGCGCTGACCGACAATGAAACGTCCAGCACTGGAACGATCAGCATCGACGCGCCTGATGGAATTGGGTCGATCGTCATCAATGGCGTCACCGTCACTAGCGTCAACCAGCAAATCCCGGGGGAGTATGGCTATCTGACGATCGTCTCCTTCAATCCGAGCACCGGTGCCATCGAATACAATTACACGGTCACCGAATCGGTCATTCATACCGATCAGACAGCCGGCTATGATCCCAGCAACGATACCGTCCCGGACAATTTCAGCATCACTGTCACGGATGTTGACGGCGATTCGGCCAGCACGACCTTTGCCGTCGCCATCGTCGACGACGCGCCGACGGCGGTTGCCGATACGGACAGCGTGACGGAAGACGGCGCGACGGTCGCGGACGGCAATGTCATTACGGCCAGCGGCGGCGCGGACGCGAATGTGACGGACGGCGTTGCCGACGTTAGGGGTGCGGACGGGGCGACGGTAACGGGCGTCGAGGCAGGCACGGTTGCATCGGCCTCGGGCCATGTCGGTTCGGCCGTGGCGGGCAGCTACGGTTCGATCACGATCGATGCAGACGGCCACTACAGCTACACGCTGAACAACGGCGCCGCGGCGGTCCAGGCGCTGACCAGCGGCCAGCATCTGACGGACACGTTCACCTACACCCTGACCGATGGCGACGGCGATACCTCGACGACAACGGTCGAGATCACCATCAACGGCACCAACGACGTGCCGCAGGTCGTCGTCAACCAAGGCAACCCGGCTGGCGCGCATGACCAGGTCTATGAAGCAGGTCTGGCGGCGGGTTCGGCGGCCGGCGACGGGAGCACGGTGGCAACAGGCACCTTCACGGTGTCGGACGCCGACGGGCTCGACGATGTGCAGACCGTCACCATCGGCGGCGTCACGGTTGCCATCGGCAGCCTCAACGGTTCGGCCTTCCAGGGCGACCACGGCACGCTGCTGATTACCGGCTATAACCCGGCAACCGGCGTTGCGACCTATCAGTACACACTGACCAGCACGACCACGGACGTTCCGGCAGTCACCGAGACCGACAGCTTCTCGCTTACTGTCTCGGACGGCACCTTGTCGTCCGTCCCGGCGGCCATCGTCATCGACATCGTCGACGACGTGCCTAATGCGGTCAACGACACCAACAGCATCAGCGAAGACGCGCTCTCGCCGGTCAACGGCAATGTGCTGACCAACGACCTTCATGCCAACAACCAGCCGGGCGCCGACACGCCGACGAGCTTCGTCAGCTGGGATGGCTCGACGACGGGCGCACACGGCACCTTCGTTGCCAATCCCGACGGCACCTACACCTACACGCTCAACAATGCCGATCCGGCGGTGCAGGCGCTGGACGCCGGCCAGACGCTGACCGAGACCTTCAACTACACGATGAAGGATGCCGACGGCGACACCGATACGGCAACGCTGACCATCACCATCAACGGCACCAACGACGTGCCGCAGATCGTCGTTGACCAGGGCAACCCGGCCGGCGCGCATGACCAGGTCTATGAGGCGGGTCTGGCGGCGGGTTCGGCGGCCGGCGACGGCAGCACTGTGGCGACAGGCACCTTCACTGTGTCGGACGCCGACGGGCTCGACGACGTGCAGACCGTCACCATCGGCGGCGTCACGGTTGCCATCGGCAGCCTCAACGGTTCGGCCTTCCAGGGCGACCACGGCACGCTGCTGATCACCGGCTACAACCCGGCAACCGGTGTTGCGGCCTATCAGTACACACTGACCAGCACGACGACGGACGTTCCGGCAGTCACCGAGACCGACAGCTTCTCGCTCACCGTCTCGGACGGCACATCGTCGTCGGCCCCGGCGGCCATCGTCATCGACATCGTCGATGACGTGCCGACGGCGCATGCCAACACCAACAGCGTGTCGGAAGGCGCGCAGGCCTCGGGCAACGTGCTGACGGACGGGACGGCGGACGTTCTGGGTGCCGACGGTGCTGCACC
>NZ_RZTT01000017.1:27198-27443 GCF_003996995.1 Mesorhizobium sp. M7A.T.Ca.US.000.02.2.1 | reverse complement strand
CGGTGTGACGACCAACAATGGCATCACCACCGAGCAGGACAAGGACAGCTTCACCTATACGGTGACCGACGCCCACGGCAACACCACCACCGGCTCCATCCTGGTCGACATCGTCGATGACGTGCCGACGGCGCATGCCAACACCAACAGCGTGTCGGAAGGCGCGCAGGCCTCGGGCAACGTGCTGACGGACGGGACGGCGGACGTTCTGGGTGCCGACGGTGCTGCACCTGGCGGCGCGGTGA
>NZ_RZTT01000017.1:0-27098 GCF_003996995.1 Mesorhizobium sp. M7A.T.Ca.US.000.02.2.1 | reverse complement strand
GACGTGCCGACGGCGCATGCCAACACCAACAGCGTGTCGGAAGGCGCGCAGGCCTCGGGCAACGTGCTGACGGACGGGACGGCGGACGTTCTGGGTGCCGACGGTGCTGCACCTGGCGGCGCGGTGACGGGCGTGGCAACCGGTTCGAACGTCTCGAACCCGGTTAGCGGCAATCTCGGCGGAGCCGGGATCGCGGGCCAGTACGGCACGCTGGTCCTGGGCACCAACGGCGCCTACACCTACACGGCCAATCCCAACGCGGTGACCACCAACGCGGTCGATCACTTCGTCTACACCATCACCGACGGCGACGGCGACACCTCGACGGTGACGCTGGACATCACCGTCAACAATGTGACGGTGACGGCATCCGACACCGATGCGCTGGTCAGCGAGAAGGGCCTTGCGACGGGCAGCGACGCAGCCGGCAACAGCGAGATCTTCAACGGCGCGATCACGCCGGCTGGCGGCACCGGCCCGTACACCTATACGCTGACCTCGCCGGCCAGCGGCAGCTACGGCAATCTGGTGCTCAACGCCAACGGCACCTACACCTACACGCTGACCCAGACCTATGACGGTGTGACGACCAACAATGGCATCACCACCGAGCAGGACAAGGACAGCTTCACCTATACGGTGACCGACGCCCACGGCAACACCACCACCGGCTCCATCCTGGTCGACATTGTCGACGACGTGCCGACGGCGCATGCCAACACCAACAGCGTGTCGGAAGGCGCGCAGGCCTCGGGCAACGTGCTGACGGACGGGACGGCGGACGTTCTGGGTGCCGACGGTGCTGCACCTGGCGGCGCGGTGACGGGCGTTGCGACCGGTTCGAACGTCTCGAACCCGGTGAGCGGCAATCTCGGCGGAGCCGGAATCGCGGGCCAGTACGGCACGCTGGTCCTGGGCACCAACGGCGCCTACACCTACACGGCCAATCCCAACGCGGTGACCACCAACGCGGTCGATCACTTCGTCTACACCATCACCGACGGCGACGGCGACACCTCGACGGTGACGCTGGACATCACCGTCAACAATGTGACGGTGACGGCATCCGACACCGATGCGCTGGTCAGCGAGAAGGGCCTTGCGACGGGCAGCGACGCAGCCGGCAACAGCGAGATCTTCAACGGCGCGATCACGCCGGCTGGCGGCACCGGCCCGTACACCTATACGCTGACCTCGCCGGCCAGCGGCAGCTACGGCAATCTGGTGCTCAACGCCAACGGCACCTACACCTACACGCTGACCCAGACCTATGACGGTGTGACGACCAACAATGGCATCACCACCGAGCAGGACAAGGACAGCTTCACCTATACGGTGACCGACGCCCACGGCAACACCACCACCGGCTCCATCCTGGTCGACATCGTCGATGACGTGCCGGCCTTCACCCTTGTCAACGACGGCAACGGTGATGGCATTGTCAGCCTGTCGGCGTTCAATCCGGCAACGGCTACCACCTACACTGGTCAGTTTGCGGAGTGGCACTACGGGGCGGATGGGTTTGGCAGTGTTACGGCGACGGGGCCGAATGTAGAAGTTGCCTCCACCTCGTCATCCCAGATCGTGCTGAACCTGAAGGAGGGCGGTGAAGTCGTTGCCAAGCTGACGCTGAATGCCGATGGCACCGACTCGCTGGAAGTGCTGCACCGGGCAGGTGAAGTCGTCTTCAATCCAATCGCGGCAACTTCAGCAACGGCCGGAGGGCCGACAGGTTCCCTGCTCGTGGTTTTGGGCGCGACCGCCGACTTCAACATTATTGTGACCGGCGATGACGGCGTCGCCCCCACCGGCCAAAGTGGCGATACGGTTAACACCAGTAACCAAGGTTGGGCTGTCAAGGGAGACTCTGGCCAGTCAAATGACCCAAGTGAATCCATAAAATTCGCATTCGTCAATGATAGTAACAATACGACCCCCCACGGCATCGACGATTTCAAGTTCACGACCGAGGGCTACACGGGTGGCATGGCGACGGCCAATATCACCGTCCTGGTTTATACCGATGCTACGCATTATGATCAGGTGACGCTTAGCGTGACAGAAGGTCAAGTCGTCCAGATCAGCCAACTTGACTGGTCGGCTATCGCGGGTACCAGCAACTATGTAGCCGGCGATGACATCTATGCGGTCAAAATCATCAGTGATGCCTCAAATGGCGGTGGGTTCCGCCTGAATGGTGTTGAGGTCGGCGCCGCCTCTGAAAACCCACCGCCAGATCTCGACTTTAACGGCATCACAGTAACTGTTACGGATGGTGACGGCGATACTGCTACGCAAACCTTCAATGTCCATGTCGATGGCACAGCGGGCAATCAACTGACAGTTGAGGCTATCGCCGGAACTTCCGGAAATGACAATTTGGCAGGCACTGCTAGCAGTGACTCTCTGATCGGCGGCGCCGGCAACGACACGCTTACGGGCGGAGCGGGCGCTGATAGGATGACTGGCGGCATCGGCGCCGACACCTTCGTGATTGGGGCCGGCGACTCGACGCCCGTCATAGGCGGATCGGGCAACGCCGGCACGATCTCCGGCTACGACATCATCACCGACTTCGTCGCCGGGACCGATAAATTGACCCTGCCAGGCACCCTGGTGGCTGCGACCGGCGGCAACGTCAATGGCGGGAATTCCACGTTGACGATCAGTGGCGACACGGTTCAGTCTCATTCGGTCACGAACGGTATTGTCAGCTTCTTCGGGACCGACACCTTTACCGCGCCACTTGCGGTCACATCCACCGCAAGCCTGGCGGCGGTTGTCCAGTATCTGACGATAACGGATATCGGAAACGCGGGGGCGACACTCGCCTTCACGGCAACGATAGCGGCCGTGAGCCATACATTTGTCTACACTCAGAGCGGTGCAGACGCCGGCGTGGGAACTCTCGTCGATCTCCAGGGCGTCACGGTGGCAAACCTGAACACCCTGATTGGAGGGTCGGTCGATCCGATCATCCTCGACCTGAACCAGGACGGCTTTGCCTTCTCCGATGTCAATCACGGCGTCCAGTTCGACATGAATGGCGATGGCGCCAAGGAGCAGCTTGCGTGGAACAGCTCCAACGATGGCATGCTGGCGGTCGATCTCAACCATGACGGCAAGATCGACGATGGCACCGAACTGTTCACGCCGAACTTCGGCGGCGGCAACTTCGCCAGCGGCGCGGCTGCACTGGCTTCGCTCGACAGCAACCATGATGGTCTCATCGACCACAACGATACCGCCTTCGACAGCCTGCTGATCTGGAAGGACGCCAATGCCAACGGCGCCAGCGACGCCGGGGAATTGTCACACCTCGCCGACAACGGTATCGTCTCCATCAGCACGGCGGCTACGCCGACCGTTGGCGAGATCGACGGACAGACCGTGACTGGCAACGGAACTTTCCACATGGCCGACGGCACGACCGGCAACTATGTCGAGGTCGAACTCGACACCTCACTTGTTGCACCGGCAGAGCCGACCGCCGGAACCGCGGGCGCCGACACCTTCAAGCTCGACAACCTCGACATCAAGGATCTCATCACCGACTACCACGGCACCGGCCCGGGTGGTGAGGGCGACAAGATCGACCTGAGCGCGCTGTTCGACACGGCGCCGGGGGGGGACATCAATGACTATGTGCACTACGACGCAGAAACGAAGACACTGAGCGTCGATACCACTGGTTCGGGCAATGCGGCCAATTTCGTGGACGTCGCCGCGTTGCAGAACGCACCTGCCGCAGGCACGATCACGATACTCTACGACGACACAGCGCATGTGCAACACACGGCAACGATCTAACGCCATAGCGCACAACCACGTGGCTATGTTATACGTCGCTAATATCTAGGGGAGCTCAATATGAAACGTTCTGCAAGACTGCTTGTTTCCGCTGCGACGCTGTTGCTGGCAGTCGGGTCGACGGGGTATGCCGCCGACATTATCGATGGTCCGACCGGCGACATTTGCCGTGTCGTAGGCACCTCCAACCTGGTGCTGAACGACAACATCGTCGATCTGAAGCAGGAGGTTGTGAAGTTGATGGACGAGTCGGTTGCCGTCGCCAACAGCTCGGAGTGGATCAACTCGTCGCGTCCCGTCTTCGTCTGGGCGTCGGAGGCCAAGGTCGCTTGCGGCAAGGCCTATGGCTACCTGAAGACGAACTACAAGGACGAAGACTACCTCAACAAATGCGAGTGTTTTCACGATCGCATGGTCGAGTACATGCACTGACCGGATAGCCACGCCTGTTGGCCATCATGACAGCCGACGGATCCTTCCTGAAGGCGGTCGCGGGCGCGATCGTGTTGTTTGGCTTTGTCCAAACGGTCACGCCGGCCAGTGCCAACTGGCTGGAACGACCATCCGTGAAACCACAGCTTTCGTCCGGCCTGAAGCAACCGGTGCGCTGTGATCCGGCCACCGAGTGGACCCGTCAGGCTTTCAAGGCATTTGCGAGTTGCCAGGCATCGATCTATGGCCTGGAGCCGATGCTGGCGCATGCGGTGATGGAGATCGAAAGCGGCTTCGACCCCGACGTGCAAGGCGGCGACGGCGAAGTCGGCCTGATGCAGGTGATGCCGGCGACTGCCAGGATGCTCGGCTTTCGAGGTTCCCTGGACGATCTGAGCGCGCCGGCGGCCAACATCGCGCTGGGGGTCAAATATCTTGCACAGGCCAACAGGCTGGCCGCGGGCGATCTGTGCACCACCGTCATGAAATATCGCGCCGGGCACAATGAAAGCCGGTTCTCGGCCCTTTCGGTCCGCTACTGCCAGCGTGCTCGGGCAATCCTGGCAAGGGAAGGCTTTGAAGTGACCGGGCCTTTGCCGGTGGCGACGTTCGGCTTTTCCGCATTTTCGCCGGGCGGAGTGGGCGGAGCCCCTGCCCAATTCTGGCCGGGGAAGGGGGCAAAGGGCGTCTGCGTGCGCCGCGTGTTCGTGCCGGGGCCGCGATACATGAAATGCGCTGACTATCGAAGTGCCGGGCAAGCAAGGCAGATCAGGGCGCTCAGAGGCAGGCTCTTCGGCGGCTAAAAGAACTACAGACGGCACTGCAAGTCCGCCGTAACATGCGTTGAAGACCAGACCGGGAACAATATCCGGCGGCACATAGGGGTGGAGCATTCATGGAAGCTGGCCGACAGGTCCACTGTCCGCGGACATGGGCAATCGCCTTGGCGCTCGCCGCGATCGTGTCGGGCTGCCAGTCGAAGGGCGGCGTGTCCGAAGTGCTCGATCCGGCGGCGATTGCCGCGCCTGCCGGGCAGAATGGCGCCGCCGGTGCCGGCCCCGTCCAGGCGACCCAGTCGCTGGGCACCGGTTCGACCAAAGTCACGATGCTGCTGCCGCTGTCCGCCCCCGGAACGGCCGGGGAAAACGGCAGGAAGATGCTCGATGCGACCAAGCTGGCGATGACGGATATCGGCAACGGATTGCTGACGCTGACGATAGAGGACACCAAGGGCGACAGCGCGCAGGCCAGCAAACTGGCGGTCACGGCCATTACGACGGGATCGAAAGTCGTCATTGGCCCGACCGAGCTGCCGGCAGCCCAGCATATCGCCACGCTTTCGGGATCGAAGCGGCCACCGGTTCTGGCGCTTGCCGACAATTTCGCCGGCGGCGCCGGGGTCTATGCCGTGCTCCTTGGCGAAGCCGACAGCGCCGCAGCCGGCGCCGCGGGACTGGCCGCGAAAGGCAGCAAGAAGTTCGTACTGCTTGTCGCGGACGGTCCAAACGCCGGCGCCATGGAGAAGCGGGTCGCAAACAGCCTCAGCATCTACGGCGCGGCGCTTGCGGTCACTCTCCGATATTCTGCCGGCGACGGTGGCGCGAAGGCGGTCGACGAAATGGGCTCACTCGTGGACGCCCCCGACGCCGTCATAGTCGCCAGTGGCAATGGCAGTCCGGCGCCCATCCTTGCTGCCCTCAAATCGAAGGGCATTCCGGGAAAGACCATCTCCGTCGTCGGGACGAACCGTTGGCTGGAGCACCCCATGGATCCGCTCTTCGAGGGGGCGTTTATCGCCACGCTCGATCCAAGTGAAACCGGGCCGATCGCCGACCGCTTCAGGACGACATACAACTATCCGGCTGACGTCAATGTGGCCTATGCCTATGATATGGTTGCCCTGACGGCAGGGATTGCCAGCGCGGTCGGGCCTGATGGTTTCAGCAAGAAAGTTCTCGAAAATCCAAACGGCTTTCGTGGCTCGACCGGCCTGTTCCGGTTTCGGGCCGACGGATCCAGCCAACGCTCGATGCCGTTCTATCGGATTGAAAAAGGTGCGCTCAAGCTGGTTGCCAAATCGACGTCGGGTTTCTGACCGGCGCAAATCCCTGAGATCCTGTTCAAGCTGATGGGCAGGCGGGGCCGTAGCCGCTTGGCGATCGCACTCGGAAGCTTCCTGCTTTTGGCCGGTATCCTGCTGATCGTTCAGGGCGGGACGTTGCTTTCGGTCGATCGGCCTGTCCGTGCCCCGTCGCCGGATGTTGGCGATACCCGGCCTATCCGGCCGGTTGCCCCGGTTGCCGGCGCGCAACGCCTGGAGCCGGCGCGCAAGGTTGCTCAAGACCTGATCGCTCCGCCACGGCTTGATCCCGCTGAGATCGAACGGGCCGAGCCCCGTCCGCCACTCAGCGAGCTCGGTCTCGCCGTGCCCCCGAAAACGCCAATGCCCGGGGATTGGCGGGAGGTCTTGCTCTACCGCCCGATCGCCACATCGTCGGCGATGTTCGAAGCCATGGGCCGCAAGGTGGTCATCAGCGGAGTGCGAGGCATCGATCTCGACAGCTCCTGCTCGTTTCATGACGTCATCTGGCCTTGCGGCGTGCGCGCCCGCGCCGTTTTCAATTCCTGGCTGAGGGGACGCGCCTTGCACTGTTTCGTACCGCCGGACGTCGAGCGTTTTGCCGTCGCCGCGCCATGCAGGCTGGGCAAGCAGGATGTTGGCGCCTGGCTGGTCTCCAACGGCTGGGCCACGGCGCTGCCGAGCGGCATCTACGGCAAGGCGGAGGCGACAGCCCGAAAGGCTGAGATGGGCATATTCGGCCCGGCACAATAGCCTGCCATTCATCTCTGATGTTTTGTTTGTCAATCGCCACGGGCGCAGCCTTGATGGGGTCATCGCGCAATCGATTAAATTGCAAGCTTCCTTGAAACTGAAATTGCAACACACCGGCCTTATACCAGCCCAACCACAGGAGATCGGCCAGTGATAAAGACTATGGCGAGCACCACCGACCAGGCATGGAAAAGCGTCGCTTTGCTGACCTTTCTGGGAACCGCTGCAATCCTGGGCGTTTCCGTCGGCCTCAATTACCTGCTCCTGTTCTCCGAGGCGCTGACGCCATTTGGGCGCAGCATGATCACGGCAATCCTGTTGCCCGTTGTCCTTGGCGTTCCGCTTTTTCTGTTCGTTGGATTGAAACAGATCGAGCTTCGTCGCTATCGCCGGGAGCTCGACAAGTCGGCAACCTTCGACACCATGACCGGCTGCCTGAACGGAGCGGTCTTCACGTCGATGGTCGAAAAAAGAACGGCACGGCCGTCGGTGCCGGGGCCGAAATCGGGCGCCTTCCTGGTCATCCATTCGGAACATCTGCGGTCCATCAACCTGCGCTTTGGTCTTGAATGGGGCGATCAAGCCTTGCGGCTCATAGCTTCGACCATACAATCGTCGGTGCGCGCGGAGGATCTGGTTGGACGCATGGGGACGTCGATGTTCGGGGTTTTCCTCGCCGGCGCGACCGAAGCAGAAGCCAGGGAAATCGGCGAGCGTATCAGTGAGCGCATCGCGCAAGTCTATTTCGCGCCAAAAGGGACGGAGGATGCCCTGACCGTCAAGGTCGGCGGCGTGGTGTTCGAAAACCAGGTGGAGTTCGCGGACATGTTCCGGTCCGCCGAGCAGCGCATGGCCGGCGTCCAGGACGGAGCCGCGTTTGAACTGACGCATCTCCATAGCTGACAATCGCCGGGGACCAGAGCCATTCGGAACCCAGGGGAATTGTCGGACGCGGCCGCGGTTACGCTGACGACGGGGTAGCCCGTGAAGACGCCGCCCAGGTTTCGGCGATGGCGACGATCGCGGCGTTGATCGGTCCGCTCGGGATCGCCGGCATCACCGAGGCGTCTACGACAAATGCATTGTCGAAGCCGTTCAGCCGCAAGTCAGGATCGACGACGGCCTCAGTGTCACGACCCATCCGGCACGTGCCGGCCGGATGGTGATGGGTGGAAGCAGCCCTGGCGATGAAAGCATCGAGTTCGGCATCGGACTGAACCGGTGCACCTGGCAGGATCTCCGTATCGCGCCATTCGTCCAGGGCCGCATGATGGCCGACCATGCGCGCCCGCTTCAACGCCATCCTGAATGTCGCGCGATCGTGTTCGGTTTCGAGGTAATGCGGGTCGATGACCGGCGCATCGTTGCGGCCCGGGCCGCTCGGTGTGATGCGCCCGCGGCTTGTCGGATGGGTGACGCCGCACAGGATGGTGAAGGCCGAGCCATAAAGCGGGGTCTTCAGGCCCTCGGCCGCCGACGGCGCGACGACGCAGGCCAGCACGATATCGGGACTTCCGGTGGAGCGGGTCGGGTCGTCGCTGTGCAGGTACATCAGCGATTCGGAGTGCTGCAGGCGGGAGGGCGGCACCGGCTTCTTCGTGCTGTAGACATTTCCGAGAGCAAGCAGATGATCCTGCAGGTTGCGGCCGACATCGCCCCGATCGGCAAGGCAACGTATGTGAGCCTGCTTCAGCGTATCCGGGCAACCAATACCCGACCGCATGAGGATGAGCGGCGAGGACACGGCGCCGGCGCAAAGAACGATCCGGTCGGCGGACAGCGTTCCGGTCTCACCCCCGCACACCACGCTCACGCCCGTGATCTTGTGGCCGTCCAGCACCAGGTGCTCGACCTCGTGGCCGGCAAGCAAGGTCAGGTTCGGCCGCGCCATGACCTGCGACGGCAGATAGGCGTCGGCGACGCTCAGGCGCTTGCCGTCACGTATGTTGAGTGAATTGGGACTGGTGCCGACCAGTTCGCCGCTGTTGTGGTCGCTCAGGGCGGGAGCACCCATGGCGCGCCCGGCGGCGATGTAGGCCCGCACGACCGGACTGACCTCGGCGTCCGGCAGATAGACGTCCAGCGGGCCACTCTGGCCGCGTGTCGGCCCGTCGAAGGCAGTGAAGGCTTCGCTGCGGATGAAGCCCGGCAACAACCCCCGATAGGACCAGCGCTCGCCGCCGGCTTGCGCCCAGGGTTCGAAATCATCGGCATGGCCGCGGACATAGGCCATTGCATGCAGGCAGCTCGAGCCGCCGACGATCCTGCCGCGCGGCCATTCATGGACGCGGTTGGCGGTGAACGGCTGGGGCACGGTCCGGTAGCTCCAGTCGTAGGCGCGGCCCTGAAGCATCGTCCATTTCAGCGGATCGGCGATGTCGGGATCGGCCGGCATCGCCCCCGCCTCGATGAGGCCGACCTGGCACGACCGGTCTTCACTGAGCCGGCTGGCAACAACCGAGCCGGCGGATCCCGCACCGATCACCAGCACGTCGAAATGACGTTTCAATTTGAAATTCCCCGCACAGGCTCACTATCGGAAGCTGATACGATCACGCGGCAAAGGCGCCGGCATTCGACCGTTCCATGATCTGTCTCTGCACGGACAAAAGGTGCGCGCGCATTGCGGCCTCTGCCGCTTCGGGATCGCGCTGCGAAATCGCCTCGGCGATCAGGCGATGCTCGCCGTCGCGGTGGGCGATCCGCTTGGGGCAGGTGGGTGCCGCGGTGCGCGCAACTTTCACCCGCGCATCGACGCCGACCTGGCGCAGCATCTTGTAGAATTCCGCGGCGAGATGGTTGCGGGCCGCGGCAACGATCGCGAGATGGAAAGCGAAGTCGACCTCACCCGACGGGGCGTTCTCCGGCGTGGTTGCCGCGTCGAGGATCCGCGCCGTCTCGAAAGAGGAGGCGCGCAGCGACGCCAGTCGGGCAAGGCCCGGCTCCATGATCAGGCGCAATTCCAGGACCTCGATCGGATTGGTTACCCTGACCAGTTCCTCGCCATATCTCGGAAGGGCGGTCGGCGCCCGCCTGGCGCGCGCCGGTTTGAGGTCGCCCGAAAGGCGCAGCACTTCAAGCGCCTTGCGAAGCTGATGGCGCTTGACGCTCAGATGTTCCGCAAGATCGCGCTCGGACGGAAGCTTGCCGCCGCCCTGCTGCAACTGGCGGACCGCGGCGATGATGTCGTCGAGATCCGATGGCCCGACCTGCGGCTCGAATGCGCTCAAAACCAAATCTCCTGTCCGATCGGCAGACCGCCGACTCAACGTCCCGACATCATATTGTGACACGAAAACCTGTTCGACGGCACTCAACCAATTCAACCAATCTACAGCTGTACGCAATGGTTGACAACACCAGTTGCGCGATGGTTGACTGCCCATGTCGACGGTTGCCATCGCGGCGGGCCGTTTTCTCCCGAGGATCACGCATGCCGGCTGGCGAAACCTTTGACTACGTCATTGTCGGTGCGGGATCGGCCGGCTGCGTGCTGGCGAACCGGCTGAGCGAGGACCCTGCCGTATCGGTGCTTCTGCTGGAGGCGGGGGATTGGGACCGCGATCCGATGATCCACATCCCGCTCGGCTGGGGCAAGATACTGACCGAGCGCCGCCACGACTGGATGTATTTCTGCGAGCCCGAGGCCAATGTCGGCGGGCGCAAGGTCGAATGCGCGCGCGGCAAGGTCATCGGCGGCTCTTCCTCCACCAACGCCATGGCTTATGTGCGCGGCAATCGCGGCGACTACGATCGCTGGGCGGCAAGCGGCCTGACGGATTGGTCGTTCGACGAGGTGCTGCCCTACTTCAAGAAGCAGGAGCGCTGGGAAGCGGGGGAAAGCCGGTACCGTGGTGGCAGCGGGCCGCTGAACACCCAGTTCTGCCGGTACAAGGACGAACTGATCGATGCCTTCGCCACAGCCAGCCGTGATGCCGGATACCCGCAGACCGACGACTATAACGGCGCCATACAGGAAGGCTTCGGCCGGCTGCAGATGACAATTGCGAACGGCCGCCGCTGCTCGACCGCGACCGCCTATCTGCGGCCCGCCATGCGCCGCGGCAACGTCAAGGTGCTGACCGGCGCGATGGCGACGAAGATCCTGCTCAGGGATGGCCGTGCAACGGGCATTGCCTACACCAGAGGCGGGGCGAGCCATGAAGTTCTGGCGCGGCGCGAAGTCCTGCTTGCCGGCGGCGTCATCAACACGCCGCAGCTGATGATGCTGTCAGGCATAGGCGACAGCGGTGAGCTCGCGGCGCATGGCATCGAGACGAAGGTCGATCGTGCGGAGGTCGGAAAGAATTTGCAGGACCACGTTTCGGTCATCCTGATGTATCGGCGCAAACAGCCGGGACCGTTTCTCAAGATGATGCGGGCCGATCGTATCGGGCTGGATTTCGTCAAGACCTATCTCACCGGAAAGGGCTTTTCGGGAGATGTGCCTGGCGGCGTCGTGGCATTCCTGAAGAGCGACGCAAGCCGGCCGCTGCCGGACGTGCAGCTGCTTTTCACCGCTGCACCGCTGGGGGCATGGCCTTACATGTCGCCGTTCAAGGCGCCGTTCGCCGACGGCTTTGCGACCCGTATCGTTGCGGTGCAGCCGGAGAGCCGCGGCAGCGTCAAGCTGGCGTCGAGCGATCCGGTCGCCGCGCCGCTGATCCACCAGAACTTCCTGTCCTCGCAGCGCGACTGGCAATCGCTTCGCGCCGGCTTTCGCGTTGCGCGCAACCTTGCCAGCCAGCCGTCCATGGCTCCGTTCGTTGGCGCGGAGTTCTTTCCCGGCCCGAAATGCGAGAGCGACCAAGAGATCGACGAGCATATCCGCAAGACCTCGATCACCGTGCATCATCCGGCCGGCACGTGCCGCATGGGCGTCGATGCGGCATCGGTGGTCGATCCGGAATTGCGGGTGCGCGGCATCGCCGGACTTCGTGTCGTGGACGCCTCGGTCATGCCAGACCTCGTCTGTGGTAACATCAATGCGGCGGTCATCATGATCGCCGAAAAGGCCGCGGATCTGATCCGCAGCCGCGCTCAACAGAGCGTGGCGGCCTGATAGAGGCGGCCGGAATACAACCAAAGTCTTTTGGTTGAGACTGAAAAACTGCGTTGGTTGGACTGTCATGCGCTTCCGCATGGCCGTGGAGAAGCGGTTTCACGCCCTGATTGCGAGCCGTATCTCGCGCATTTCTAGGCTATTCTGCCTATTTCTGGGCATTTGCCTCCCAAAAATGCACCTCAACCAAAAACTTATAAAATTCGCAATTTGGCTATTGTCGAGCAAAACCAATGCGAATACGGTTGAGTTGGTTAGAAGTATTTTCTTCGTGACGAGAGGTGTCCGATATGTCCCTGGCGCAACCAGCTAACGATGTGCTCACCAACAAGAAGGCAGCACTCAAGGGCCTCTATGACGCCCTCTACGCAAAGAACATGTTTCCGTTCTGGGCGACGTCGGAAGGCGTCGACCATGACGAGATCAAGCAGCTGATGGCGACGTCGAAGGCCGTTCCCTTCGTGTGGTCCTATTCGGACATCGAGCCGCTGCTGCAGCGCGCCGCCGAACTGGTGACCATGGACGACAGTGAGCGCCGTTCGCTGATCCTGGTCAATCCCGGTCTTGCGCCCAAGCGTGCATCGGTCAGCACCATGTACACCGCCTACCGCCTGAACGATCCCGACGAGATCATGCCGCCGCACAAGCACTCGCCGAGCGCCATCCGCTTCGGCCTGACCGGCAAGGGCAATTTCACCGGCGTCGAGGGCGAAGACGTGGTTTTTGGCCCGGGCGACATGGTGCTGACGCCCAACGACGCCTGGCACAATCATGGCACCGTCGGCGGCGAGCAGGCGGTCAACCTGTCGGTGCTCGACCTGCCGCTGGTCGAAACGCTGCATGCCGTCCATTTCGACCACAAATACACCGAGATGGTCGATGGCAAGGAAGTCGAGAAGAAGGTGCAGACCGCCCGCTATCCCGGTGACTACTCACAGCGCATCTATGGCGAGGGTGGCCTGATGCCGCGTTTCGTCGACCACAAGCGCGGCGGCGGCCTGTCGTCGCCGATGTATGTCTATCGCTGGGAGAAGATGGAAGCGGTTCTCGACGCCCACAAGGATTGGGATGGCGACCCTCATGAAGGCATCGTCATCGACTATGTCGATCCGACCACCGGCGGACCCGTCTTCCACACCATCAATTTCTACGTGCAGATGCTGCGCCCCGGCGAGAAGACCTTGCCGCAGCGCGAGACCGCCAGCCTGCTCTTGGCGCCGTTCCGCGGCAACGGCCATTCGATCATCGACGGCAAACGTTATGACTGGAACCAGTTCGACACCATTGCCATACCCGGCGGTTCCTGGGTCGAGCATGTCAACGGCTCGTCGAGCGAGCCGGTGATCTTCTTCGGCGCCACTGATGCGCCGACGCAGAAGGCGCTGCTCCTCTACAAGCGCTGGGGCCGCAACCAGGCCGGCGATCTGCTCCGCCTCGTCTAGTTTCCGGCCCTTCGGCAAGCACTGTCCCGCCGCGATCGGCGGCGGGGACATCGAAATGACGTTTCAGCAGCAAGGGCGTATGCATTTGGTTTCGGCGTTCAACACCAAGCAGATCGGCCATGTCGACTGTCCAGGCGGCGGCCAGGTCTGGGTCGATGGCAACATCCTTTATATCGGTCACATGCGGCCGCCGAGCGGCACGACGCTGGTCGACATTTCCGACCCGCGCAATCCTCGCAAGATAGCCACGATCGATGTTCCGCCCGGCTGGCATTCGCACAAGGTGCGCGCCAAGGATGGGCTGATGATCATCAACCACGAGCGCTTTGGTGATGCCGGCCCGGCCGATTTCGGCGGCGGACTGGCGCTTTACGACACAACCAAGCCGGCGCAGCCCAAGCTCATCTCGAAATGGATAACCGGGGGCAAGGGCGTCCACCGCTACGACTTCGACGGCCGTTACGTCTACATCTCGCCGACCGCCGACGGTTATGTCGGCAACATCGTGATGATCCTCGACCTGATCGATCCCACGAAGCCGGTCGAGGTCGGACGCTGGTGGATACCCGGCCAGTGGACGGGTGGCGGCGAAGAATACCCGTGGCATGACTATGTCACGCCGCGTTGCCACCATCCTCTGCGCATGGGCGACCGGCTCTATGTCAGCTACTGGCATCACGGGCTGTTCATCCTCGACATTTCGGACATCACCAAGCCGAAGCTGGTCTCGCACGTCAATTCGAGCCCGAGCTTTCCGCATCCCACCCACACCTGCCTGCCGATCCCACAGCCGCTCAAGGGCCGCAACATCATGGTGGTGGCCGACGAGGATGTCGCCAAACTGCGACCTTCACCGCCGGCCTTCACCTGGATCTACGACATCACCGACGAGACCAACCCGTTGCCGATCTCGACCTTCCAGGTGCCTGGCCTCGACCCGGATGGCGCGCCGCAACCGCCGATGACGGGCTGCCACCAGCCCTCCGAGCGGTTCAATGGAACCGTCATTCCGTTTGCATGGTTCGCGCAGGGGCTGCGCCTCGTCGACATCGCCGATCCGTTCGCGCCAAAGGAAGTCGGCCATTTCATGCCCGACGCGCCGGAGGGGGCGGAGCGTTCCACGTCCAACGACGTGACCATCGACGACCGCGGCATCGTCTACCTGATCGATCGCATCCGCGGCGTCGACATCATCGAAACCAGCGTTCTCTAGGGGGGTATGTTGAGCGACAGCACGCGAAAATCCGCCAGCCACTACGCCATCGGCAACAAGAACCCGAACCTGCCGTTTCATCCGGCGGTGCGTGCGGGCGATTTCATCTTCGTCTCGGGCCAGGTGCCGAAGGACGAGAACAACAACGTGATCAGCGGCACGATCGAGGAAGAGACGCTGGCGACGCTGAAAACCATTGCGCGCGTCATCGCGCATGAAGGCGCGACGCTGTCGGATGTCGTGCGGATCACCACCTATCTCGAGGATACCCGCGATTTCGGCCGCTACAACAAGGCGTTCCTCGAAGGGATCGGCGACGCCGTTCTGGCGCGCACGACCGTCGAGGCAAAAGCGGTCATCAACACCAAGATCGAAATGGACGCCATCGTCTACAAGCCGCTCCCGGCGAGCAAGTAGACCCTGGACACTAGCGAGGAGACGACATGTACAAGCTCTTAGGCCGCCAGACATCAGGCAACGTCCAGAAGGTGCTCTTCATGCTCGAAGAGCTGGGAGCCTCCTACAAGCGCGAGGATTATGGCCGCCAGTTCGAGAACACGCAGACGGCGGAATACAAGGCACTCAACCCGACCTCCAAGGTACCGACGCTGGTCGACGGCGACACCGTGATCTGGGAGTCCAACACCATCCTGCGCTATCTCGCGGCATTCGGCGGCGAACAGTTGAATGGCGCCACGCCGGCGGAAAAGACCGAGGTCGAGCGCTGGATGGATTTCCTGCTGGCTGCGGTCAATCCGGGCTACCTGGCGGCCTTCAAGGGCGCCAAGCTCACGCCCGAAGAACAGACCGCCGAATACAAGGAACAAGTGAAGGACCTTGTCGCGCAGCTCAAGATCGTCGACGGCCACCTGGCCGGCAAGGACTTCCTGGCGCTCGGCAAGCTGACCCTTGCCGACATCGCCTGCGCGCCGATCCTGAAGCGCTGCGTCGACTTCAAGATCGACCGGCCGTCAATGCCCAATCTGGAGCGCTGGGTGGCCGCAATCGCCGCCCGGCCGGCTTTCAAGGCGGCAACCACTGCTGCTCCGGCAAAGGCGGCATGATGATCAAGCGCGCCGCTCTCATCGGACTGGGAACGATGGGTCCAGGCATCGCCGCGCGGCTTTCGCGCGGCGGGCTCGATGTGACGGCGTATGATGTTTCGCCAGGGGCAATCGAGCGCGCCCGCGGCATGCTTGATCTGGCCGGCGGCGTGCTCGACCGTCTCGACATCGAGGCGCCCGGGACTGGCGCCGGCAGCGTGCGTTTCGTCGAGACGATCGCCGAGGCCGTCGATGGCGCCGAACTGGTGATCGAGAACGTGCCCGAGAATATCGAAATCAAGGCGCAGACCTATCGCGACATCGATCCGCTGATCGGCCCGTCCGTCATCGTCGCCTCCGACACGTCGGGCATCCCGATCACCAAGCTGCAGGCGCATATCTCGCATCCCGAGCGGATGGTCGGCATGCACTGGTCGAACCCGCCGCACATCATCCCGATGATCGAGGTGATCGGCGGCGAAAAGACCGCGCCTGAAACCGTGGCTGTTATCCGCGATTTCATCCGCTCGATCGGCCTGCTGCCGGTGGTGGTGAAGAAGGACGTTCCAGGCTTCGTCGAGAACCGCGTGCTCTATGCGCTGCTGCGCGAGGCGGTCGATCTTGTCGAGCGCGGCGTCATCGAGCCGGAAGACCTCGACACCTGCGTGTCCTGGGGCATCGGCTACAAGATCGCGGTCATCGGTCCGATGGCGCTGCTCGATATGGCGGGGCTGGATATCTACAAATCCGTCTCGTCTTTCCTCAATGCCGATCTCTCCAACCGCGACGATGTCGCGCCGATGGTGCTGGAGAAGACAGCTGCGTCGAAGTTCGGCATCAAGTCGGGCGAGGGCATGTTTGCCTACACGCCCGAGCAGACAAAGGCGCTGCAAGGTGAACGGGCGCGCAAGCTCGTCGCGGTGCGGCGCGTCCTGGAAGGCCGGGAGTAGCCAATGTCACATGGTGCGCAGAGGGCAGGCCGGTTCGAGGAGTTCCACCGGTCGGCTGTTTGTGTGAAGGGCGCCTTCGCCATCAAGATGGTGCGGGTGCGACAGAAAACAGCGCGCGGGGCGGCAAGCCATGCGCATTGAAACCATCCGGGCCGCCGGCGACAAGCCGGCCCATATCCGCCATGACGATCTGATCTCCGCCAAGGGCGTTTCGGTGGTCATGGCCCGTCAGCTGATCCTCAGGAACATCGATCTTTCGGTGCCAAAGGGATCGTTCGTTTCCCTTATCGGCCCTTCCGGCTGCGGCAAGAGCACCTTGCTCAAGGTGCTGGCCGGGCTGGTGCAGCCGACCCAGGGCAGCGTTTCGATCGCCGGGCTCGCGCCGATCGAGGCGGCGCGCAAGCGGATGATCGGCCTCGTCTTCCAGGACGCCAACCTGCTTCCCTGGAAAAACGCCGTCGACAATGCCTCGCTGCTGCTCGGCATTGCCGACAAGTCGCTGTCGCGCTCGGATCTGCGGGCGCGCGGGCAGGAGATGCTGGAACTGGTGGGGCTGGGCGACAGCGCCCACAAGCGGCCAAACGAGCTGTCGGGCGGCATGCGGCAGCGGGTCGCCATTGCACGGGCCCTGGCGCTCGATCCGGCGGTCCTGCTGATGGACGAACCGTTCGGCGCGCTCGATGCCATCACCCGCGATTCGATGGGCCAGTCGCTGCTGGAGATCTGGCAGCGGACCGGCAAGACGATCGTGCTCGTCACCCATTCCATCGACGAGGCCATCCATCTGTCGCGCCATGTTCACGTGCTGGGGATCAAGCCCGGGCGGATCACCGAGAGCCTCGACATTGCGCTGCCTTATCCGCGCGACCTGTCGGTCACCGAAGATCCGGAGTTCGTCAGGCTGGTGGTCCAGTTGCGGACGATGCTGCGCTCCAGCCATCAACCGGGAGGCGCGTCTTGAGCGACCAGCCCATCACCGATCTTTCCGAGCCGCGCCTCGCCTCCAGCTGGAGTGCGGCGACCGGCAGCTGGCTGCCGGCGGTTATCCTCCTGCTGGTGACGATCATGGCGTGGGAAGCCGCCGTGCGGATCTTTGCCATATCCGCTTTCATCATTCCCGCCCCGTCCGAGATCGCGAAGTCGCTGGTCGCGCAATGGGGCACGCTGATGCAGGCGACGCTGGTGACGGCGGGCGAGATCCTGTTCGGCTTCCTGGTCTCGGTCGTGGTCGGCATCGCCATTGCGCTGCTCATCGTGCGCTTCGATTGGTTGGGACGCGCCCTGTATCCGCTGGTGGTGCTGTTCCAGAACGTGCCGAAAGTCGCGCTCGCGCCGATCTTCATCCTCTGGTTCGGATATGGACTGGCGCCCAAGATCGGCCTGATCCTGGTCATCGCCTTCTTCCCGGTGACGCTCTCCATGCTGGCCGGCATGCAATCGGTCGACCGCTCGCTGCTGTCGCTGATGAATTCGGTCGGGGCCAGCCAGACGCAGATCCTGTTCAGGATCCGCGTTCCGCACTCGCTGCCGAACCTTATGGCCGGAACCAAGATCGCCGCCACGTTGAGCGTGATCGGCGCCATCGTCGGCGAATTTGCCGGGGCGTCGGACGGTCTCGGCTACGTCATCCAGTTCGCTTCGACCCAGCTCGACACGGCGCTGGTCTTCGCAGCGCTGCTGCTCGTTTCCGTGCTTGGCATCGCCTTCTACTACGCCGCCGAAATCCTCGAACGCATCGTGGTGCCGTGGGCGCCGAAATTCAGCCAGTCCTAGGCCCACTCGATCAACCAAATTCATAAAGGGGAACAAAACATGCTGAGACGGTCACTTATCAAGGCAGCTACCTTAGCAGCTTTTGTCGGCGCGCTCGGCTTCTCCAGCGCGGCTCTGGCGGCCGACAAGGTCAACGTCCAGCTCGACTGGGTGGTGCGCGGCAATCACGCCATGTTCTTCGTCGGCAAGGAAAAGGGCTTCTTCGCCAAGAACGACATCGATGTGGCCGAGATCCGCAAGGGATCCGGCTCGCCGGACGCGATGCGGCTGGTGGGCAATGAGAACGCGGATTTCGGGTTCGGCGATCTTCCCACGCTTGCCGTCGCACGCTCGCAGAATGTTCCGGTCGTGGCGCTGGCGGCTGTCAACCAGCACTCGCCGCTGGGGATCATTTCGCTGGCCAAGACGCTGAAGCTCACCAAGCCGTCCGACCTCAAGGGACTGACCATCGGCATTCATCCGGCCGGCTCCACCTACATCTTCTTCAAGGGTTTCCTGGCCGCCAACGGCCTGACCGAAAAGGACATGACGCTGAACAGCGTCTCGCCTCCCTATGAAAGCTATTTGCTGCTTGGCCGGGTTCAGACGGTCGTCGGCTATATCGATGCGGAGGTTCCCGAACTGGAAGCGAAGGCCGGAGGCCCCGGCTCGCTCAGCATCATGATGGGGGCGGACCATGGGTGGAAAGCCTATGGCTCGGGCCTGTTCACCTCGCAGGCGATGATCAAGGACAAGCCGGACGTCGTACGCCGCTTCGTCAAGGCATACAGGGAGGCCTTCGACTATGTCGTGGCTCATCCGGAAGAGGCCGCCGAGATCACGGCCAAGGCCGCGCCCGGCTATGCGGAGAAAAAGGATGTACTGCTGGCGCAGATCAACGCCGACATCGCATCGACGTTCAGCAGCCCCGACACAAAGGAACACGGTCTTGGCTGGATGACGAAGACGCAGTGGGAGGAGACCCTGAAGACGCTGACGGACCAGGGCGTGCTCAAGACGGCTCTGTCGGCGGACGACGTCTTCACCGACGCATTCCTGGCAAAAGAATAAGGGGCGCGCGGTGTTCGAACGGAAAGCCCGATGACCGCCTACCGGCAGACCAGGCTGTCCCGCGCGATGCCGCAGGACACATCACGCTCGCCTTTCGCCGCATCGGTGCGGTCGAGCGTGACCTGCACGCGGGTGGCATATGCGCGGCTCGCCAGACCGCACCACAGCCGCTCGACGGGCAGGTTCTCGCGCTTGTCGTTGAGGATCGTGAACGTGCCGGTCTTCGCATCGAACCAGAGCTCGACGCGGGTCTTCTTGCCCGGCTCGACCGTTGCGATCCCGGCTGAATACCAGTGGGCGAAGTCGGCGTTGCAGGAGAGGCTTTCGCTGCCCGCATTCGAAATCGTCAACGGAACCATGTCGAGCCCGTCAGTGCCGGTGCGGACGGTGACATGGTGCAACTCAACCGCGTTGGCGAAGGACGACAACGCCAGCATCACCGGAAGGGCATAACGGATCTTCACTTTGCCTGAGCTCCAAAATGTAATTTTTCCTAGGCAGTCTATCTCGCTTTTGCGCAATAACAATAAGAATATCGATGGTAAAACAACAGAGAGGGTAACATGTTAAAGCTTCTTAAGAGCAGTGTAAGTGCAGCTATATTGACCGGTGTCTTGATGAGCGGCGCGCTTGCCGGCGAGGTCAAGTCGATCGCCATCCTGACGCCCGAAGAAGGCACGGACTATGGCTGGAACCAGCAAGGCATCGACGCCGCCAAGGCGGCAGGCAAGGCCGCCGGCGTCGAAGTGGTCGTGGCGCAGGGCCTCGGCTATGGCGATGTTCGTCCGACCCTGCGGGAACTTGCCTCCGACGGCGCCAGCCTGCTGATCGCCCATGCCAGCGGCTACAACACCTCGGCGCCCGAAATCGCCAAGGAACTGAAAGTTCCGGTGGCGATCGTCGACACGCCAGCCGGCCTGGAGAAGGGCCTCGTCGCCGACTATACGCTGAGCGGCCACGAGGGTGCCTATCTGGCCGGCCGTCTCGCCGCCAAGGTGTCGCGTTCCAAGTCGGTCGGCATCGTCGTCTCGGGCGAACCGCCATCGTGGAATTCGCAGTCGGCGGCGTTCGCACAAGGCGTGAAGGCGGAAAATCCTGAGGTCAAGATCACCTATGCGGTGATCGGCCCTGCCGCCTACAGCGATGCGGCCGGCGGCAAGCGCGTCACCGAAAGCGTGATCGCATCGGGTGCCGACATCATCTTCGGCCAAGGCAACGGTTCGAGCTTCGGCATGCTGCAGGCGGTCGAGACGACCAAGGCAGCCGATGGCGGCAAGGTCTATTTCATCGACGTAATCGGCGACAAGTCACCGATCGACAAGGGCTTCCTGCTGTCGTCGGTGGTGTGGAACATCGAGCCGGTCTATGCGGCGATGATTGCCGACCTGAAGGCCGACACATTCGGCACCAAACACTATACGATCGGCCTCAAGGACGACTCGGTCAAGCTGCTGAAGACCGCTGCGATCCCGGACAATGCCTGGACGGAAATCCAGGCGCTGCGCGAGGACGTCATTTCCGGCAAGATCAAGGTCGAGCCGGTCTATGACGCGGCCGCCGTCAGGGCACTGATGACCAGCGTCGCCCAGTAAGGCGATCACGGTCGGCTGCCGGAGGGGTGATCCGTTCACCCCTCCGGACGATTCCCGTTTTTTTGGTGCTGGGCTTTCATGAGCGGTTTTTCTTCATCGTCCGTTGCAGGGCGCGACATCGTCGCGCTTGAAGGCGTGACCAAACGGTTCCCCGGCATCGTTGCCAATGACAGCGTCGACCTGTCGATCCGCCCGGGCGAAGTGCATGTGTTGCTGGGCGAGAACGGCGCTGGAAAATCGACACTGATCGGCATGTTGTCCGGCCTGCAGCAGCCGGACGAAGGACGCATACTGGTCGACGGCAAACCGACGCCGATCACCTCGCCGCGCCATGCGCTGGCACTCGGCATCGGCACCGTATTCCAGCACATGATGCTGGTGCCGACGCTGACGGTGGCGGAGAACCTTCTGCTTGGCGGGCCGTGGTGGCAGCGCCCCAGGACCGAGGAACTGGCGGCGCGCGTCGCCGAGATCACCGGCATGCTCGGCATCACCGTCAAGCTTCAAGCCAAGGTATCGGAGTTGTCGCTCGGCGAGCAGCAGCAGGTCGAGATCCTGCGCGCGATGCTGCGCAACAGCCGGCTGCTCATCCTTGACGAGTCCACCTCCATGCTGACGCCGAAAGGCATCGACGAACTCGGCGCACTGATGCGCCGCCTTGTCGAGCAGGGCCTGGCGATCGTCTTCATCACCCATAAGCTCAAGGAGGCGGCTGCCTTTGGCGATCGCATCTCGGTGCTGAAGCTCGGCCGCAAGGTCGGCGAGATCCCGCCCGAGCGGTTTCGCACGCTGGGCGAACAGGAGATCGTCTCCGAGATCGTGGAATTGATGTTCGGCAAGCAGAAGGATGACCCGGAAGCCGTCGAGCGTCCTGTCCGCACTGCCCGCGCCGGAACGGCCCCGCTGCTTCAGGTCGCGGATCTGGCGGTCGCGCCGACGGACAATGCGCCGGGCCTGTCGTCGATCTCCTTCGATATCCGCCCCGGCGAGATCCTGGGCATAGCCGGCATCGACGGCAACGGCCAGAAGCAACTGGCGGAAGCGCTGGCCGGCCAGCGTACAGCTGCCGGCGGCTCGATACGGCTGGACGGCGCCGCCATCGAGACGCTGAGCGTCGGCGAGCGCCGCCGGCGCGGCCTTCGCTACCTGACCGACGACCGGCTGGGCGAGGGCACTGTCGGAACCTTCCCGGTCTCGATCAACTTCTTCCTCAAGCAGGTCGGCGCGGCCCCGTTCTGGCGCAACGGCGTCGAGAAGCGCGCGGAGATCGACAAGCGCGCCGCGCAGCTCGTGCGCGAATACGACGTGCGTACGCCGAGCCTGAAGACGCCCGTCGCGCGGCTGTCCGGCGGCAACATCCAGAAGGTGCTTCTGGCACGGGAACTGGCTGAAGGCGCCCAGGTGGTGATCTTCAACAAGCCGACCTACGGGCTCGATCTCGCCAACACTTTGGCGTCGCGCCAGCGCATCCGCGACACGGCGGCGCGTGGCCTTGCGGTGCTGCTGATCTCCACCGACCTCGAGGAATTGCTTGGTCTGTGCGACCGCATCGCCGTCATCGCCGATGGCGCTTTGGTCGGCACCGTCGAGAACGTAGACGACGCCCGCACCAAGGTCGGTCGCCTGATGATCGGACTTGCCGCATGAGCATCGACACCGCACCCACGGTCAGTGCTACCGCACTCGATGCCACGAGCGGGGCAACGACGCGTCGCGACATCGCGCATCGGTTGCTGATGACGCTCGGCCCGATCCTCGTCGCTCTCGTCATAGCCGGCTGTATCCTGCTTGCGGTCGGCGTCGACCCGCTCGCCTACTACGGCTTCGTGCTGGAGAAAGGACTGTTCTCGCCGCTCGGCATCCAGCAGACGCTGACGCGCATGGCGCCGCTGCTGTTTCTTGCCGCCGGCCTGATCGTGGCCTTTCGCGCCGGCATGTGGAATCTCGGCGGCGATGGCCAGTTCCTGCTCGGCGCGGTGACGGCGGCGGCCAGCGCTCCTATGTTCGTGCAGGTCATGCCAGCCTGGCTGGCGCTGGTCTGCTCGTTCCTCATCGCCATGGTGGTGGCGATGATCTGGTCGCTGGTGCCGGCCCTGCTGCGTGCCTATCAGGGCGTCAACGAGATCATCACCACGCTGATGATGACGTTCCTCGGCACCTCGCTCGCCAATGTGCTGGTCAAGCTGGCGTTTCGCGACCCGAACACGACCGTGCCGCAGACGCGCACGCTGCCGGTGGAGGACCGGCTGCCGCGCCTGTTCGAAACGACCATCACCAGCGGCTTGCTGCTTGGGCTGGCGGCGATCGTCATCGTGCATCTGGTGATGACGCGCACGGCGTTCGGGCTGAAGCTGAGGATCGTCGGCGCCAATCCACGCGCGGCGGTTCACTCGGGGCTCGGCGTCCCCGGCCTGACCGTCGCCGTCTTTGCCATTTCGGCCGGGCTGGCCGGGCTTGCCGGCGCCGTCGACATCATCGGCGTCCAGGGCAATGTCCGCGCCGACTGGAATCCCGCCTACGGGCTTGCCGTGATTCCCGCCGTGTTTCTCGCCCGCATGAACGGCTTTGCAGCCATCGGCTTCGTGTTCCTGCTTTCGGTGCTTTCGATCGGCGGCGAGAGCGCGGCGCGCCGGCTCGGCGTGCCCAATCATTTCACTCTGGTGCTGGTTTCCATCGTGCTGATCGTGCTCGCGCTCGCCGAATATTTCGATCACCGATACAACCAGTCGCGGAGGGCCTAGGCATGACCGGGCTGTTCAGCGAAGTCTTTCTCAGCGCGCTCCTGTTCGGCGCCGTCACCGCGGCGATCCCGCTGCTGCTTGCCGGGCTCGGCGAGCAGATCTCCGAGAAGGCGGGCGTGCTCAATATCGGCATCGAAGGCATGATGCTGGCCGGCGCCTATCTCGGCTTTGTCGGCGCTTTCTATTCCGGGTCGCTGTGGCTGGGCTTTCTCACCGGTGCCGTCGGGGGTGCTGCGGTGGCGCTTGTCATGGCGCTGCTTTGCGTGCGCATCGGGCTGAACCAGATCGTCATCGGCATCGCGCTGACCTTGGGGCTCGAGGGCCTGACGGCACTGCTCCACCATTTCCAGTTCTCACGCAGCTACCCGCGCCTGCCCGCGGCGGAGGCGACCGTCATTCCGCTGCTTTCGGACATCCCGGTCATCGGGCCTGCATTCTTCAAGCATCATCTGATCGTCTATCTGGCGGTCGCGCTGGTTTTCGGCATGAGCTACCTCTATCGGCGCACGCAACTCGGCCTCAATTTGCAGGCGGCAGGCGACAAGCCGGCCGCGCTCGATGTCGCCGGCATCGATGTCGTGCGGACCCGCACCATCGCCGTGTTGACGACCGGAGCGCTGGCTGGGCTCGGCGGCGCCTATCTCGCCAATGTCGGGGCTGGGCTGTTCATTCCGTTCATCACCAATGGCGCGGGCTTTCTCGGCATCGTGCTGGCCATGCTGGCGCGCGGTCGCCCGATCTGGGTGCTGTTCGGTGCGTTGCTGTTCGGCGTCTGCCTATCGCTGACGACGGCCATGCAGGTGGCCGGGATCAACATACCGACCGACATCATCCAGATGCTGCCGTTCCTGGCGGTGATGATCATGCTGGTGCTGTTCGGCCGGCGCGCGAGCCTGCCGGCGGCGCTCGGCATTCCATACGAGCGCGGCGCGCGCTGAGGACAATTCATGCGCGGATGGGACCCGCGCCAATAAAGGAGGCAAGAATGTCGGATACCAAGGTTTATCTGCTCGACGGCGGCTCGCTCGTTCTCGACGGCTATCATGTGTTCTGGAATCGCGGCCCTGGCGGCGAAGTGCGCTTCCCGGTCTATTCGATCCTGATCGAACATGCCGAGGGCCGGTTCCTCATCGACACCGGCTACGACTACGATCATGTGATGAAGGTGCTGCCGTTCGAAAAGCCGATCCAGGAAAAGCACCAGACCATCCCCGGCGCCCTGGCGCTGCTCGGTCTCGAACCGAAGGACATCGACGTCGTCGTCAATTCGCATTTCCACTTCGACCATTGCGGCGGCAACAAATATTTTCCGCATGCCAAGAAGATCTGTCATCGGGCCGAGGTGCCGCAGGCGTGCGATCCCCAGCCTTTCGAGCATCTCGGCTATTCCGATCTGAGCTTTTCGGCGGAGGCTGCCGAAGCGCGTGGCGCGACCGGGCAATTGCTTGCGGGAACGACACGGGCGAATTCGACCTTCGAGGGCATCGATGGCGACGTTGAGCTTGCCAGGGGCGTCCGGCTGATCTCGACGCCCGGTCATTCGATCGGCCATTACAGCCTGCTGGTCGAGTTTCCCAAGCGCAAGCCGATCATGTTCACGATCGACGCGGCCTATACGCAGAAGAGCCTTGAAACGCTGTGCCAGGCGGCCTTCCACATCGACCCGGTGGCGGGCGTCAATTCGATGCGCAAGGTGAAGAAACTTGCCGAGGACCATGGCGCCGAGCTGATGTACTCGCACGACATGGACAACTTCAAGACCTACAGGACCGGCACGCAATTCTACGGCTGACCCCCGCCAATCCGGAGACCAAGACGATGCGTTATCTCGAACATGCCGATCCGGTCATCACCCTGACCGCGGGGCCGGTGAACGCCTATGCCGAAGTGCTGCGCGGCCTCGGGCGCACGGTGCTCTACGACTACGACCCGGCGTTCCAGCTTTTCTACGAAGGTGTGGTCGACAAGGCGCAAAAGGCGATGCGGCTGTCGAACAAGCCGGTCATCCTGCATGGCGAGCCGGTGCTTGGCCTGGAGGCCGCCGCGGCCTCGCTGATCGAGCCGGACGATGTCGTGCTCAACCTTGCCTCAGGCGTTTACGGCAAGGGGTTCGGCTATTGGGCGAAGCGTTATTCGCCACATCTGCTCGAGATCGAGGTGCCCTATAACGAGGCGATCGATCCGCAGGAGGTCGAGGCAATGCTGAAGGCGCATCCGGAGATCACCGTCGTTTCCGTCTGCCACCACGACACGCCGTCCGGCACCATCAATCCGATCGACGCCATCGGTGCGCTGGTTTCGGCGCATGGCGGCTACCTCATCGTCGATGCCGTCTCGTCCTTTGGCGGCATGAAGACGCATCCCGAGGACTGCAAGGCCGATATCTACGTCACCGGCCCGAACAAATGCCTGGGCGCGCCTCCCGGCCTCACGATGATGGGTGTCAGCGAGCGGGCCTGGGCCAAGATGAAGGCCAATCCCCTGGCGCCGCGCGCGTCGATGCTCAGCATCGTCGACTGGGAGCATGCGTGGTCGCGGGACAAGCCGTTTCCATTCACGCCGTCGGTCTCGGAGATCAACGGGCTCGATGTCGCGCTCGACCTCTACCTCAATGAGGGACCGGAGGCGGTGTGGGCGCGCCATGCACTCACCGCCAAGGCCATGCGCGCCGGCGTCGCAGCGATGGGCCTGTCGATCTGGGCCGCCAGCGACAAGATCGCGTCGCCGACCACGACCGCTGTCCGCACGCCCGACGGTGTCGACGAGAAGGCGCTTCGCCAGGCCGCGCGCGCCCGCTACGGCGTGGTGTTTTCGTCTGGCCGTGGCGAGACCTTGGGGAAGCTGACACGCATCGGCCATATGGGACCGACAGCCCAGCCGATCTATGCGATCGCGGCGCTGACGGCACTGGGCGGCGCCATGAATGCGGCCGGTCAGAAACTGGCGATCGGCAAGGGCATCGACGCGGCGCTGGCCGTGATCGACGCCGACGCCTGAACAGACATCACCACGGATTGAGGGAGCATTTTCATGACTGAACGGCTTGCGGGAAAGACGGCCCTGGTTACAGGCGCCGCGCAGGGTATCGGCAGGGCGATCGCAGCGCGGCTTGCCGCCGACGGGGCAACCGTCATCGTCAGCGACATCAATGCCGAAG
>NZ_RZTT01000179.1 GCF_003996995.1 Mesorhizobium sp. M7A.T.Ca.US.000.02.2.1 | reverse complement strand
ACTTGGATCCCCGGCTTCTCGGCCAGCATCTCGGTCAGCCGTTCGGCGGCGCCCGCCGCTTGCGCAAGCTCGCCCCAGACTTCCGACAGGGCGCCCAGCGCGCCGGCGGCGAACACCGAATAGAGCAGGAACTGACCGAGCGTACCGGGCGATATCGAACCTTCGAGCACGTCGCGCGAGCCGAACCACAGCACCGCCACGACGGACGAGAAGATGGTGAAAATAGCGAAGAAGGTAAGGAAGGAGCGCGCGAAGATCGACGAGCGTGCCGCCTCGAAAGCGGCTTCCACCGCGGCCGAGAAATGTCCGGTGACCAGCTTTTCATTGGTGAAGGCCTGCAGCGTGCGCACGGCGCCGATCTGTTCGCTGGCATAGGCGGTGGCATCGGCAAGCGTATCTTGCGCCTGGCGTGATTTGCGCCGCACCGAACGGCCGAAGGCGACCAGCGGCAGGACGATCACGGGTATCGCTGCAATGACCAGGCCCGACAGTTTCGGACTGGTGATGACCATCATCCCCACCGCGCCAAGGCCGAGGATGACGTTGCGTAGCGCCACCGAGGCCGTCGCTCCGACCGCCGACTTGACCTGCGTCGTGTCGGCGGCAAGCCGCGACACGATCTCGCCCGACTGGGCGGTGTCGAAGAAGGCAGGCGAAAGCGTCGTCACATGGGCGAAGACATCGCGCCTGATATCGGCGACGACGCGCTCGCCCAGCGTGATGACGAAATAGTAGCGACCGGCCGATGCGGCCGCCAGCACGGCGGCCATCGCCACCAGGGCGGCGAAATATTCGGCAATGAAGGTGGTGCTGGACGACGAGAAACCATGATCGATCATGCGCCGCACCGCCAGCGGCAGCGCCAGCGTGGTTGCCGCGGCGATGACCAGCGAGATGATGGCGCCGACGACCAGTGTGCGATAGTGCGTGATGTAGGGGAACAGGCGCCGGAACGGCTTGAGCGAACGCCGGCGCTCGTCTGCGCTGGTGATTTGCGCCATCCCGATGTTTCCTCCAGCCGCCCTTGGGGTCTGCGCCTCAATATGCGCTTGCCGCGGCCTTGTGATTCAATTCCGGCTGATGTATAGGCTCGCCGACCGTTTTAGAAGCCGTGGCTCCTCAATAGCTGCGGCTTCGAGTTTTAAAAAGGGGCGCATCGACGCAGGCTTATGCCCGTCGGCAGCGCCGGCAAGCCAGGAACCGAACCCATGAAGACCGACATCCATCCCGATTACCACACCATCAAGGTCGTCATGACCGACGGCACCGAATACACGACCCGTTCGACCTGGGGCAAGGAAGGCGATACGATGAACCTCGATATCGACCCGACCACTCATCCGGCCTGGACCGGCGGCCAGCAGACCCTGCTTGACCGCGGCGGCCGCCTGTCGAAGTTCAAGAAGCGTTTCGAAGGTTTCGGCATCTAAGTGCATGTCGCCCAAAAGTGCGAAGCGGTTTTGGGATAACGACTTGCACCAAGTAAGATCTTGAACCAAACGAGCTTTTTACAGATCAAAAACCCGCCCTTGTGGCGGGTTTTTTGTTGCGGCGCGTTGCTACTCCGCCAGCAATTCCCTGCGCGCCATGCGCTTGTAGGCGGCGACCAGCCTGTCGCCCTCCTGGCGCTTGACGGAAATCGCCAGCCGCATGGCGGCCTCGCCCATCTGCCAGATGAGGAACGCCGTCGTTTCCAACGCCGCCGGATCGGCTGCCGGCCGCAGCCGTTTCAGCACCGCGGTTAGAAACTCGGCATTGGCCCGGCTGTCGGCGAGTTCGAGCTGGCGCAGCGCCTTGTCGGCTTGCGTGCCCGACCAGATGTCGCGCATCACCGGTTCGGCCTGGAACAGCCGGTAATAGATATCGACCAGTTCCGAAAACGCCCGGCCCAGCCCTTCGGCGTCGCTGACACCAGCCAGTGCGGCTGAGATGCAGGCCTGGCTTTCGGCGGTGTAGCGCTCGGCCAGCGCCCAGATGATCGCCCGCTTGTCCGGAAAGAACTGGTAGAGCGACCCGATCGACACCCCTGCCCGTTCCGCCACCTCCCCCATGCGCATGGCGTCGCTGCCTTGCTCGGCGATCAGCGCCGAGGCAGCCGCCAGCATGCGCTCGACCCGCTCGCGGCTGCGTTGCTGGCTCGGCGCCCGGCGCGGCGAAGCAATCTGCTCCCGCGGGGAAACCGGCGCGGCCGTGTCTTCCATGACTGACTCCAATGCCAGCAAAATCGCTTGACTCGCAAAATACGAGGGTTTATCACATTTAGCAAATGTGAGGATTATTCATATTTTAACAGAGGAAACGGTTATGACTGACACGACAACCAAACCAATTCTGATCCTCTGCGGCACCGGCAAGACTGGCCGCCGTCTCGCCGAGCGGCTGACGGCGCACGACCTGCCGGTGCGGATCGGCTCGCGCTCCGGTACACCGCGCTTCGACTGGGAAGTCCCAGCGACCTGGGGACCGGCAATGCAAGGCGTCAGCGCCGCCTACATCAGCTACTATCCCGACATCGCCGTGCCGGGTGCCGCCGAAACCGTCGACGCTTTCGCCAGGCTTGCGGTGCAAAACGGTGTCACCCGACTGGTGCTGCTGTCGGGGCGTGGCGAAACGGAAGCCCAGCGCGCCGAAGAGATGCTGAAGGCCTCGGGCGCCGACTGGACCATCCTGCGCTGCGCTTGGTTCTCGCAGAACTTCAGCGAAGGCTTCTTCACCGAGTCCCTGGCTGAAGGCGAAGTGGCGTTGCCGGTCGGCAATGTCGGCGAGCCCTTTGTCGATGCCGACGACATCGCCGACGCCGCCTTTGCGGTCCTGACTGAGCCAAGGCATGTCGGCCAGCTCTATGAATTGACCGGGCCGCGGCTGCTGAGCTTTGCAGACGCGGTCGCCGAGATCGGCAAGGCAGCCGGGCGCGACATCCGCTTTGTCAGGATCTCGCATGACGAATTCACTGCCGCAGTGGCCGCGCATGAGCTGCCGCCCGAATTCGGCTGGCTGCTCAATGAGCTGTTCACCCAGGTGCTCGACGGCCGCAACGAGTCGCTCACCGACGGCGTCCAGCGCGTGCTTGGTCGCCAGCCAAGAGACTTCTCCGCCTACGCAACGCAAACCGCCGCAACCGGCATCTGGAGCAACTGACATGATCGCGAAGCTTCTCCCCACCCTCATCTTCATCGCCGCAATCGGCTCAGGCGTCGTCGGTGGCGTCTTCTTTGCTTTCTCCAGCTTCGTCATGCCGGGTCTCGCCCGCATGCCCGCTGCCGGCGGTATCGCCGCGATGAATTCGATCAATGTCACCGCGGTGACGCCGCTGTTCATGACCGCCCTGTTCGGCACGGCGCTTGTCTGCGTCCTTGTCGCCATCGGCGCGGTGATGGGCTGGAGCCAGTCGGGTTCGCTCTGGCTGCTTGCCGGCAGCCTGCTCTATCTCATCGGCATCGTGGTGGTGACGATGATCTTCAACGTCCCGCTGAACGATGCGCTCGCCGCCGTCGATCCGGCCAGCAGCAATGGCGCAGGCCTGTGGTCGCGCTACCTCAATGAATGGGTGATGTGGAACCATGTCCGCACCATCAGCGGCATAGCCGCGCTGGCATCCTTCTGGTTCGCCACGCGTTGACGACGATGGATGGAGCGACCGATGAAGGATCACTACGCAAAATGGCCTTCGGCATGGCAATCGGAGTTGGTGTCGGTGCCGCGATCGGCACCGCTCTGGATGATCTGCCGATGGGCGTTGCAGTTGGTATTGCGATTGGCGCCGCCTTCGGTGCGTGGCGACGCAAGTGACGGCAGCGCTGGCGACCTCTATGCCTTTGTCTTCCGGTCGGAATGGCCGAGGTCGCGGTCCGGATCAATGACATCGCGGACCAGTTGCTTCAGTTTGGCCGCGTCCGGAAAGCCGCCGTCGCGCTTGCGGTCCCAGACAAGCACGTCATTGCAACTGATGGTGAAGATGCCGCCGGTGCCGGGCACCAGCGTCACTTCGCCAAGGTCCGTGCCGAAGGTCGACAGCAGTTCCTGCGCCATCCAGCCGGCGCGCAGCAGCCATTGGCACTGCGTGCAATAGGTGATGCGGATGGCGGGGAGAATCTGCTCGCTCATGCCGGGCTGAGCTCCGCTCATGCCGCGCTGAGCTTGGCCATCGTCTCGTCGTCGACTTCGAAGTTGGCGTAGACGCTCTGCACGTCATCGTCATCCTCGAGCGTGGCGACCAGCTTCATCAGCGACTGTGCCCGCTCCTCATCGACCGGAACGTTGTTTTGCGGCCGCCAGATCGGCTTGACCGATTCAGCCTCGCCGAGCGCGCCTTCCAGCGCCTTCGACACTTCGCCCATGTTCTCAAAGCCGCAATAGATGGTGTGGCCTTCCTCGTCGGATTCGACATCGTCGGCGCCGGCTTCGATCGCCGCATCCATGATCTTGTCGGCGCTGCCGGCCGATGCCGGATAGTAGATCTCGCCGGCACGGTCCCACATGAACGACACCGAGCCCGTTTCGCCCATCGCGCCGCCGGCCTTGGTGAAGGCGGCGCGCACATTCGAGGCCGAACGGTTGCGGTTGTCGGTCAGCGCTTCGACGATGACGGCAACGCCGCCCGGGCCATAGCCCTCATAGCGCACGGCTTCGTAGTTCTCGGCATCGCCCATCGAGGCCTTGTTGACGGCGCGCTGGATGTTGTCCTTCGGCATCGACACCGCCTTGGCGTTCTGGATCGCCAGGCGCAAGCGAGGGTTCATCGATGGATCGGGCGTCCCGCTCTTGGCGGCGACGGTGATTTCGCGCGCCAGCTTGGAAAACATTTTAGACCGCACCGCATCCTGGCGGCCCTTGCGGTGCATGATGTTCTTGAACTGTGAATGGCCAGCCATGGTGTCGTCTTCTCGGCTAGAGCATCCCGAAGCGAAGTGATCTGACCTCGTTTCCGCAATGCCCGAATTCAAAATTTCAGAGCGTCCCAGGTGCACCTCGTGGAAGCACGGCGTTCTCTGTCGGAATGGCCGGCTTATAGATAAATCGGCTCAATTCGTCCAGCCGCACCGCGCATGCGGCGTAAGACATGACCTGCTGCGGCCGCTCATGCCTCGAGGTCCGACTTCAGCCGGTCGATGATGCTGAGGGCATGCCCGGCATACTGGCTGATCCAGCGGTCGTGGATCTGCTTGATCGGCAGCGCGTTGAGATGGTTCCAGCGCTCGCGGCCGTCGCGCCGCGCAACGATCAGATCGGCCTCCTCCAATACCTTGAGATGCAGCATCACGGTGCAGCGATCGATGTCGGGAAAGGCCTCGCACAGCATGCCGGTCGTCTTCGGCGTGTCCTTCAGCTGATCCAGCATTTCACGCCGGCGCGGGTGCGCCAGCGCCTTGAAAACATTGTCGTCTTGCGATCGGCTTGACATGTTATGTTTTTATAACATATCGTTGGACCGATCAAGGGAAGGAGTTGTGGATATGTCACTTGGATTCAGTGTTTCCGGACGAATCGGCAAGCCGGTCGCCGAGGTCTTCGACGCGGTCGTCAATCCGAAGAAACTGAGCGGCTATTTCACCACGATCGGCGGCGCCAGCGCCCGGCTGGAAGCCGGCGCCGGCGTCGTCTGGTGGGGCAAGGTGCCGGTCGAGGTCGACGAAGTGGTCAAGGACAGCCGTATCGTGCTGCGCTGGGATGCCACCGACGCCGACGGCAAGCCGGCCTACAAGACCCGCATCGAGATGAATTTCGAGCCGCTCGACGATGGCGGCACCTTCGTCACCATCGCCGAGAGCGGTTGGCAGGAAGGCGCGGTCGGCCTGAAGAAGTCCTACCTCAATTGCGAGGGCTGGTCGCAGATGCTGGCCTGCATGAAGGCCTATGTCGAATACGGCATCAATTTGCGCGACGGCTACTACCGCAGCGAGATGAAGGGCGAACCCGCCAACGAGACCAATGTTTGAGCGACCCGATATCCGAGCAACAGAAGGAAGATGGAGACCTTGCGATGACGAAAGTATCGCCATTCCTGATGTTCGAGGGCAAGGCCGAAGAGGCAATGACCCTCTATTGCGAGACCATTCCCGGCAGCAGCGTGCTTGACGTCACGAATTACGGCCCCGGCGAAGACGGCCCGCAAGGAACGGTCAAGCTGGCGCGGGTGTCGATCGCTGGGCTGGAAGTCATGGTCTTCAACAGCCCCGTGCACCACGCCTTCACGTTCACGCCATCGGTCTCGCTCTATGTGGACTGTTCCTCAGAAGAAGAGCTGAACCGAATTGTCGGGACGCTGGGCAAGGACGGCGCGTTCCTGATGCCACCGGACAATTACGGCTTCAGCCGCCGTTTCGCATGGCTCAACGACAGGTTCGGGGTCTCCTGGCAGATCAATCTCGCATGACCAGCCTGAGCAAAGGCGACAACAGCAGAACACGACAACGGAGCCAGCTATGACCACGAAAATCACCGGCGGCATCAACATCGCCATGAAGGTACCGCCGCACCAATATGAGGCGACGATCGCCTTCTACCGCGACGTCGTCGGCCTGAAGCCGTTCACAGACAAAGCACCGGCCATCGGCTTCGAGCTTGGCCCCAACCGCCTGTGGATCGATGAGGCGCCGATGATGAGCCAAGCCGAGGTGTGGCTGGAGCTGTTCACCAAGGATTTCCTCATGGCTGCGGATCATTTCGCCAAGGCCGGTGTTGTGCGTTGCGACGCCATTGAGCCCTTGGGCGAGGACTTCCGCGGCGGCTGGATCACCAACCCTGCCAACATTGTTCACATGCTGCGCGAACCGGACGCCTGGTGAGCGCCGAATAAAGGAGCATCCGATGGACATCCGCGAAAAGCCAACCGCCGAAGCCGGCATGCTGATCCGGCGGCCTGTCGCCGATGTATTCGAGGCCATCGTCGATCCGGCCATAACCACGAAATTCTGGTTCACCCATGGCAGCGGCCGGCTGGACAGCGGCAAGCAGGTCCTCTGGGAGTGGCGCATGTACGGCGTCTCGACGACGGTCGACGTCAGCGAGATCGTCGCGAATGAAAAGATCGTCATGCAATGGAGCGATCCGCCGACCACGGTGGTCTGGACCTTCACCGAAATGCCCGACGAGACGACCTTTCTCGAGGTTCGCAATTTTGGCTTCGCCGGGGATGGCGACGAGCAGGTGAAAGAGGCCGTCGGCTCAACCGGCGGCTTCACGCTGGTGCTGGCCGGCGCCAAGGCGTGGCTGGAACAGGGCCTGACGCTCGGCCTGATCGGCGACCGTCACCCGAAGGGCGTGCCAGGACATTAGGTATTCAGGGTCTGCCTCAATGCCCGCCGCCCGACTTCTTACGTCGCCGCGCCAGCATGTTGAGCCCCTCGACCAATGCCGAAAAGCCCATCGCCGCATAGATGTAGCCCTTGGGCACATGGTAGCCCATGCCGTCTGCGATCAGCGTCATGCCGATCATCAGAAGGAAGCCCAGCGCCAGCATGACGATGCTCGGGTTCTTGGCGATGAAGTTGGCCAGCGGCCCGGCCGCCAGCATCATCACGGTGACCGCGACGATCACGGCGATGTACATGATGGCGATCTCGTCGGTCATGCCGACGGCGGTGATGATCGAATCGATCGAGAAGACCAGGTCGAGCAGCAGGATCTGGAAGATCGCGCCGGCAAGGCTGATCTGCAGCGTCTCGCCCATCATCGTATCCTTGTGGTCGTCGGGATCGACGGTGTGATGGATCTCCTTGGTCGCCTTCCAGACCAGGAACAGGCCGCCGGCGATCAGGATCAGGTCGCGCCAGGAAAAACCGTGACCGAAGGCCGTGAACACCGGCGTGGTCAGCTGGACGATGATCGAAATGGTGGCCAGCAGCACCAGCCGCATGATCAGGGCCGCCGAGATGCCGAGCCGGCGGGCACGGGCCCGTTGTGCTTCCGGCAGCTTGTTGGTCAGGATCGAGATGAAGATCAGATTGTCGATGCCGAGCACGACCTCGAGCACAATCAACGTCAGCAGCGCGACCCAAGCCGTCGGGTCGGAAACAAATTGAAAATGCGGCGCCAGGAATTCGATGAGCTGCATGGAGGTCGTCCCCTCTTTTAACGATCTAGAGCAGTGTCGCCGGCAGTTAGGTACTAAGCGTGCCTATATCAATGTCACGACCAGAAGGACGGTGCGGTTTCCTCCAGCCGTGGCCCGCGACGAAACGGCGCAATCCGCTCGGTCAGCCCTGTGCGGTCTGAAATATCGACGCCGACGCCGCACAAGGTCGCCGGTCCGGTCGCCGCCTCGAAGCGGCCTTTCGGCACCTTCGACAGGAACCGGTTGAGCGGCTCCTCCTTGTCCATGCCGAGCGAGGAATCATAGTCGCCGCACATGCCGGCGTCGGACATATAGCCGGTACCGCCGTTGAGGATCTGGTGATCGCCCGTCGGCTGGTGGGTGTGGGTGCCGATGACGAGGCTGGCGCGGCCGTCGACGAAATGCGCGAAGCACATCTTTTCCGAGGTCGCCTCGGCGTGGAAGTCGATAATCACGGCATCCGCCTGCTCGCCGAGCGGACAGGCGGCAAGCTCGCGTTCGCCTGCCTGGAAGGGATCGTCGAGCTCGGGATGCATGAACACCCGGCCCATGATGTTGGCGACCAGCACGCGCGCGCCGCTCCTGGCGATATAGACACCGGAGCCGCGCCCGGGCGTGCCCTTGGGAAAGTTGGAGGGACGCAGGAAGCGCTCTTCGCGCGGCGCGAAGGCGAGCGCGTCGCGCTGGTCCCAGACATGATTGCCGGTGGTGACGACATCCGCACCGGCCGCGATCGTCTCGCGAAAGATCTCTTCGGTGATGCCGAAGCCGCCGGCGGCGTTCTCACCATTGACGATGACGAAATCGAGTTTGAAGTCGGAGATCAGTCCGGGCAGCTGTTCCCACACCGCCGTGCGTCCTGTCTTGCCAACCATGTCACCGAGGAAGAGAAGTCTCATATGATCCCGCACCGAAGGTCAGCGAAAGCTGCATGGCGCCAGTGAAGATCATGCGCCCCTTGTACTTATCTACAATTTTGGCGCGAAGCGGCGCAACCCGCTCTCGGTGAGTATTTCCGCGATGACGACGTCGTGCGCCTCATCCGGCACCTGCGCCACCTCCTGGCAGTCGAAGGCGATGCCGATCAGCCGCGGCGGCTGTCCCTTGTCGATCAGCTTGGCGATGGCGCGGTCGTAATAGCCGGCACCATAGCCGATGCGATGGCCGCGTGCATCGAAAGCGGCAAGCGGCACCAGCATCACAGAGGGGTCGAGCACCTCGGCTTCCTCGTGAGGGCCGACCGTGCCGAAACCCATCTCGACCATCGGCGCGCCGCGCACCAGTTCGCGAAAGACAATGGTGGTCTTGTCGAGAATGGCCGGCAGGCAAAGCCGCGCGCCCTTTTCGCGCAAGGCAAACATCAGCGGCCGAACGTCGACTTCCGAACGCATCGGCCAGAAGCCGGAAACGATCTGGCCCGGCTCGACATGGAGGTGATCGCGTGCCGTCTCGGCCATTTCAAGCGCGACCTCCACCCGCCAGAACTCATCGAGCGCATCGCGGCGTCCGAGGGCCTCACGGCGAAGCTGCTTTTTCAGGTCTTTGAGAGAGGTCATTCAGCCAGGGTAGAAAAGGTCAGATCTGGATGGAGTTTTGGGAGCGACGTTTTCCACCGCAATCATCCACCGAAATGCGGGACGCGTGGCAATAAGTGACGATCCACACAACCGGTGGAGAGAGCGATCCCGGGAACCTACAAAGTAGGTGGGCGCCGTGTGAGAAAACCCACGGGTCTTCCCAGGGACAGCTCCCTAAGGATCGTTAAGGCCCCGGGGAAAATGTTCTCCTGCCGGGAAGCACAGACCGTCCCGCCCAATATAGGCTGCCGGCCGGCTAAGCGCCAGTGAGACGGGCATATGTTTCCATCAGGGTTCAAGCCCATTCGCCGCGGCCGGCGCACCCTTGCACAGGGTGAGCCGCGTCCTTACGGTTGCCATGACCAACCGAGGAGCAAGAATGCGTTTCGAAGGCACGGCGGCCTATGTCGCCGACAAGGATCTGATGGTGGCCGTCAACGCGGCGATCGCGCTGGAGCGGCCCTTGCTGGTCAAGGGCGAGCCAGGCACCGGCAAGACGGAGCTGGCCCGCCAGGTGGCGTCAGCACTTGGCCTCGACCTCATCGAATGGCACGTCAAGTCGACGACGCGGGCGCAGCAGGGCCTGTACGAATATGACGCCGTCTCGCGGCTGCGCGACAGCCAGCTTGGCGACGAGCGCTTCAACGACATCAGGAACTACATCAAGCGCGGCAAACTCTGGGAGGCGTTCGCCGCCGGCAGGAAGGTCGTGCTTTTGATCGACGAGATCGACAAGGCCGACATCGAATTCCCCAACGACCTCCTGCAGGAACTCGATCGGATGGAGTTCTTCGTCTACGAGACCGGCGAGACCATCCGCGCCGCCGTCAGGCCGATCGTCATCATCACCTCCAACAACGAGAAGGAGTTGCCGGACGCGTTCCTGCGCCGCTGCTTCTTCCACTACATCCGCTTTCCCGACGTCGACACGCTGCACAGAATCGTCGATGTCCACTATCCCGGCATCAAGCAGAACCTGGTGCGAGCGGCGCTGACCCAGTTCTACGAAATCCGCGACGTGCCCGGCTTGAAGAAGAAGCCGTCGACCTCCGAAGCGCTCGACTGGATAAGGCTGCTGGTCGCCGACGACATCGCGCCGGAAGATCTGCGCGCCGATCCGAAGAACGCCCTGCCCAAGTTGCATGGCGCATTGCTGAAGAACGAGCAGGACGTGCATTTGTTCGAGCGGCTGGCGTTCATGGCACGAAGGCAGCAATAGGTCAGCAGCAGCGCTTTCCCTCCTGTGGACCGTTGCCCGCAGCCGAACAGGCAGGCAGCCTCGGCCAAACCTTCAGAGGAGATGACATGTCCGAGATTATCGTCCGCCCGCTCGCGCAGTCCGACCATGCCGATTGGCGGCGGCTGTGGACCGACTACCTCACCTTCTATGAGACGAAGCTGCCGGAAGAGGTCTACGCCATCACCTGGAAGCGGCTGTTCACCGAAAGTGAGTTCGAGCCGAAAGGCTTCATCGCCACGCTGGACGGCAAGGCGGTTGGGCTCACCCACTATCTCTACCACCGCTCCGGCTGGTCGGAAAAAAACAACTGCTATCTGCAGGACCTGTTCGCCGACCCTGATGTGCGCGGCAAGGGCATCGGCGCTGCGCTGATCGAGGCAGTGAGACAGGAAGCCGAAAAAGTCGGCGTCAAGAACGTCTACTGGATGACGCACGAAACCAACACCACCGCGCGCAAACTCTACGACCATGTCGCGCGCCGCACCGGCTTCATCGAGTATGATCTGCTGTAGATAGACAATGTTCATCCCCTTCTTCCTCGAACTGAAGGCCGCGCGTGTTCCCGTTTCGCTCAGGGAATATCTGTCGCTGCTGGAGGGGCTGGAAGCCGGGCTGGTCGACTACGACGTCGAAGGCTTTTATTACCTCGCCCGTGCGGCGTTGGTGAAGGACGAGCGCCATATCGTCCGCTTCGACCAGGTGTTTGCCCATGTCTTCAAGGGCATCGAAGCACTGGGCGGGCCGGATGCCGTCGATGTCGCCAACATCCCCGAGGAATGGTTGCGCCGCCTCGCCGAAAAGCACCTGACCGACGAAGAGAAAAAACTGGTCGAGGCGCTGGGCGGTTTCGAGAAACTGATGGAGACATTGAAACAGCGGCTGCAGGAGCAAAAAGGCCGCCACCAGGGC
>NZ_RZTT01000178.1 GCF_003996995.1 Mesorhizobium sp. M7A.T.Ca.US.000.02.2.1 | reverse complement strand
GGGTGAAGCGCGGCGGCTAAAAGGCCAAGTCCTAATCTTCTAAAACGCAGAGCCCATTTCCGCCGGTTTGCCGGCGGCTCTTCCGAAAAGGCAGCATCATGAGTGGCGTGAACGAAATCCGGTCGACATTTCTCGACTACTTCCGCAAGGAGGGTCACGAGATCGTCGCGTCGAGCCCACTGGTGCCGCGCAACGACCCGACGCTGATGTTCACCAACGCCGGCATGGTGCAGTTCAAGAACGTCTTCACCGGTCTGGAGAAGCGGCCCTATTCGCGCGCCTCGACCGCCCAGAAGAGCGTTCGCGCTGGCGGCAAGCACAACGATCTCGACAATGTCGGCTACACCGCGCGCCATCTGACCTTCTTCGAGATGCTCGGTAATTTCTCCTTCGGCGACTATTTCAAGGAGCGCGCCATCGAGCTTGCCTGGAACCTGATCACCAGGGAGTTCGGGCTGAACAAGGACAAGCTGCTGGTCACCGTCTATCACACGGATGACGAGGCGGCCGGCTTCTGGAAGAAGATCGCCGGTTTTTCCGACGACCGCATCATTCGCATCGCGACCTCGGACAATTTCTGGGCGATGGGCGACACCGGACCGTGCGGGCCGTGCTCTGAAATCTTCATCGACCGCGGCGAACACATCTGGGGCGGCCCTCCCGGCAGCCCGGAGGAGGATGGCGACCGTTTCCTCGAATTCTGGAACCTGGTGTTCATGCAGTATGAACAGGTGACGAAGGAGGAGCGCATCGACCTGCCGCGCCCCTCGATCGACACCGGCATGGGCCTGGAGCGGATGGCGTCCATCCTGCAAGGGGTGGAAAGCGTCTTCGAGACCGATCTGTTCCGTCACCTGATCGACGCGGCCTCGTCCGCGATCGGGCATGGTCCCGACAAGGAGACGGTCGCGTCCTACCGGGTCATTGCCGATCATCTGCGCTCGTCCTCCTTCCTGGTGGCGGACGGCGTGCTGCCTTCGAACGAAGGCCGGGGCTATGTCCTGCGCCGCATCATGCGCCGCGCCATGCGCCATGCGCAGCTGCTGGGTGCCAACGAACCGCTGATGTGGAAGCTGGTGCCGGCGCTGGTGCGCGAGATGGGCCAGGCCTATCCGGAGCTGCTGCGCGGCGAACAGTTGATCACCGAGACGCTGAAGCTCGAGGAGACCAGGTTTCGCAAGACGCTGGTGCGCGGCCTCGGCCTGCTCTCCGAGGCGACGGAGACGCTGCATGCCGGCGACATGCTGGACGGCGAAACGGCCTTCAAGCTCTACGACACTTACGGCTTCCCACTTGATCTGACGCAGGACGCGCTGCGCCAGCGCAGCATCTCGGTCGATCTTGCCGGCTTCACCAATGCGATGGAGCAGCAGAAGGCCGAGGCGCGAAAGCATTGGGCAGGCTCCGGCGACGCGGCGACCGAGACCATCTGGTTCTCCGTGCGCGAGAAGGCGGGCGCCACCGAGTTCCTCGGCTATGAGACTGAAGCTGCCGAAGGCATCATCCAGGCGCTTGTCCGGGACGGCAAGGCTGTCGACAGCGCCGGCAAGGGTGACGCGGTGGCGATCGTCGTCAACCAGACCCCGTTCTATGCCGAGTCCGGCGGCCAGATGGGCGACACCGGCGTTATTTCAGGCGAGGGCTTCTCGATCGAGGTTTCCGACACGCAGAAGAAGGCCGATGGGCTATTCGTCCACATCGGCGAGGTGGCCAGCGGCACGGTCAAGACCGGTGTTGCCGTCGAGCTCAAAGTCGACCATGCGCGCCGCTCCAGGTTGCGCGCCAACCATTCCGCGACGCATCTGATCCATGAGGCGCTGCGCGAGGTGCTGGGCAGCCATGTCGCGCAGAAGGGCTCGCTGGTCGCGCCCGAGCGCCTGCGCTTCGACATCTCGCACAACAAGCCCATTTCACCGGAGGATCTCGAAGAGGTCGAGCGCATGGCCAACGAGATCGTCGTCCAGAACGGCCCGGTGTCCACGCGCCTGATGTCGGTCGACGATGCCATTGCCGAAGGCGCCATGGCGCTGTTCGGCGAGAAATACGGCGACGAAGTGCGCGTCGTGTCGATGGGCACCGGCGTTCACGGCGCCAAGGCCAACCGGCCCTATTCGGTCGAGCTCTGCGGCGGAACGCATGTCCGGGCGACCGGCGATATCGGCCTGGTGCGTGTCGTGTCGGACAGCGCGGTCGCGGCCGGCGTGCGCCGCATCGAGGCGCTGACCGGCGAAGCCGCGCGCAAACATCTCGACGAGCAGGACCGGCGTTTGAAGGCGACGGCGGCCGTGCTCAAGATTTCGCCGGCCGATGTGCCGGCGCGCGTCGAGACGCTGCTCGAAGAGCGCAAAAAGCTTGAGAAGGAACTGACCGAGGCGCGCAAGAAGCTGGCGCTGGGCGGGGGATCGTCAGCCGATGCTCCAGCCGCCAATGAGACGGTCGCCGGTATCGGCTTCCTCGGCAAGACGGTCTCCGGTGTCTCGCCGAAGGATTTGAAGCCGCTGGCCGATGCCGGCAAGAGCTCGCTCGGCTCCGGCGTCGTCGTCTTCGTCGGCGCTGGCGAAGACAACAAGGCAAGCGTCGTGGTGGCCGTCACCGACGACCTCGTCGGCCGCTTCAGCGCCGTCGACCTTGTCCGCGTGGCCTCCGCCGCATTGGGCGGGCAGGGCGGCGGCGGGCGGCCCGACATGGCCCAGGCCGGTGGCCCCGACGCTTCCAAGGCCGATGATGCGATTGCAGCGGTGAGGGCGGCACTCGAAGCGGCGTGAGCCAGTGGGCAGTTCAAGGGGAGCCCTACCTTCCCAAGTAGCGCTGCCCCTCATCTGGCTGCCGCCACCTTCTCCCCGTAAACGGGGAGAAGGGCGCTTTCGTCGCGGCTTTCGCCAATCGCCAGCCTTGCAAAAAAAGAGGCGCCGGCGTTGCGGCCAGCCTCTTTCTCCCCGTTTTACGGGGAGAAATGCCCGGCAGGGCAATGAGGGGCGGCGCCGGCGTTGAGGAAGTTCACTCGGCCTAAGCGACCTTTTCAGTCCGCGTAAAGCTCGCACGATCGGCGACGCGTGTATACCAGTCCCGGATATCCGCGAACCGCGCCAACAGATCGCGCCCTTGCGTGACCTTGACGAAATAGGCGATGATCGGCGCGGCGTGCAGGTCCGCCAGCGTCAGTTGGTCGCCAAGCAGCCACGGACCTTGTGGCTTCAGCGATCTCAGCACCTTCAGCACCGTCTCGGCCTGAGCAAGGCCGCCGGCGATCAACGCCGAATCCGGCTCAGCCTTCTCCAGCCGCTCGACGGCAACATCCCAGACCATGGCGCGATAGCCATAGGCGTCGAGCATGCCGATGATCTGGCCCATCCTGGCGCGGCCGCGCGCGTCGGCAGGCTGCAGCGCCGGTCCTTCGAAGGCCTCGTCGATATAGCGGGCAATCGCATTGGTCTCGAAGAGGCGAAACCCGTCATAACAGAAGGCCGGGATGCGGCCGAACGGATGATGCTCGAAATACCAGGCGGGAACGCCCTCGGCGGCAAAGACATCGACCGGCACAAGCTCGTAGTCGATGCCTTTTTCCGCGAGTACGAGGCGGACGATGCGTACATAGACGCTGTACTCCGCCCCGTAGACGATGGGCTTGCCCATCTTGCTTACTTGTCAGGCCATCGCCTTCTGCAGGTTCTCGTCGATCTTGTCGAGGAAACCGGTGGTCGAAAGCCATGGCTGGTCGGGGCCGATCAAGAGCGACAGGTCCTTGGTCATGAAGCCTGACTCGACCGTCTGGATGCAGACCTTTTCCAGCGTTTCGGAAAAACGCTTCAGGTCGGCATTGTCGTCGAGCTTGGCGCGGTGCGCGAGGCCACGCGTCCAGGCGAAGATCGAGGCGATCGAGTTGGTCGAGGTTTCCTCGCCCTTCTGGTGCTGGCGGTAGTGGCGGGTGACGGTGCCGTGCGCGGCTTCGGCTTCCACCGTCTTGCCGTCCGGTGTCATCAGCACCGAGGTCATCAGGCCGAGCGACCCAAAACCCTGCGCAACCGTGTCGGACTGCACGTCACCGTCATAGTTCTTGCAGGCCCAGACATAGCCGCCCGACCATTTCAGGGCGGAGGCCACCATGTCGTCGATCAGGCGGTGCTCGTACCACAGCTTCTTCGACTTGAACTCGGCCTCGAACTCGGCCTCGTAGACCTCCTGGAAGATGTCCTTGAAGCGACCGTCATAGGCCTTGAGGATGGTGTTCTTGGTCGACAGATAGACCGGATAGTTGCGCAGCAAGCCGTAGTTCAGCGACGCCCGGGCGAACTCGCGGATCGAGTCGTCGAGATTGTACATGGCCATGGCGACACCGGCGCCGGGCGCGTCGTACACATCGTGCTCTATCACCTGACCGTCCTCGCCGACGAATTTGATGGTCAGCTTGCCCTTGCCGGGGAAGCGGAAATCGGTGGCGCGGTACTGGTCGCCGAAGGCATGGCGGCCGACGATGATCGGCTTGGTCCAGCCGGGCACCAGGCGCGGCACGTTCTTCATGATGATCGGCTCGCGGAAGATGGTGCCGCCGAGGATGTTGCGGATGGTGCCGTTCGGCGACTTCCACATCTTCTTCAGCTTGAACTCCTCGACGCGCTGTTCGTCGGGGGTGATCGTCGCGCATTTCACGCCGACGCCGTGTTTTTTGATGGCGTTGGCCGAATCGATGGTCACCTGGTCGTTGGTGGCGTCGCGGTGCTCGATGCCGAGGTCGTAATATTCAAGCTTAAGGTCGAGATAAGGGTGGATCAGCTTGTCCTTGATGAACTGCCAGATGATGCGGGTCATCTCGTCGCCGTCGAGTTCGACGACCGGGTTCGCCACCTTGATCTTCGCCATGGAAAGAATGCCTCGTTGCTGGATATGGGACGGCCTTGCCCGCGCGGCGTTGGGCCGGGAGATGTCGCCCGTATATCAAAGCGCTTTTGGCCACGCAAACGGCGATCGGTCACGAATTGGAGGCCAGAGCCGTCGTCATTTGCGAATGCTTCATTTTCCCGGCCGAATGTGGCAGGGACGCTGAAATGCCGCAAACAGCAGTTCATTGACAATCATGCCCGTCATCAAAGATCCCGATAGCATTGCAGTCGCCGGCCCGGCGATCATCCTCGTCGAGCCTCAGCTTGGCGAGAACATTGGCATGGTCGCGCGCGCCATGGCCAATTTCGGTCTGTCGGAGCTGCGCCTGGTCAACCCGCGTGATGGTTGGCCGAGCGAGAAGGCGCGCGCGGCGGCCAGCCGCGCCGATCATGTCATCGACGCTGTCACCGTCTTCGACGATCTGGCCTCGGCGCTCGCCGACCTGAACTTTGTCTTCGCCACCACGGCCAGGCAGCGCGACGGCTTCAAATCCGTGCGCGGGCCGGTGGAGGCGGGCAGGCTGCTGCGGGCGCGCCACGTGATGGGCCAGCGCACCGGCATCCTGTTCGGACGCGAACGCTTCGGCCTCTACAATGACGAGGTCGGCCTTGCCGACGAGATCGTCACTTTCCCGGTCGATCCCGATTTCTCCTCGCTCAACATCGCCCAGGCAGCACTTCTGATGTCCTACGAATGGATGAAGTCCGGCCTGGAGGACGAGACCAGGACCAATTTTTCCGGCCCGGACATGAAACCGGCAAGCAAGGAAGAATTGCACGGCCTGTTCGCCTATCTCGAAGGCGCGCTGGAAGCGCGCGGCTATTTCCGGCCGGCGCCGAAGAAGCCGAAAATGATCGACAATCTGCGCGCGGTGCTGACACGCCCTGGCTTTGCCGAACCGGAGCTGAAGGTGCTGCGCGGCATTATTTCGTCGCTCGACAGGTTTTCTCCGGCGATGCCGCGCGGCGACGGGTCCCCTGGCGACGACCCGCGGCGCTTGCCCGCGGCCGCCGCGCGGGCCCGCAAGGCGGAAGCGGCGCGCCTTGCCGACACCGGCAAGGACGATGACATACCGCCGCTTGGCGGAAAAGGAACCGACAATGACTGAGCGGCCGATCCTGATGTTCGATTCGGGCATCGGCGGGCTTACCGTGCTGCGCGAGGCGCGCGTGCTGATGCCCGATCGCCGCTTCATCTATGTCGCCGACGACGCTGCGTTTCCCTACGGCGCTTGGGAAGAGCCGGCGCTGAGGGCGCATATACTCGAATTGTTCGGCAAATTGCTTGAGCGCTTTGCGCCGGCCATTTCCGTCATCGCCTGCAACACCGCCTCGACGTTGGTGATCGATGCGCTGCGCGATAGATTTCCCGCGCATCCTTTCGTCGGCATGGTGCCTGCGATCAAGCCGGCGGCGGAACGTACGCGCTCAGGGCTGGTTTCGGTGCTGGCGACGCCTGGCACCGTCAAGCGCCAATACACGCGCGACCTGATCAGCAAATGGGCGCAGAAATGCCATGTCCGCCTTGTCGGCAGCGACAGGCTGGCGGGACTGGCTGAGATCTACATGCGTGAGGGCTTCGTCGATGAGGAGGCCGTACGCACCGAGATCACGCCGTGCTTCGTCGAACATAATGCGTTGCGTACGGATATCGTCGTGCTCGCCTGCACACACTACCCCTTTCTGGCCAATCGCTTGCGCAAGACGGCGCCCTGGCCGGTCGATTGGCTTGACCCCGCTGAAGCGATTGCGCGCCGGGCGCTGTCGCTTCTCGCCGACATTGATCCGAGCGGTCGTGGCGAGATGCTGCCTGAAGGACCCGACCTTGCCGTCTTCACATCGGCAAGAGCCGATTTCCCGACCCGTCGCCTGATACAGGGCTTCGGGCTGGCTATGTCGTGATTGCGAAGCGGAACATCACGGCAGTCGTTGCGTTTTTCTCCAGATTCCAACGGGAGAAAGAACCATGCCAGCCACCTCGAAAGCCCAGCAGAAAGCCGCCGGCGCGGCTCTGTCGGCCAAGCGCGGCGAGACCAAGAAGAGCGAACTGCAGGGCGCTTCCAAGGGAATGTACGAATCGATGAGCGAAAAGCAGCTCGAGGAATTCGCCGAGACGAAGCGCAAGGGCCTGCCGGAGAAGAAGTCGAAAGACTAAGGATTAAACATCCGGAATCAAAGAGCCCGCGGCCAAAACCGCGGGCTTTGAATTGATGTCGGCCGCCTGAGACCGGATAGGAGCCTACCAGCGCCCGCTGCAGCGCTTGATCTTGTAGCGTATGACCTTCTTGTGGCCGTGCCGCCAGATAACCTTCTTCTTGATTACGATGCGACAAGCCTGGTGATGTCGGTGTCCGTGCCAATGCCTGGCCTCCGCCGGCTCCGGTGTCAGGACCGCCATGGATCCCGCCAACACAGCGGCTCCTGTCAGGGTAAGGAAGAATTTCTTCATGCGATTGTAGCTCCTCTGCTCCGGTCCCTTCCTGATGCCGCTGGCGCAACCTCCCGCCACATCCGGCACTGTACTCAACCCAGAGACGCTATATCGTCGCCATGGCCTACGCCAGCCACAAGCTTGACACCGGTTAAATCTCCGTTTAATCAGCGCGCCAACACCGGGCCGCAATGCCCGGTGGTTTTCTTTATGTGCGCAAGATGCGTGGAAATCCAATTCTACTATCTTGTTTGAACTGACGTGTCCCGTGGGTTTTCCGCCGCGTTGCGTGGGAAAACCCTGTCAGGTCTCGAAAACGGAGGCCAGAGGAGGGCGCGTTTCCTTCACCCGGACCATGAGGTTCCGGGTGTATTGTTTTGAAAAGGGAATGCGATGAGCAAGCGCGAATCCGCGAAGTACAAGATCGACCGCCGTCTCGGCGAAAATATCTGGGGCCGCCCGAAGTCCCCGGTCAACAAGCGTGAATACGGTCCCGGCCAGCATGGCCAGCGCCGCAAGGGCAAGCTTTCCGATTTCGGCCTGCAGCTGCGCGCCAAGCAGAAGCTGAAGGGTCACTATGGCGACGTTTCGGAAAAGCAGTTCCGCAAGGTTTATGAAGAGGCTGACCGCCGCAAGGGCGACACCTCGGAGAACCTGATCGGCCTGCTCGAATCGCGTCTCGACGCGGTCGTCTACCGCGCCAAGTTCGTGCCGACCATTTTCGCCGCCCGTCAGTTCGTCAACCACGGCCACGTCAACGTCAACGGCAAGCGTGTCAACATCGGCTCGTATCGCTGCAAGCCGGGCGATGTCGTCGAAGTGCGCGAAAAGTCCAAGCAGCTGGTCATCGTTCTGGAAGCGGTCGGTCTCGCCGAGCGCGACGTGCCGGACTACATCGAAGCCGATCACAACAAGATGGTCGCGACCTTCTCGCGCATCCCTGGCCTGGCGGACGTTCCGTTCGCCGTGCAGATGGAACCGAACCTGGTCGTCGAATTCTACTCGCGCTAAAACGAGCGCGTTCTGCGACACCAAGCAAAGGCCGCCCGTCGAGGCGGCCTTTTCTTTGTCGGTCATGTCCGCTAATCCGGCGCTCTGGCCACTGAAAGCGACATGCCATGAACATGCTTCCAGACATCGAACCGATCGCCGACAGCGAAGGCGGCTTCCATCCGCTGTTCGCCGACGTGCCGTCCTCGGTCGAATTCAACAAATTGCGCAAGCGGCTGCTGCGGCTGACCCGGCAGGCGATCGAGGATTTCTCGATGGTCAAGCCCGGCCAGCGCTGGCTCGTCGCGCTCTCGGGCGGCAAGGATTCTTACGGCCTGCTCGCGGTGCTGCTCGACCTCAAATGGCGCGGGCTCTTGCCGGTCGATCTTCTGGCCTGCAATCTCGACCAGGGCCAGCCGAATTTCCCCAAACATATCCTCCCGGACTATCTCGACAGCCACGGCATTGCGCACCGGATCGAGTATCAGGACACCTATTCCGTCGTCACCGACAAGCTGCCGGCGGGCAGCACCTATTGCTCGCTCTGCTCGCGCCTCAGGCGCGGCCATCTCTACCGCATTGCGCGCGAGGAGGGTTGCTCGGCACTGGTGCTCGGCCACCATCGCGAGGACATTCTCGAAACCTTCTTCATGAACCTCTTCCATGGCGGCCGTCTCGCCGCCATGCCGCCTAAACTGCTCAACGACGACGGCGACGTCATGGTGCTGCGGCCATTGAGCTACTGCGCCGAGGCCGATCTGGAAAGATTCGCCGCCGCCATGCATTTCCCGATCATTCCCTGCGATCTCTGCGGCAGCCAGGAAGGTCTTCAGCGGAATGCCATGAAGGCGATGCTCGAGGACCTGGAAAAGCGTATGCCCGGCCGCAAGGATACGATGCTGCGCGCGCTGTCGAACAGCAGGCCATCGCACCTGCTCGACAGGAAGCTGTTCGACTTCGCTGCCCTCAACGACACCCTCACCACAAGGCAAGACATTTCCGATGACATTTGACGACACCGCGATCGATTGGCTGGCCGGCATTCTGGCCGAGGCGGCGCTGACCGAGATCATGCCGCGCTTTCGCCGGCTGGGCGATGGCGATGTCAGGCAGAAGACCTCGGCCGCCGACCTTGTGACCGAAGCCGACGTCAATGCCGAGCGGCTCATCACCGCCAGGCTGCTTGAGCGCTACCCCTCAGCGATGGTCGTCGGCGAGGAGGCCTGTTCCGACAATCCGGCGTTGCTCGATGGCTTGGGCGATGCCGATCTGGCCTTCGTCATCGATCCGGTCGACGGCACTTTCAACTTCGCCTCCGGCGTGCCTTTGTTCGGCGTCATGCTGGCGGTCGTGGTCCAGGGCGAGACGGTTGCCGGCATCATCCACGATCCCGTCGGCAAGGACTGGCTGATCGGCGCCAGGGGCGCCGGCAGCCATATCCGGCATGCGCATGGCAGCCTGGAGAAGGTGCATGTCGCGGCACCCGCGCCGATCTCGGAAATGACCGGCTCCGTCTCTTGGCAATATATGCCCGAACCGGAGCGGTCGCGGCTGGCGCGCAACCAGACGAAGATCCTGTCGCAATTCGCCTATCGCTGCGCCGCGCACGAATACCGCCTGTTGGCGAGCGGCCATGCCCACTTCGTCGTCTACAACAAGCTGATGCCGTGGGATCATCTGGCCGGCGTGCTGATCCATGCCGAGGCCGGCGGCCACGCGGCGCGCTTCGACGGCAGCGCCTATCTGCCCTCGCATCTCGGCGGCGGCCTGCTTGTCGCGCCCGATCGCGAAAGCTGGCACGAATTGCGCCGCGAACTCTGGGCGGCATAGGAACGATTCCTGCGTTAGCCGAAGGAGCGGTGCAGTTTCACGCAAATCCGGAGGCTCTCGAATGAAACCTCGGTTCGCATTTGTCGCGACGGCTCTTGCCGTCGCTCTGTTCGCCAGTTCCCTGGAAGCAAGGTCGCAGGAGCGCAGCTGTCGCAGTCCCGATCCCGTCGATACGATAAAGGAGATGTCGGACGCTATCTATGCCTGCTGGAAACCGCCACCCGGAACCGCGGGCATGTCCCTGACCCTGCGGTTCTCGCTTCGCCGCAACGGCACACTGATCGGCAAGCCTCGCGCCACATATGCCGATCTGGGAACCGATGCCCAGCGCAGCCGGGCCTTCGTGGCATCCATTCTCAGGGCACTCGATGATGCTCTGCCATTGCCCTTTTCGGACCGCATGGGTGAAGCAATCGCGGGGCGTATGCTCGCCCCCCGGTTCACGGCGGCCCTTGAGGGTGCATCCTAGTGCAAGTCGGTGATGTGCCCTGAAACGGGCGCGTTCTGTGGCTGGAACATCTTGCCGCGCTCGGCGATGAAGATCATCAGCAGCGCCGCGACCGAGACGCTGCAGAAGCCGGCGGCCAGCGGCGTCACCGTGCCATTGAAGGCCTGGCCGATCAGCGTGCCGAGAATGCCGCCGAGAAACGTCTGCATGAAACCGAGGATCGACGACGCCGTGCCGGCCAGTTGCCCGAGCGGCTCCATGGCCAGCGCGTTGAAGTTCGCGCCCAGCGCACCGAACGGAAGCATGGCGCAGGCAAAGAAGGTGATGAACAGCCAGAGCGGCATCTTCATTTCCAGCGAAACGATCAGCCAGGCAAGGCTGATGACCAGGAACAGCAGCAGCGCGCTCTGCGACAGGCGGCGCATGCCGATGCGGCCGACAAGGCGCGAATTCAGAAAGTTGGAGAAGGCGAGCACGCCCGCGACGCCTGCGAAGATGACCGGGAACATCTCGCCGACATGGAAGATGTCGACATAGATCTGCTGCGCCGAAGCGATGAAGCCGAACATGGCGCCGAAGATGAAGGTGCTGGCGAAGGCATAGCAGATCGCAATGCGGTTGGTGAGCACGATGCGAAACCCGCCGACAATGGAGTTGAGTGTCAACGGCCGGCGATGTTCGGGATGCAGCGTTTCAGGAAGGCGCAGCAGCGACCAGGCCGAGACGAGGAGCGCACCGACGGCCATGGTGACGAAGATCCAATGCCAGGTCGCAAACAGCATGATGAACTGGCCGATGCCGGGAGCAATGACCGGTATCGCCATGAACACCATGAAGATCAGCGACATCACCTCGGCCATGCGCCGGCCGTCGAACGTATCGCGCACGATCGATACGGCGATGACGCGGGTGGCGGCCGCACCAATGCCTTGCACGGCCCGGCACAGCAGAAGTGTCTCAAAGCTTGGCGCAATGGCGGCAGCCGCGGCCGCGGCGACATAGATCACCAGCCCGGCGACCAGTGGTGCGCGACGCCCAAAGCGATCCGAGATCGGCCCGAAGAACAACTGTCCGCCGCCGAAGCCCAGAATGTAGGCCGTTATGACGTACTGCCGGTGGTTTTCATTTTCGACGCCGAGCGTGGCGCCGATCTGCTGCAGCGCGGGCAGCATGATATCGATGGCCAGCGAGTTCAGCGCCATCAGCGCCGCGCACAGGGCGATGAACTCCCAGCGCGGAATAGGCAGTTTGCTTGCCGATTGCGGCGCTGGTTTTGGC
>NZ_RZTT01000177.1 GCF_003996995.1 Mesorhizobium sp. M7A.T.Ca.US.000.02.2.1 | reverse complement strand
CCCCTGAAGGGAACAGTGACCAAACAAGCCCTGAACTCCTCGACCCACCTCTCGACGCAAGTGCGCCTTGAGGACGACTTCAAGACCTTCCTCTTTCTCCTCTGGAAACACCTGAAGCTCCCCGAGCCCACCCGGTCGCAGTACGCGATGGCCGAGTGGCTCCAGAACGGCCCCTCCAAGTTGGTCATCATGGCCTTCCGGGGTATCGGCAAGAGCTGGGTCACGGCGGCCTACGTCTGCTGGCTCCTCTACCGCGATCCGCAACTGAAGATCATGGTGGTGTCAGCCTCCAAGACCCGCGCCGACAACTTCTCCACCTTCACCCTGCGCCTCATCAACGAGGTGCCTTTCCTCAAGCACCTGAAGCCTACCGGCGACCAACGCAACTCGAAGATCGCCTTCGACGTGGGTCCGGCCTCGGCTGACGACAGCCCCTCGGTCAAATCGGTCGGCATCACCGGCCAGCTCACCGGCTCCCGCGCTGACGTGATCATCGCCGACGACATTGAGGTCACCAACAACTCCGCAACGCAGGCCATGCGCGACAAGCTCAAGGAACTGACGAAGGAGTTCGCCGCTATCCTGAAGCCCTTCGATCCGGCCTTCATGAAGCACGATCCCAAGATCATCTACCTCGGCACCCCGCAGACAGAGCAGTCGATTTACAACGCCCTGCCTGATCGCGGCTATGAGATACGCATCATCCCCTCCCGTTACCCCACAGCGGCCCAGCAGGCGCGTTACGGGTCCCGTCTGGCCTCCTATCTCCTCCGGGACTTGAGGGGCTCCAAGGACCTCGTAGGCAAGCCTGTGTGTACCCGCTTCAACGAGGAGAAGCTGATGGAGAACTTCGCGGAGTACGGCGCTGCCGGCTTCGCTCTCCAGTTCATGCTGGACACCTCGCTGGCCGACGCGGACCGCTACCCGCTGAAGCTCCGGGACCTGATGGTCATGGACCTAGATCCACTTTCGGCCCCTATCCAGCTCGCATGGGGCCTAGACAGCGCCAACGTGGTCAACGACGTTCCCACAGTAGGGTTCGACGGGGATCGCTTCTACAGACCCTTCATGGTCTCCAAGGACGACTGGAAGCCCTACACGGGAATCGTCATGGCTATCGACCCCAGCGGTCGTGGCGGCGACGAGACGGGCTACGCCATCGTGGCCACCCTCATGGGCCGGCTGTTCCTGCTGGACGCTGGCGGCTTCACTGGCGGCTACGAGGACCCCACCCTCGAAGCTCTGGCGATGAAGGCCAAGGAGTACGGCGTCAACGAGGTGGTCATCGAACCCAACTTCGGCGACGGCATGTTCAACAAGATTTTGGCGCCTGTCATGTCCCGCATCCACCCCTGCAAGATCAGTGAGACCGAACGGTCCAAGGGTCAGAAGGAACAGCGGATCGTGGACACGCTGGAGCCGGTCATGAACGGTCACCGCCTCGTGGTCGACCGCCAGCTCATCGAGCGAGACTATCAGTCCACCGAGAGCCTCCAGCCCGAACACCGGAACCGCTACAGGCTGTTCTACCAGATGACCCGGATCACCCGTGACCGCGGTGCCATCGTGAAGGACGACAGGCTCGACGCCCTCGCCCTGGCTGTCCACTACTGGACCTCCGTGATGTCCCGCGACGTGGAGAAGGCAGCGGAGCAGGAGAGGCAGGAGGCCCTCGACCGAGAGCTGAAGGTCTTCATGGCCCATCTGGTCGGCGGGAGCCCCAAGGGCTACTCCAAGGCCGGTCCTGCCCGTAAGGGACCCTCCGCTCAAGAGAGGGAGAGAGCAGAGGCTAAGGCCATGTTCTACGGCATGGGCTGATTACCCCTCCCTTCAGGAAAGGCCCCTCCGGTTGCACTATAGTGTTATAGGGGTACTCCCTGCATGTCTCCTCCAGTCGCTAGAGGGGGTCCCTATGGGGCCTCCTTTAGGGGCGTTAAATGTGGCCCTTAACGGGGCGTTTGATGTGGCCCTTTAGGGGGCGTCACATGTGGACCGATAGGCCACCTCCAGGCACACGATAGTGCCCCTATGGGATCGAGCTAGGCTCTCCCTCCCTCCTCCCCCCAATCAAGTAGACCCTGAAGTGGCCCTGTAGTGGCTCTGAAGGGGGCGTTTCAAACTGACAGAAAAATGCGAGGGGTCGAACTCGACAGTTGATGCTCCGCGCGACCCCCCGCCGGGGTCACTCTCTCACGCGCGAGCGCTCGTGCCAGTTCTCCCCAAAGGACCCTAGGGCACACATTCGGGCACAAATGACGCTCAAGGCCTTGTGCTACATGGCATGGCGCTGGATATGGTAACCAATGGGCGGCCAAACGTGGCGCTAACGTGGTACGCATGGCGCTATCTATGTCATTCAAGTGTTATGTTATTACATGCCTGTCAGAGGCTATCTGTATCAGTCTCTTTTGGGTAGTCAGTCACCATTGGATACCGCGATACCTGGGCGACACCCTAGGGCCACCATAGCGCACCGCAAGGGACACGATCGGCAGGCAAATCAGGACGCCTAACGGGCCACCAATGGCGCACAATCGGACACCTAACGTGACACGATTGGCCCGTAAGCGGTACAATCTGCCTATCTATCTGTGTTTTTTATTGCAACAAAAACAATGACTTATAAAATAATTGCATCCAACACAAAAAAACCTCTTGCCATTTGTCCCGTTGCCGGGCCATATTGGGGACACAAGAGAGACACGAGACAGAGAGGAGACGGGACACGAGACGGGACGAAAGGCGCGGCAACCGCCATTAAGCGGCCAAGGGTAGTGTGATCCCCTGCACGATCACCGGGCGATAGTAACCAGAGCCATAGGGTCAGAGCCTATGCGGTGCCCGAGAGCGGCGAGACGATGAGCCGTAACCGTACTAAACACTGGTCGGGGTCCTGTCCACGGGACCCCTGTGAGAGATAGCCATTGCCGCTTTAGGGCGGTGTTTCCGGGAACGGATACAGGCGAAGGGTAGCAGGGGACGGCAGAGATACCTACAAGCCGCTCAAATGCGTATAGCGCAAATGGGCTAGGGATCACGGTAAGTGCCTAACAAACACTCCAGAGAAACGCCCTAGACTTGCATCTCCCACTAGAGACAAGCGGCACAACAAAAGCAAACTAGGCAACAATAACGGGCCGGGGAGCAATAACGCTTCCCGGTCCGACCATTTGTTTAGTCACTGGCAGTCACTTGCCGGTGTCTTAACCAATGGATAGGTGAAGCATGAAGATGTTCATTACTCTAACGTGGCCGCTTGTCGCGCTTGTAGTGCTGGTCGGCGGCGTTGCCGCATTTGATCCCGGCATTGCTGGCAAGCTCTTGCGGGCACTCATTGACATCGCGTTGGCATAGGAGACTGCCATGAACGACACGATAGCACTCAATAAGCTTCGCAGAGAATGGGAAGCGGACCGCCTGCCTTTGCCGCAATATCTCGCCGGGGTTCAACGCCTCGTCGCGGTGGATATTGAGCGTAAGCAACGGGCAGCGCGGGCCGCAGCGGCAAGGGAGCGGGCCGACAGGGCCTTGCTCATGCTCATGCCAATCGCCGGGGTCGCGTTCGTCGTCCTCACCATCGTCACCATTTTGTCCAGATAGTCCCGGCAACGGGACATAGGAGCCACCATGGCAGACCGGATCACACTGTTTATCAGCCGCAAGAGTGCCGAACACGCCGGACAAACCCGCGTTCTCAACCTACGCCGGCAGCGCGTCGTGGCTGACTTCAAGGTCATTCCTGCCACCCTGAAGGATGACGATACGGGCCACATTGAACGCGGCTTCCGGGTCGCACTCCTCAACACCGCCGGTCATCCGGTCGGATCACTTTGACCATATCAACCCGTTAACGGGACAATCGGAGAAAACTGACATGTGCAAGAAATGTGCTGACGGGGCTCCTGAAGCCCACGATAGAGAACCGACGCTGCCGAAGGGTGTCGTTAGGGTCAACGATAGGGTGACCAAGACGGACCCGGAGGCAGGCATTACGCCGGAGGAGTGGGACGGCTACATCGACGGGGGCCGCTACCGCCGCTACCTCTTGGTGTGTACCGCTGGCCCCTACCGTGGCGGCGTCGACACCGTGAGCGTCAAGCTTGTCGACGGGGTGGAAGACTTCGCGCCCCAGTTGAGCCGCTACGGCTCCAGCAGCCATCTTCACATGGTCGCCTACGGCACCGGCACCGAGCCTTACGGCGACCTCATCCCTCACCTCAACTCTGAATTTTCGCCGTGGCATAAGCAGGACTGGTTCAAGGCACACATTGGCCGCTGGGCCGAGCATATGCCGCGCTTCTCCACGAAGTTTCCGGGACTTGTCGCCTACTACCAGACACCGCAGAAGCGGAAGGCCGGAGTGCTGACGCCGATCAAGCCGGGGAAGTACCTGAAGAAGTACCTCGGCGACGTGCTGACCGAGGAGTTCATTCAAGAACAGGGCCTTGCGTGGCAGTCATTCTTCGCCCCTGCCGAGCTGAAGGTGACGCAGGATGCCGACGAGGTGCAGGAGGTTTACGAGAACGGACCCAACTCTTGCATGTCCAAGAGCGCCGACGAGTTCGCCGGAGAGTGCCACCCAGCTCGCGTCTATGCCGGTCCTGACCTAGGCGTGGCCTACATCGGCGACATCGACAACGCCGCTGCGCGGTGTGTGGTCTGGCCGGAGAAGAAAATCTTCGCTCGTGTCTATGGCGACTATCACCGCATGGGATCGGCTCTGGAAGCTGCCGGCTACAAGGAAGGTGACGCTGACGATTTCCGGGGTGCCCGCCTGCGGCGCTTCTACAACGGCGACTTCTACACGGTGCCCTACAGCGACGTGTTCAACTACGCCTCCGACAACGGCGAGTACCTTATTTGGGGTCGCGGCGATGTCTACATGCAGCACACCAATGGGACCAGCGTAGATAACCCGCAAGGGTGCCGCTGCGACGACTGCGAGGGGCGGCTGGGCGAGGACGGTGGCTTCGGTGTCCACAGGGGCGCGACCGTATGTGAGAGCTGCTACTTCGAGGACTATTTCACATGCAGCATCACCGACGAGGTGTTCCCTAACGACCAATTGGTCTCCTCGCCGGACGACTACAACATCAGCCGCTACGCCACCCAGCGGTACACCAGCAGCGTGTTCTACTGCGACGGCACGTCCACTTGGTATCCGACCAACTACTTCGACTACGTGACGCTGGCTGACGGCGACACCTACGAGCAGAGCTATGCCGACGAACACGCCTTCCACTGTGAGTTCTCGGAGGAGTGGCACGACAACGCCGAGCATTGCGAGCTGGACGACGGTCGGGTCTTCGCTTGGGAAGCCACTCGCTACCTGACCCAGCAGTTTTGGGACTGGAAGGACGGCGCGGTCGAGATTGGCCGCATCGACCACCCTGCCCAGCTCGAACTCACCCTCGACCTGGCCCTCGCAGCCTAACCCTTCAACGCACCTATAGGAGACCTAACGATGGCCTTATCAGCCGACGAAGCCACTATCCTTGACATGTTCTCCTATATGCGGCCCTCGGGGTCCGCTGCGGAGGACGCCTTTGTCGACAAGTTCCTGCTGCCTCTCGGCTTTAAGCGGGACGCCTCCCTCAACCTTGTGCTGAAAATCGGGGAGGCACCGACGATCCTGTGGTCCTCCCACATGGACACGGTTCACTACGTCTCCGGGATGCAGACTCTCGACTACCGGAACGGCATCCTCACGTTGTCCAAGAGGGCCAAGAAGGGTGCCTCCTCGTGCCTCGGCGCTGACGACACCGCCGGGGTCTGGCTCATGACCGAGATGGTCAAGGCTGGGGTCGAGGGCCTCTACATCATCCACCACGCCGAGGAGCGCGGCTGCATAGGCTCCTCCAATCTGGTCCAGCACGACGCCAAGTTCGTGGACGGGATCAAGGCCGCCATTGCCTTCGACCGGCGCGGCTACGACGACGTGATCACCCACCAGTCGGCAGGACGGACAGCCTCGGACGCCTTCGCCACCTCGCTCGCTGCGATCCTCGGCGGCCAGTACAGGCCCGACGACAGCGGCTCCTACACGGACACGAATGAGTACGCTGGGCTCATCCCGGAATGCACAAACATTTCGGTCGGCTACTTCAGCCAGCACTCGCGCAGCGAACGGCAGGACGTTCACTTCCTCCTCGGCCTCCGGGACACGCTCATCACCGCGGATTTCTCCACGCTGGTGATCAAGCGGGACCCTCAAAGTGACCCCTATGAGGACTATGGCGGCGGCTATCACAGCTTCAGCGGAGCCAGCCGCTACCGCTCCTCCACGTCACTCTCCAGCGGCCACACCTTGGAAGGACTGATCAAGCAGTACCCGGACATCGTGGCCGACATTCTGGAGGCGCAGGGCTGGGACGTAGGGCACCTGAAGGCGGAAATCAGCTCCTACTACGGGGGCCTGTTCGATGAACACGACGACAACGACAAGACACTCGCACCATGGGGACGCGCAGCATGAGCAATCGCTGGATCATCCGAAACACAGGCAATGGAATGTTCGCCTCGGTCACCGACAGATCGTCCGGGGTCAAGGGCCTCCACCGCAACAGCTACCAAGCGCGGGTCTTTGACAGCCTCGAAGACGCCAGCTCCCGCTGCGGTCCCGACGAGCGCCCCTTCCCGTACTTCATCCCTCGCTCCTACTCCGCCATGAGGAGGGCCGCATGACCAAGAAGGACTTCATCGCAATCGCCAAGCTGTTCAAGCAGCGCAAAGAATTCTGTTCCGATGAGAGCCAGGACGACCTCCTGACGCTCGCTGGGGACCTCGCTGACTATTGCAAGACGACCAACCCCGAGTTCGACCGGAAGCGGTTCATGACCGCCTGCGGCTTCTAGGGAGGGACGCATGATCGTCTACAACGTCCAGCGCCGCTGGTTCACCATGAAGAACGACGCCGAGGCTCACCGGAAGGAACTCGGCCTGCCACCTTCAGCCACCTTCACGCTGCGGATCGATAACCGGGAGGAGCTTGCGGCGCTCCTGAACGGGCTCTGCGGTCTCGGCACGATTGATGTCATGGAGGCCAACACAGTCCTCGCCGGCCCCACTCTGGCACCGCCCGAGGTGATCGAGCGCAACCAAATCACCAACGAGCCTCCCGATTGCGTCCCTGCCTTCCTTGTCAGGGATTGGCAGCAGAGAATGCAAGGGAAACTCAAAAAGTAAGGAGAACTCGAAAGAGGCGCTTGCCCCCATCAGAGAGGAGGAGTATATTCCTATCACACTGACAACGGCCCGCCGGGAGGGCGACGATGGGTAAAACCACGATCCTCCTACTCGGCTACGGCTTCATAAGTGCCATGGGCGTGGCGGGCATCGGAGCCCTCCTGTGGAACTGGTTCCTCCGATGGCTTTTCGTGCGGGAAAAGCGGTGAGTATCAGACACTACTAAAGTCTAATCCCTGTGTGACAGTCGCAAACATTTTGTGATGGACGGCGGGTCAGTTTAACCATAAGGGCTTATGTCCCGTTGACGGGACGTTCACTCTTAATTAAAAATCGAGGAAGTTGACGGCAATGAGACTGGAAATAGCGGTGGCGTCCCAAATCGCCTCTATGGACAAGCAGACCGTTAGGGAGATAACCCTAGCAATTGAGTTCCTTACGACTACGCTTAGAGCGATGGTCGACGGACACCCGGCGGCGAGCCACATGGTTCAGCAGCCTTTCCTGTTCGCTCACGGCAAGGTCAACGACCTCGCCCATCTAATCTATCAGAAGGCAGCATAATCGATCCCTCTAGCTGCGCAATACTTATACGGCAGTGATTAGCTACGAGGGCGGCAATCACACGCAGCAAGATGGGGAGATAAGACATGTACTCTGAAGCCGACAGCTATAAGCGCGAGCTTAGGAGCCTAATCAAGATCGTTGAGGAGTTCCGAGCATTCGACGCTCAAATGGAACTCTCTCAACTCCTAGTGTACCTGCTGGTTGCGGTGTCACCGGGCAAGAAAGTGGCCGATTTACTCCCGGTCACGGGACTTTCCCGATCCGCGCTTTCTCGGAATATACTGGCCCTCTCGAAGGGCGAGTACCGCGCAGACCACCGCGCAAATCCAAAGCCCGGTCTAGACCTGATCACGACGGTGACTGACCCGTTCGACGGTCGAGCCCAACTTGCGGCCCCAACTCGGCGCGGTGTCGGGCTGGCAGAAAAGATTTCACGCTACTTCCATACGGAGACCAACGACAATGGCCAGGAAGCGAGGCAATAAATGGCAGGCTAGCGTCACCGACGCGAACGGTAAACGACACCGGCCTGCTTTCGACACCGAGGCGCAGGCTGCGGCTTGGGAAGGTGCGGCGAACCTCGCCGTGGCAGAGGGACGCGCCCTCCCCGCCATTGCTACCGGCAAGGTCGGCAACCGCGACCTCGCCCTGCTCGGCTCGCTGTTCAAGCACGTTGAGCGCACCCACTGGGCCGGCATGAAATCGGCCTCCACCGCACTCATCAACGCCAAGACCGTGGTCGATTACTTCGGCGAGAAGAAGCCGGTGGCCGACATCGGTTCCGCCGACATCGCGGAGATGAGGGCCGATCTGGCTGACCGGGGGCTGTCTCACTCGACCATCAACCGTAAGTGCGCGGCGCTGTCGAAGATGCTACACGTCGCCCATGACGCCGGGGTCATCAACAAGATACCTCGCATCCGGTTCTCGAAGGAGGAGCAGACGAAGTTCCGCTACGTGGATGAGCTGGAGGAGCGAGCTATCCTAGCCTTCTGGACCGCCTCGGGGGACCAAGACCTCCGCGACCTGACGGAGTTCCTGATCGACACGGGAGCCCGGTGCTACTCGGAAGCGATGGACGCCCGCTGGGACGCCTTCGCCAAGGGGTTCACGTCAGTCACCTTCTGGCACACCAAGACCAACAAGCCTCGCACCATTCCGCTCACCCGGAGGGTCCGCGAGACGCTCACCCGGAGGCAGAAGACCCTACACAATCGCGCGGGTCCCTTCACCGGGGGCTCGAAGGACAGCATGAAGGGCCGCTGGGCCACCATGAGGTCCACGACTGGGCTTCATGACGTGACGCCCCACACGCTGCGCCATACGTGCTGTACTCGGCTGATCAACGCCGGGGTCGACATCAAGCGCGTGATGACGTGGATGGGGCACACCGAGCTGACCACCACGCTTCGCTACATGCAGATCAGGCCGAACGGTCTGGACGACATCGTGGCCCTGCTGGAGAAGGCGGCGTGAGGGAACGGCTCGAAATGCTCGACGGGCGGGTGTTCTACTCTGACGACGGTTGGCTGACCGTCTGGCAGTTCCGGGGCGCTGATCAAAGCCCCCGCAGGGTGCGCGGTAAGGAGGCTGATAAAGTCCGCTTCCTTGTCATTGCCCAGTCCAGCGCCGGGCCATGAAGTCCTACCTCACCTACGTTGGTGTCCTGTCCCTCTGCGGCATCGCGTGGTTCTACCTTGTGGTGTACCTCGCCTCGCGTTAATTGGGTCCCTTCCAACAGGGAGTGACCCATGAAAGCCGTAGCCATCGGCCTCGCCGCCGGTATCGCATCAATCCTCTGCCTTACCCTCCTTTGGGTGCCGGGTGCTGACCTGTGGGGTGCCCTCGTCGGTATCGCCGTGGGAGTGGCGGCCTATCGGACCACACGCACCGCCTAAAACCACCCTTCAATCTTCTGTCCGACTTTGCCCTGGCTGACCGCCGGGGCTTTTTTTTTGTCCCGAGAAAGGAACCAGTCGCATGAAACGCATCCTCCACGGCCTCCTCGCGGTCTGGCCCCCGCTCGCTCTCGCCAGCATCTCATTCGGCCTCGCCGCCTCCACCTCGCCGAGTCTCATCGACATGGGCATTTGGGACAACATCGCAGCGTACGGCGCTGGGCTGGTCTTCATGACGGACGTGGGCGCTCGCTACGCCGAGTTCCGCAAGGCCCGCGCCAAGATCGCAGAGTTTGAGGGCAGTCCCGCGCTCGGCACCGTCTTCTATCAGCTCGGCACCTATCACAAACGCTCGTGGTGTCAGAGAACGGCACTCCGCTGGGCCGCCACTGATGTCCTCGGGCCGCGAGGCGGAATGATCGTCACGCTCTGGTACAAGGCGCTCGGCTACCGCTGGTGGCACGTGCTGCCTGACGGGACCTTCAGTCGCCAGTCGCCATTCCTGAAGGCGGGCTTCTGGTCCTCCGTCGTGGGGGTGAAGGCATGAGGTACGTGATCAAGGACGTGGACACCGGCCACTACGTCAAGGGCGAAAGCTCGTGGAACCGCAAGCGGGACGCCGACATCACCAAAGCCAAGCTGTTCCACCGCAAGGCCGACGCGCTGGCCCACATCGACCGCTGGAAGCATTGGGCGCGAGCCTTCCGCTACACCGTGGTTCCCGTCCAGATCAGTGAGGTGCCGGCATGAAGCTCTGCAAGGACTGCACCTTCTTCCGTAGCGACGACGGCACCGCCTGCCGCAACCCCGAGGTGATGGAGACCGACCCTGTGTGGGGACCCCAGTCCGCGCACCCGTTTGCAGAGCGCAAGTACGGGGCTCGCTGCGGACCGGACGGCAAGCTGTGGGAGCCGAAGACCAAGCGGCAACTGTTCCGATGGCTCCACACTGGGGTCCATGAGGCATGATGGTCGGCCACGCAATCCTCCGGCCCGAGCTGCTGGTCCGCGTCCTGCCCCCGGCCCCTGATCCATGGTGGGTTCCCGTCCTGACCCTCCTGATCGCCCTCGGCAAGATCGCCGTGGTGTTCGCGATGGTCATGGTCTTCTTGGCAAGCGTGGTCATGTCTCACGTCGCCCCGCCCGAACTCATGCCGGCCATCGGCATCGTCGTCGGGATGGTCGCCTTCAACACCCTGCGAGGATGGCTGTGAAGGTCTACATCACTGGCACCCCTCTGGAAGCCCTGTTCTGGAACCGATCCCTCTGCAAGGTGCGGGTCGTCTTCCGACCGGGCACCGAAACCAACACCGAGCGGGCATTCCTGCTCGACCTCAAACACGCAATCGAGGAGCGATTGAATGGCAACTAAGAGAGGCCCCGGAGCCCACGTCCTCGCCCGCAAGGGCACCTATGAGAAAGCCGAAGGGCAACTGGAGATGAGCTTCAGGCCCCCGAAGGAGGAGATGATGCTGGCCGCGTATGGAGGCAGGCCCGACTGGGGCCGTAGCTTCTTTCATGAGTACGCCAGTGACTTCATGGCCGTCCTGCGGCATGAGAGCCTCCAGAATGCCGTGAGTGGCCGGATGACGTTCCCTATGCCCCCGCAGCAGATTGAGCGCATGACCGCCACCGAGGTCTCCCGCAGGGAGCGGGACTGGCAGCGCGGCATCCAGATGGTGGACTTCCGTGGCCGGGTCTATCCCGAGCTGACCGAAGCCTACTTCGCGGGCCGGCGCTTCGACACCATCATCGCCGACGACGTGTTCATCTCATGAGGTGGTGCGCGTGAAGGGACTCGAACCCCCAAACCTTGCGGCGGCAGGACCTAAACCTGCTGTGTCTACCAGTTCCACCACACGCGCTTCGGTGCCTCCTCTACAGGGGCCGGAACACGGTGGCAAGACTGTGCCCGAAAGTGTGCCCGGTGTGCCCCAAGTGTGCCCGAAACTCTGGACACCGTGGGGGAATTTCCCAGCAAAATCAACGGAGGACCGTGCCCGTCATGGGATTTAGGTTCCAGTGCCGAAAGGCGTGGGGGTTCGAGTCCCTTCATCCGCACCACCCTTCGCTCTTCGAGCTTCGGGTGGCGGGCCACCCGAATAGATGAAGGAGTGTCCTCCCGAAGCCTTGGCTAAGGAGGACCGGCGCCGTTCAGGCGGCGATCGGGTTGAGCTTTAGATGCTGGATCAGGATAATGGTCTTGGCGTCGATGATCCGGCCATCGGCGATGCCGGCCAGCGCCTCGTCGAGCGGCATTTCCAGAACCTCGA
>NZ_RZTT01000176.1 GCF_003996995.1 Mesorhizobium sp. M7A.T.Ca.US.000.02.2.1 | reverse complement strand
GTCCAGGCGCCAGACAGCGGCGCCGCCGGCGACAAGCCAGCCGCCGATGGTGACGAACGGCACGCCGAGCGCCAAAAGCGTGGTGACGACAAGCAAAAGCAGGCTCGGAATGGTGGCGCGCCCGAGGCTTGCGCGTTGCTGATGGCGCGCCGCACCCGAGCCGACGCGGGCATAGCGCTCCTCGCCGCGCACCAGCACTTCGAGGCCGAGCAGCACGAAGCAGCAGCTGACCAGCACGCCGGCCAGCATGTTGGCGGCCGGTCCATTGAAGGTCGACTGGAACTGGTCGACGATCGCCGTGGTGAAGGTGTCGAAGCGGATGAAGACATAGAGGCCGTACTCGGCCAGCAGATGCAGGCCGACCAGCAGCGAGCCGCCGCAGATGGCGAGCCGCAATTGCGGCAGCACGACCCGCCAGAACACGCGTCGGGGTCCAAGGCCGAGTGCGGCGGCGGCGTCCTCGAGGGCGGGATCGAGACGGCGCAATGCCGCCGATACCGGCAGATACAGGAACGGGAAATAGGCGATAACGGAAACCAGCACGCCGGCCCACAGGCCGTGCAGTCCCGGCACCATGGTGATCCAGGCGTAGCTGTGGACGAAGGCGGGGATGGCGAGCGGCGCCACGCACAGCCAGGACCAGATCCGGTCGCCCGGCAGGTCGCTGCGCTCGGTCAGCCAGGCCAGCGCAACCGACAGCACGATGGTGATCGGCACCGAGAGCGCGACCAGCAGGACAGTGTTGACCAGAAGCTCGCCGACACGCGGCCGGAAGACCAGCGCCGAGACGGTTTCCCAGCCGGTCTGCACCGCGATCCAGACGATGAAGGCGAGCGGCACCAGCGCCAGCAGCGCAACGAAGATGGCGGCGAGGACCAGCCAAAGCGGTGCGCGTCGCCGGGCCCTTCGACCTGTGCCCGAAGGCAGGCCCGAACGCGCGAGATCGACCGCGGACTGCATCAGGTCAGACGCCGTGCCGTTGCCGTCCAGCGGCAGCAATTGAAGGACCGCGATCGCGGTCGGGAACACAGCGTGTCGTCATCGACGAATGCCATCTCGAAAAACAAAATCACTCCCGCGGAAGGCGAATTCCCGCGGGAGCGTGGTCGGGTGTCCTTTTAGGACGAATGGCAACTAAAGCAAGCCGGCTGCCGTCATCAGGTCGGTGACCTTCTTGGAGTTCAGCGTCGTGGCATCGACCTTCGGCGCCTGCAGATCGGCGAGCGGCACCAGCTTCGGGTTGGAGTCCGCACCCTTGCCGACCGCGTATTCGAAGGAATCGCCTGTTTTCAGCACGTCCTGACCGCCCTTGCCGGTCAGCCATTTCAGGAACGCCTGGGCTTCCTTGGGATGCTTGCTCGAGGCCAGCACGCCGCCGCCGGAGATCGAGACGAAGGCGCCCGGATCCTGGTTCTTGAAATAGTGCAGCTCGACATTCTTGCTGTTTTCGCCGGTCTTGGCCTGATCGCCGAAGTAGTAATAGTGATAGATGACGCCGCCTTCGATCTCGCCGGCATTGACCGCCTTCATCACCGTGCTGTTGCCCTTGTAGGCGGTGAAGTTGGTTTTCATCGCCTTCAGCCAGTCGGCGGTAGCGGCTTCGCCCTTGAGCTGGAGCAGGGCGCTGACGATGGCCTGGAAATCGGCGCCCGACGGGGAGGCGGCCCAACGGCCCTTCCAGCTCGGATCGGCGAGGTCAAGCATCGACTTGGGCAGCTGGTCGGCGGTCAGCTTGGTTTTGTTGTAGGCAAAGACCGTGCTGCGCGCGGCGACGCCGACCCATTTGCCGCTGGCCGGTTGATAATCCTGCGGAACCTGTGCCAACGTGTCGGCATCGACCGGCGCGAACAGGCCGGCGCTCTCGACCAGCGCCATGGCCGGTGAGTTTTCCGTCAGGAACACGTCTGCGGGTGAAGCAGTGCCCTCGGCGACGATCTGATTGGAGAAGTCGCTGTCGCCGCCATTGCGCACCGTGACCTTGATGCCCGTTTCCTTGGTGAAGCCTTCGGCCCACGCCTTGGTCAGGCTTTCGTGCTGGGCGTTATAGACAATGATGCCGGCATCCTCGGCCATCGATGGGCTGGCGATCAGCATGATTGCCAGCGCCGTGGCGCCGGCGAGGGTGGAAAGAGCATATTTCATGACATTGTCCTAAAGTTCGGGTTGGCACCGGCTCACCTACCGATACCTGACAGGCTTAGTCAACATTGGTGATCTGCTTCAATCGGTCGCTGAAGCACAAACGCTTGATATCGGGCTCACAATTCCAAGCATGAAGGGACCCGAATGGCGTGCCGAATTCAAACCGATGGTTGATCCGCGGGCCGGATGAATGGGGCGGCTTGCAGACCGTGGAAAAGCACCGAATGCCGCCTGACGACCCTGGGAAGGTCCAAGCACCAGCCTTTGGCCTGCGTGAACAAGGCCTCCAGCAGTACAGCTATTTCTAACCGGGCGACGTGTTGACCCAGACAGGCATGCAGTCCGGTGCCAAAGGCAAGGGCCGACGAAATGCCGGAACCCAAATCCAACCGGTCGCCCGCCGGAAAAACAGAAATGTCTCGATTGGCGCTCGCTAGCACGGGTACGACGGCCTGCCCGGCTTTTATGGTTGCGCCACCAAATTGCAAATCTTCCGCGGCGATGCGCGCTCCGGCATAGTGAACCGGAGCGCAAAAACGGAGCAGCTCTTCGGCTGCTGAAAACCAACTGACTTTCCCATCTTCAAGCAGCGAAAGCTGTTCTGGGAAGCGTGCAAGCGCGACCAGCGCATTGCCGAAGGTATCGACGACTGTCGCCTGCCCGGCAAAGAGCAGGAATACGATGTTTGCAATGGCATCGTCTCTCAGCCAGCGGCCAGCCTCGACTTCGGCAAGCATCTGAGCTGAAATACCGTTTGGGCGCACAGTACCGTGTTCTATCACGCTGGATACCCATGCCTCCAACCGGCGGCAGGCATCGTTTGCGTCTTCGTCTACGCCGCCGGCCCTTATTTCCAGGGCGTTGGCCATAAGCTGTGCGTCGGCGCCAATCCGCCAGGGATCGTCCATGTCGATACCAAGGATCTGTTCCAGGCCTGAAAACGCTAGCGGCAGGCCTATATCACGAACCGCGTCGAACTCCGGTTTTTGTACAGCTGCCTGCGTAAGTTCCGACGCTTTGGCCGCAAGCCGGTCGAATAGCCCGTTGCTGGAGGAAAAGCTTAGCGAACCAGCCAATGGGCGGCGCAGGCGCATGTGCCGCGGCGGGTCGGACAGCAGCATGGAACGGGTCAACAGGTCCAGGGCCGGATTGGCGCTGATCTTTTGCCTGACCTCCTGATAGGCGCCCGGCGGTGCCTGCAGCAACAGCGGGTGTTTCAAGGCCTGGGAAACAAGCGCATGGCTGAACACGTAGAAGGCTTCACCGACCTCGGGATAAGGAGGTTTGCCCCAACTGGCGCCTCCTGAACTCCGACGACGGGCGAATTCGGGAAACGCATCGCTGCCATGGGCGATGGGGTCAAATAGATCAGCCTGATCTGTCATCGGGCAAGATCGACAGCAAAGATAACGCGAAATCCGCCGGAACTCATGTCTTCAGGTAGAAAATCGGACGCGAGATGTAGAAATTCGCACCGGAGAACACGGTTATAGAACCGCAGTAGCGGATCCCTCGTTATGGATTCCACCGAAGGCATGACACCGGTCCGATGCCAATCGTCGATGGTCCGACGAAATTCCGGATCCGGCCGAACCTTGTCGGGCAACTCGTCCTGTGCTCCCGCGTAGGACGGGCAACGTCCGTCGCCGACCAACCAACGCGCACCGACCTGCCGTCCATAGTCAGACATTTGCGACAACAGGCGGCGTGCCATGTCGGTGCCGCGGAATTCGGGTCGCACACCAAGATTGTACACGTAGAGTGACCGTGCAGGTTGGCTCCTGGCAAGCGAAGAGTAGGCGGAGAAGGTCTTGGGGAACCTTCCCGTATCGTGCGGATCTTGGCTGGTTTCCACGAAGCAGATCGCGCCGGCAACAAGGTTCTCAACCATGGCCAGGATCATTGTATGCCCGAGCGAAAGCCGGTGGTGAATTGTTTTTTCGCTGGCACCGAGTCTTCCCCAGGCCGCGGCCTCCATCGCGGCCATGCCCGGAACGTCGTCTGCCATAAGTTGTTGAAATACGATCATCTTCATCGTCGAAAGGCGGCTCGTAATTGCGATATCGAATCGATAATTTTCTGATACCAGCTGTTGATGAGTGCATGAGTAGGGGCGGGTTGTCTCATGATCTTCTATGTTTGCCATCGCTTGCATGCCTATACCCTGGCAAGCCTGCTACTCTATTTTCGAACAGATTTGCAGGGTTCTGTGCGCTTTGTCCCCTATGACGAACGGGAGCATCTGCTTGAGATTTCCAGAGGCACCGTTCTTTGGACGGATTTGGACCGACTGAGCGAAGCAGAGATTGAAGCATGCTCCAATCTCAGCCAGCGGATGAAGTCGCAGCAGCCTGATCTGTTTCAACTCAACCATCCCCGAAAAAGCCTTCAGCGTTTCGATCTATTGCGTATGCTGTTCGCGGACGGCATCAATGATTTCAATGTATACAGACCCGAAAGTCTGCCGGCGGGAATGCGTTTCCCTGTCTTTCTGCGTGACGAGACGGGCGCCGCTTATAAAGTGCCGCCGCTGTTGCAATCGCCGGTGGAACTCGGCCAGGCGCTCTCTGACCTGGGTACGATGAATTTTGTTCGCCCCATGGTGGTGGAGTTTGGAGCAAAGGCAGGTGCCGATGGCAGCTACCGGAAATACTCGGCATATCGGATCGGCGCGCGCAGTTATGCGCAACACTGCTTCGCCAGCAAGGAGTGGTTCATAAAGGTACAGGGAGGCGGCATGTCGGGGCGACATCGGGTCGAGCATACCGCCTTTGTGCGCGACAATCCGCATGCGGTAGAGCTGATGCCGATTTTCGAGAAGGCGGGGATCTCATATGGCAGGATCGACTACACCATTGTCGATGGTCGTATCCAGGTTTTCGAGATCAACACCAATCCCACTGTATTGAACGACCCGCCCACACCCTTCGACAGATACGATTCGTTGCCTTACGCCAACATGCATGCAGATGCCTTGGCACAGCTGCCATATGCTAACGATCCCCTATCCACTCCGGTTATCGATGAGACACATCTCCAGATCTTGGGCCGCCTGAAAAACAAGTACCGTCGCAGACGGATGAAGCTGACCGTTCGAAAGGGCTTCAGGTCTTTCCGGGACGCCATGTTCGGCGCCAATCCTTGAGTTCTCGAACAAGAGCGCTGGGCAATATCGCACTGGCGATCGGCGCGCGGTGTGCCGCAATCTTTCGTGATTTGCCGATAGTTTGGCTTGGACATTATTTCGCCGGCCACGTAACAAATCAGTGCCGAGACGCGAAATTCGGGGGAGTGAACTCTTGTGAGCGGCAAGGACGAGGCCGAACTTTCCCGGCTGATGCGGGCCGCGATCGCGGGAGATGAAAGGGCTTACGCCGACTTTCTGCACCGGATTGCCGCGCTGGTTCGCGGTTTTGCCAGGCGCAAGATCGTGCAGGGCGGGGTCGATCCCGAGGATGTCGTGCAGGAAACCTTGCTGGCCATTCATGTAAAACGACATACCTGGCGTCAGGATGCGCCGGTGTTGCCGTGGATCTACGCGATCGCCCGCTTCAAGGTGATCGATGCGTTCCGGCGGCGAGGACGGCGCATCGAGATCGATGTTGACGATATCGCCGAGACGTTCGCCGAGCCGGAAACCGAGACCGTCAGCGAGCGAGATATCAACCGGGCATTGGACAGCCTGTCGCCGGCACAGCGCTCCGTGGTCTCGGCCGTGTCGGTGGAAGGGCGGTCCATCGGTGAGACGGCGGCGAAGTTCGGCATCAGCGAGACGGCGGTGCGTGTGTCGCTGCATCGCGGACTTGCCGCGATAGCCAAGCGATTCGGGCAGGGGCGGTTCGGGCGGGAATGACATGAGGACGGATGATCTCATCAAGGCGCTGGACGCCGACGCAAGCAGCAAGGCAATCCCGCTGCTATCGGCCTGGTGGCTGGCCGCCGGTGCGGGGGCGGTGATCGCGGCCGTCGTATTCCTGCTGACCATCGGCCCGCGCCCGGACTTCATGGCGGCCGCTCACACGATGCGCTTCCTCTCCAAATTCGTCTTCACCATCGTGCTGGCCGTCAGCGCCTTCGCCCTGATCCGCGCCTTGTCGACGCCGGGCGCCTCGACGGGCCGGGCAATGGCCTGGATGGCTGCGGCGCCGGTGCTGGTCGCCGTGGCGGTGCTTCTTGAGCTTTTCATGGTGCCGGAGGCGCTGTGGGGTACACGGATGGTCGGCTCCAACATGATGCTCTGCATGGGCTTCATCCCGCTGATCGGTATTGGCCCGCTTGCCATCTTCCTGTGGATGCTGCGCTATGGCGCGCCGACACGGCCGGTGCTTGCCGGTGCGGTGGCGGGTCTGCTCGCCGGCGGGCTGGCGGCAACCTTCTATGCCGCGCACTGCTTCGACGACTCGCCGCTTTTCGTCGCCACCTGGTACACGACAGCGATCGCAGCGCTCGCATTGCTCGGTGCGCTCGGCGGACGGTTTTTCATACGCTGGTAGCGTTTCGTAACGATCGCGGACCCGTGCACCGATCCTTAATCATGCCGGCAATTGTTTGCCGGTTAGCGACCACGCCGGCATGCCGGACGCAACCTTTCCTTAAAATCGATCCGCCAAGGTTGATGCGAGAACATGCGTTTGCGCACGGGGGTGGCACGTATCGCGATGTGGCGAGGATCAACCAGCCGAAAATCTCTTGGGCATGCAGGGCTGGCGTTGCTCGTCGCCGGCCTGGGCGTGCTGGCGACATCGATCCTGCTGTCGAGCCTGGATTTCGGCACCGAAGCGTTGAGGCTCTGCCTGCAGATCGCGGTGGCGGTGGCGGCGGGCGCGCTGTTCCTCGCCGCCCTGTCTATCCGCAGGATCAGCAGGGATCGCCAGCAGATCGCCGAGAGCGAACTGCGCTTCCGCCGCGCCATGGAGGATTCGGCGATCGGCATCGTGGTTGTCGGTCTCGACGGTCGCATCCGCCAAACCAATCCAGCCTTCGCCGCCATGCTTGGCTACACAAGCGAAGAGATCGAGGCGCTGACTTTCTTCCAGATCACGCATCCCGACGATCTGCTGATCGGGCGGGAGACGATGGACGATCTGAAGGCGGGCACGGTCAATTCCTTCCACTTCGAGAAGCGTTATCTCAGGAAGGACGGAACGCCCGTCTGGGCCCATCTTGCCGGTTCGGTCATTCGCGATGAGACCAGCGGCCGCCCGCTCTATCTCGTCTCGCAAATCGAGAACATCGACGCGCGCAAGCAGGCCGAGGCGCGCATTGCCGAAGCGGAGACGCGTTGGAATTTCGCGCTCGCCGGTGCCGGCCAAGGCGTCTGGGACCTCGACATGCGCAAGGGCGGCACGACCTATTCCTCGACCTGGGTCAAGATGCTGGGCTATGCGGATAGCGAGCTCGATGGCGACACCGATCGCTGGCTGACGATGATTCATCCCGACGATCGCGAGACTGTCGCCGAAGCGGATCGCGCTCATCTCGAGGGCAAGACACCGTTCTTTGAGGCCGAGTTCAGGATGCGCCACAAGGATGGCCACTGGATGTGGATACTCGACCGCGGCAAGGCCATCGAACGCGACGAGAATGGACGGCTGATCAGGGCCATCGGCAGCCTGACCGACATCACCCGTCGCAAGGAGGCCGAAGAGCGCCTTACTGTGTCGGCGGCAATGCTTGCCGACGAAAAGGAGCGGCTGAGGGTGACGCTGCAATCGATCGGCGATGCCGTCATCTGCACCGATGCCGCAAACCGTATCACCTTCATGAACCCGGTCGCCGAAAAGCTGACCGGGATTGCCGGCGGCGAGGCTCTCGGCAAGATGCTTGGCCATGTCTACTGGGCGGTCGACGAGGAGACGGGGCACAGGATCGGCGTCACCCGGCCCGCAGTTGGCGTTCATGCGCCCGCCGACCAGAACAGCCGCGCCGTCCTGATCCGGCGCGACGACACGCGCTGCAGCATCCGCCAGGTGGTGTCGCCGATCATCAACGAACGGAACGAATTCTGCGGGCTGGTCATCGTCTTCCAGGACTTTACCGATGCGCGCGCGCTGCAGCGCCAGCTGGCGCACGCCGCGGCACACGATGCGCTGACCGGCCTTGCCAACCGCTCCAGCTTCATCCGCGCCATGGAAGACCTGGTCGGCCAGGCGCGCAAGGACGGCACCGCCGACACGACGAAGTCGGTCGGAGGCGCCGGACATCAGTTCATGTTCATCGATCTCGACCACTTCAAACTGGTCAACGACACCGGCGGACACGCGGCGGGAGACGGGCTGCTGAAGCGGGTTGCCGAGGCGATTCGCGGCGTGCTTGGTCCAGACGATATCGTCGCTCGCCTCGGCGGCGACGAATTCGCGGTCATTCTGAAATCGGGTTCGGCAGCCGGCGCCAAGATCGCGGCACGCTCCATCATCGATGCGATCGGCGGGCTGGACTTCACCTGGGACGGCCGTCCTCACGTGATCGGCGCCAGCATCGGACTGGCTGCGATCAATGGCAATTGCGGCGAGGTCGACGAGATCATCGCGAGAGCCGATGCGGCCTGCTATGCGGCCAAGGCGGCCGGCCGCGGCTGTGTCTCCATGGCGTCCGACGCACGGATCGTGGAGGGCCGGACAGAGCCGCTGGCGGCGGCCTCCTGATCGAGCCTGTCAACCGCCGATCCGAAGGCTTGTCCCTGATTTGCGTCGACGATGCGCTCAGCGCGTCGGAACGGGATGCTCGCCACGATAGTCGTAGAAGCCGCGCCCGGTCTTGCGGCCGAGCCAGCCGGCCTCGACATATTTCACCAGCAGCGGGCAAGGGCGATACTTCGAGTCCGACAGGCCGTCATGCAGCACCTGCATGATCGACAGGCAGGTATCGAGCCCGATGAAATCGGCCAACTGCAGCGGCCCCATCGGATGGTTGGCGCCGAGCCGCATGGCGGTGTCGATGGCGTCGACCGAGCCGACACCCTCATAGAGCGTGTAGATCGCCTCGTTGATCATCGGCAACAGGATGCGGTTGACGATGAAGGCCGGAAAATCCTCCGAGACCGTGATCGTCTTGTCGAGCTGCTTCACATAGGTCTTGGCAGCCTCGAAGGTCTGGTCCTCGGTGGCGATGCCGCGCACCAGCTCGACCAGCTTCATCAGCGGCACCGGGTTCATGAAATGTATGCCGATGAACCGCTCAGGCCGGTCGGTCTGCGCGGCAAGCCGCGTGATCGAGATCGACGAGGTGTTGGTCGCCAGGATGGCTTCGGGATTGAGCTGCGGACAAAGCTGGGCGTAAATCTTGCGCTTGACCGTCTCGTCCTCGGTCGCCGCCTCGATCACCAGATCCGCGCCGGCAAGATCGGCCATCGCGGGCGCGGCCGAAATGCGGCCCATCGCGTCGTTGCGCACCTTCTCGTCGAGCTTGCCGGACCCCACCTGGCGGGCCATGTTGCCGCTGATTGTGGCGATGCCTTTCTCGATGCGGTCGGGCGAAATATCGTAGATCAGCACCTTGTAGCCCGAAAGCGCGGAGACATGGGCGATGCCGCCGCCCATCTGGCCCGCGCCGATGATGCCGATCGTCTCGATCTTGCTCATTACACCGATCCCGTCAAAAGGCCTTTGCGGCCTGCTTTTTGTGCGGTGCAAACTAAAAGGGCGGGGCGACTTCGTCTACCCCACCCTCACCATTTAATACGCTTTGGCAGAAGGCGTCAAAGCGCCTTTTGCAACTCCGGCAGAATGACGAAGAGATCGCCGACGAGGCCGTAGTCGGCAACCTGGAAAATCGGCGCCTCCTCGTCCTTGTTGATGGCGACGATGACCTTCGAATCCTTCATGCCGGCGAGATGCTGGATGGCGCCGGAGATGCCCACCGCAATGTAGAGATCAGGGGCGACGACCTTGCCGGTCTGGCCGACCTGCCAGTCGTTCGGCGCATAGCCGGCATCGACCGCGGCGCGGGAGGCGCCGACGGCGGCACCGAGCTTGTCGGCGACCGGCAGGATGATCTCCTGGAACTTCTCCGCCGAACCCAGCGCACGGCCCCCCGAGATGATGATCTTGGCCGAGGTCAGCTCCGGACGGTCGGTCTCGGAAAGCTTGTTCTCGACGAAGGTGGACAGGCCGGGATTGGCCGCGGCCTTGACGGTCTCGACCGCCGCCGAGCCGCCCTCGGGGGCTGCCTGGAACGAGGCTGTGCGCACCGTGATCACCTTCTTGGCGTCGCTCGACTGCACCGTCTGGATGGCGTTGCCGGCATAGATCGGCCGCTTGAAGGTGTCGGGCGATATGACTTCGATGATCTCGGACACCTGCGCGACATCGAGCAGCGCTGCGACGCGCGGCGCGACATTCTTGCCCGACGAGGTCGCCGGCGCGATGATGGTGTCGTAGGTGCCCGCCAGCGACACAATGAGCGCTGCCGTCGGTTCGGCCAGGCGCTCGGCAAGTTCGTCTGCCTCGGCCAGCAGCACCTTGCTCACGCCCTTGAGCTTGGCGGCAGCGTCGGCTGCCGGCTTGGCGCCCTTGCCGGCAACCAGCACATGCACGTCCGAGCCGATCTGCAGCGCCGCCGACAGCGCCTTGGCGGTCTGGTCGGAAAGCGTTGCGTTGTCGTGTTCTGCGATGAGGAGAATAGCCATTTTTCTGTTCCTTTCCCGATCGCCTACAGCACGCCGGCTTCGTTCTTCAGCTTGTCGACCAGTTCGGCCACCGACTTGACCTTGACGCCTGCCTTGCGGCCGCTCGGCTCCTCGGTCTTGATGACCTTCAGCCGCGGCTTGACGTCGGCGCCGTAGTCGGCCGGGCTCTTCTCGTCGAGCTGCTTCTTCTTGGCCTTCATGATGTTGGGCAGCGAGGCATAGCGCGGCTGGTTGAGGCGAAGGTCGGCGGTGACGATCACCGGCATCTTCAGTTCCACGGTCTGCAGGCCGCCGTCGACTTCGCGCGTCACCTTGGCCTTGTCGCCGTCGAGCACGATCTTGGAAGCGAAGGTGCCCTGCGCCCAGCCAAGCAGTGCCGCCAGCATCTGGCCGGTCTGGTTGGAGTCGTCGTCGATCGCCTGCTTGCCGAGAATGACGAGGCCGGGCTGCTCGGCGTCGACGACGCCTTTCAGCACCTTGGCGACGCCGAGCGGCTCGGTCTGTTCGTCGGTCTTGACCAGGATGGCGCGGTCGGCCCCCATGGCGAGCGCGGTGCGCAGTGTTTCCTGCGCCTGCTGCGGGCCGATCGAGACGACGATGATTTCTTCAGCCTTGCCGGCTTCCTTCAGCCGGATTGCTTCTTCCACCGCGATTTCGTCAAACGGGTTCATCGCCATCTTGACGTTGGCGAGCTCCACCGCCGAACCATCAGCCTTCACGCGAACCTTGACGTTCGCATCCACAACCCGCTTCACGGGCACAAGGATCTTCATTTGCCTGTCACCTCTTCACGCTAGTTGGGCGCGCTATAACAGCCTGCGCCCGTTCTGAGTTGTCGAAAGCCGACATTCCTGACTGAATTTTGGCCGGATGGAATTCCGGCCGGATGGAAATTCTGGTGTTTGCCCGCCTTAGGTTGCGGCGGTGACGTTTCCGTAGTTGTGGCAACCCTGCACGTCAATACGCTGCAAGCGGCTCAAATCGGTTCAGTCCGAACTGGAAGCGTTTCCTCGCCCCCAGCGCGGCGTCGCGGCGGGCGGGTCGGGGATCAGCGGTTCCGTGGCAACCGGCGGTTGGGCGGGAGCGGTGGGCGCGACGTCCTCGTCGGCGCCGGCAAACAGCGGCACGCCGCGGCTGCGCAGGACGAGCACAAGAACGGCTCCGGCAATGATGCCGCCGATATGGCAA
>NZ_RZTT01000175.1 GCF_003996995.1 Mesorhizobium sp. M7A.T.Ca.US.000.02.2.1 | reverse complement strand
AGGCCGGTCAGGATGAGGAAGGCGTTGAACGGAGAGATCGCCGGGCCGAGGTCGCGCAGGCCGAGCACGCGCGCGGCAATGGCGAAGGCGAAATTGCCGAAGGTTTCGTGCAGGACAAGACCGCCATATTCGGGACGCGGTTCCGACAGCATCGGATATTTGCCCGACTTCGACCAGTCGAAGGTGCCGCCGTCGACGATGGCGCCACCGATCGAATTGCCGTGGCCGCCGATAAATTTCGTCAGCGAATGGACGACGATGTCGGCGCCATGCTCGATCGGACGGATCAGGTAGGGCGAAGCCAGCGTGTTGTCGACGATCAGCGGCAGGCCATGCTTGCGCGCGATGTCGCCGATCTTCTCGATATCGACGAAGGTGCCGCCCGGATTGGCCAGGCTCTCGATGAAGATCGCCTTGGTCCTGTCGTCAATCTGGCTCTCGAAGGTCGAGATGTCGTTGGTGTCGGCCCAGCGCACCTCCCAGCCATAATTCTTGAAGGCATGGCCGAACTGGTTGATCGAACCGCCGTAGAGCTTGTTGGCGGCGACGAAATTGTCGCCCGGCTGCATCAGATTGTGGAACACGATCACCTGCGCGGCGTGGCCGGAGGCGACCGCGAGTGCCGCCGTGCCACCTTCGAGGGCCGCCATGCGCTCTTCCAGCACCGCCTGCGTCGGATTCATGATGCGGGTGTAGATGTTGCCGAAGGCCTTGAGCCCGAACAGCGACGCGGCATGGTCGGCATCGTCGAAGACGAAGGAGGTCGTCTGGTAGATCGGCGTGGCACGCGCGCCGGTCGCCGGGTCGGGCTTGGCGCCGGCATGAACGGCGAGCGTGTTGAAACCTGGCGTGCGGGTCACTGAAAACCTCCCTTTTGAAACTCTTGAAATCGCCGCGCATTCTTGGCGAAGCACGAGCGCGAATGCAAAGAAGAAATTACCCTTCGGTCAGCGATTTACGGCCGAAGGACGAGAAAATGCACCAGCCCGCAGAATAATTTTGCTCTCAGGATGCATCCAGCCTTGCGCATTCCTTTGGCGCATATCGTTTCCCAAACCGCCGCGCACTTTGGCGGACATGCGCTATTTCTGGCGAACGCCAAAACTCTGGAAGCCAGAGCGCATCAGCGGCTTCTTCGACGACAGAACGCCGGAGTTGACGCCGGTCCAGCCGATCTCTCCGGACAGCTTGCCGTATTCGATCTTGGGACAGCGGTTCATCACCACCTTGATGCCCGCGGCCTCGGCGCGTGCGGCGGCCTCGTCATGGCGAACGCCAAGCTGCATCCAGATGACTTTCGGCAAGGGATCGAGCCGCAACGCCTCGTCGACGATGCCAGGCACTGCCGCCGGCGCGCGAAAGACATCGACCATGTCGATTGGCTCGGGAATATCGGCGAGTCTGGCATAGGTCATCCGGCCAAGGATCTCCTTGCCGGCCTGACCAGGATTGATCGGAAACACCGAAAATCCCTTGGCCAGCAGATATTTCAGCACGAAATAGCTTGGCCGCACATCATTAGCGGACGCGCCGACCATGGCGACGGTCTTCACCGAATTGAGGATGCCGGCGATGTAAGTGTTGTCGTAGCTATCGTGGTTCATGCGGCTTCCTGCGGTAGTGGTATCGGTAAAGTTCACGGCTGAACCCAAGCGAGGCATAGAGAGCGCGAGCCGGCGTGTTGTCGACCACCACCTGTAAGCATGCGGCGTGAGCCCCTGCCCGCCGCGCCCAGCCGATGAGGCCGCCGACAGTCTTGCGGCCCAGACCTTGCTGCCTGAAACGGCCATCGGTTTCAACCGATTCCACCACAAGCAGGCCATTGCGGATGACGCCATAGGCCAAGGCGGCAATTTCGCTGTCGCGTTCACAGGATACGAACGCCCGGTCGCCGACGATCAGCCCGGTCATCTCGCGAAAGATGCGGCACTCGGCGTCGTCAAAGGTCCCCATGCGGAACCGCGCCGCGAGCCAGTCCTTGCCCGGCGCCTGCGAAACGGTGACCTGCTCATCGCGGAATTCAGCCAGGTCGCCGATTCCGGCATGGAGATGGATCGTGCCGCCTTCCGGCTGGTATCCGCGATGGTCGAGTATGGCTTCGAGCTCGCCGGCGATGTCGGGAACCCGAAACAAGGGCGTCTGGCCGTGGCCGATGTAGAAGGACTCGGCGGCGCCGATGACAGATCCGGCGCGCCACGCTGGCCGCGCAAGGGATTGGCCGAATTGGTGCGCCGGATCCGTCCGCCCGATCGCCGCAGGAGCCAGCCATCAACGACCGCCGCGGTCGCCGCCGGCCAGCCTTCGAGGCATGCCTGCTCGACGCGCCAGTTGAGATCATCGTCGCCGGCGCTCACGTGTCATCCTCCCGCAGCGCTTCCTCTATGAACGCCTGCGGATCGGTACAGAAGTCGCGCATCATGCGAAAATGATCGGTATCGCTGAAATCGGTCGGGTCGAGCCCGAAGCGGCTGATGCGGAACAGCCGCGCGCCGGGACAAGCCATCAGCAGCGGCGAATGCGTCGCCATGATCACTTGCGCGGTGCCCGACTGGTCCATGCGCCGCAGCATCTTGAGCAGCTCGATCTGGCGCGTCGGCGACAGTGCGCTCTCGGGTTCATCGAGGATGTAGATGCCTTGCCTGCGGCAGCGCTCCTCGAAAAATCGGATAAAGCCCTCGCCATGCGACCAGGACAGGAAGTCCGGCGGCGCCCCGCCAGACTCCAGCGCTGCCTGATCGAGATGGCGGGCCACGGAGTAGAAGGATTCGGCGCGAAAGAACCAGCCGGCGGTGACTTTCGGCAGCCAGTGACCACGGAATGCGTTGGCCAACGCAGCACCACTCTTGTCGATAGCGCTGGAATGGTCGACTGGCATATATCCCTTGCCGCCGCCGGCTTCGTCATAGCCGGCCAGTGCGCCGATCGCCTCGAGCAGCGTCGATTTGCCGGTGCCGTTCTCGCCGACAATGATGGTGATCGGCGTGGTGAATTCGAGCTCGAACTCATGGCCGCGAAACAGCGGCAGGTTCCAGGGATATTTCTCCCAGTCCGCCACGCGCTCGGTGTCGAGCAGGACGCGCTTCAGATAGGGAGCCTTTAGCCGCGTCAGCTGCTTGCGATGGGCCATCAGCCGGGTAGCGAAATCGTGCCGTCTTCCGCGATCGGAAAGGCCGGATTGTGCGCCACTTCCCAGACATGCCCGTCGGCGTCGGCGAAATAGCCGTACCAGCCGCCCCAAAAGGCCCGGCCGGCCGGCTTGACGATGCGGCCGCCGGCTTTTTCCGCCCTGGCGAGCACGTCGTCGACTTCGGCGTCGGAACGAGTGTTGTAGGCGAGGTAGACCGCCGATGGCGCCGCGGCGAAGGCAATACCGGAATCCTCTTCTGCGCTGGCGCGCGGGAACAGGCCGAGGATGACGCCGCCCATCTGGAAGAAGGCGACCCCGTCGGTGATGCCGGCATGCCGCTTCAAGCCCATCTCTTCGTAGAAGCGCACGGCGCGGTCTAGATCATCGGTAGCAATGGTGATGATGGAGATGCGCGGTTCCATGACGTTCTCCTTACTCGTCCTTCCATTCCGGCTTGCGCTTGCCGATGAAGGCGCCGATGCCCTCCTCCGCGTCGCGCGCAAGCATGTTCTCGACCATGATCCGGCCGGTATAGGCATAGGCGTCCGCGAGACCCGTTTCAGCCTGGGCGTAAAAGGCTTCCTTGCCGGTCTTGACCACCAAAGATGATTTGGAAGCAATGGTTTGCGCGTATTTGGTGACGATCTGATTCAGGTATTCGCGCGGCACGACGCGGTTGACCAGGCCGAACTCCTTGGCGGTCGCCGCATCGATCGTCTCTCCGGTCAGCAGCATCTCCATGGCATGCTTGCGCGAAACGTTGCGCGACAGCGCCACCATCGGCGTCGAGCAAAACAGCCCGATATTGACGCCCGGCGTGCAGAAGGTCGCCTCATGCGAAGCGATCGCCAGATCGCAGCTGGCGACCAGTTGCAGCCCGGCGGCGGTGGCAAGGCCGTCAACCTCGGCGATCACAGGCACGGGATGGCGCACGATGGCCTGCATCAGCGTCGCACAAGCGGCAAACGTCTCTGCGAAGAAGGCCTTGCCATGATCGGCGTCAGTGCGGTGCGCCGTCATTTCCTTGAGATCATGGCCGGCGCAGAACACCTTGCCGGCCGCCGACAAAACGATGACGCGAACGGCCTTGTCGGCCTTGGCGCGCTCGAGTTCGGCCGTCAGCGCCGCCATCACCGCCAGCGACAGCGCGTTGGCGGGCGGATTGGCGAGCGTCAGGCGCAGCACGCCCTTGTCCAGTTGTGCAACAACCGGACCTTCAACGGCGGCAGTCTTGATGGCAAGGATTTCGGCCATGGATAAGGTCTCCGCGATTCCGCCTGGGGCTGCCAGAGTATCTAATACCGGATCAGGTTTCGTCCAACTCCGATCGCTTGCGCCAGGGGACGAAGGTTGTCAGAAATGCCGCGCCGCGCCCATACAGGTCGGCCAAAACGAGAGACCGACATGCCCGCCCAAACCAATTTGAAGCCGGTTCTGACCGCGCAACAAGTCAATGCGCTGATGGAGACCGTCTATCCGCAGCTCAACGAGCAGTTCAAATATTTCGAGGCGATCGACGTGTTCCCCGGCGGCTGCACCGTGCGGCTCAACGCCGGCGAGCGGCACTTGCGTCCGGGCGGCACGGTGTCCGGCCCTTCGCTGTTCACGCTGGCCGACATTGGCGGCTACGTCTGTGTGCTCAGCCATGCCGGGCCGGATGCACTTTCCGTTACCGTCAACCTCGACATCAATTTCGTGCGCAAGGCCGAGGCCGGACCGATCGACGGCCACTGCCGTATCCTGAAGCTGGGCAAGAGCCTGATGGTGTTCGACATCGACATCGTTGCCGGCCCGGACGGGCACACGGTGGCGCACGCCACCGGCACCTATTCCATCCCGCCGAAGCGGAATGGCGATGTGGTAAAATAATACCTTTCACTTAACTTATTGTTTTCGCCGCATTTTGTCAGATATTCTCCTTTTCGCGCGCCTTGACGCGATCACCACCCTCGCCTATAAGCCCTCACGAAGCAGCGGCCCGCAAAGGCCGCCGTTTTGTTATTGGCGGCGGGCAGCGTCCTTCCGACAATCCAAGCAACAAGAAACGCCTTCTTTTATGAAGGTCAGAACCGAGAGCAGAAAACATGACAACCTTTTCGCAGAAGCCTGCGGATGTGGTGAAGAAGTGGATCCTGATCGACGCCGAAGGTCTCGTCGTCGGTCGTCTGGCCACTGTCATCGCCAATCATCTTCGCGGCAAGCACAAGCCGACCTTCACCCCGCATGTCGACGACGGCGACAACGTCATTGTCATCAATGCCGACAAGGTGGTGTTCACCGGCAAGAAGTTCACCGACAAGGTCTATTACTGGCACACCGGCCACCCAGGCGGCATCAAGGAGCGCACCGCGCGCCAGCTGCTCGAGGGTCGTTTCCCCGAGCGTGTCGTCGAGAAGGCCGTTGAGCGCATGGTCCCACGTGGCCCGCTCGGCCGTCGCCAGATGAAGAACCTGCGCGTCTATGCAGGTGCCGAGCATCCGCATGTCGCACAGCAGCCCGTCGTGCTCGACGTGGCCAAGCTGAACGCCAAGAACAAGAAGGTCGCATAAGATGGCTGAGCTTTCCTCGCTCGCAGAACTGGGCGCCGCCACCGGCAACACCAATACCCAGCCGGCAGCCCCCGTCCACGTCCAGAAGCTCGACAAGTCGGGCCGCGCCTATGCCACCGGCAAGCGCAAGAACGCCATTGCGCGCGTCTGGGTGAAGCCGGGTTCCGGCAAGATCATCGTCAACGACAAGGAATTCGCGACCTATTTCGCGCGTCCGGTCCTGCAGATGATCCTCAACCAGCCGATCATCGCCTCCAACCGCGCCGGCCAGTACGACATCGTCGCGACCGTTGTCGGCGGCGGTCTCTCCGGCCAGGCTGGCGCCGTGCGTCACGGCATCTCCAAGGCGCTGACCTATTACGAGCCGACGCTGCGCGCCGTGCTCAAGAAGGGCGGCTTCCTGACCCGCGACAGCCGCGTCGTCGAGCGCAAGAAGTACGGCAAGGCGAAAGCCCGTCGTTCGTTCCAGTTCTCGAAGCGCTAAGCACTTCGCAGCTTCAGACAATCGAAAGGCCGCCTCCCGGGCGGCCTTTTTGTTTGCGGTTCGGCAGTCACCCCACCCGCGCCTGCGCGACCTCCCCATTAAGGGGAGGTAGAAGAGCGCGACGCCCTGCCTCCCCTCGAAGGTAAGCGCGTAGCGCCGGGTGGGGTGAAGGCGCCGGCATAAACAGGTCAGGCCTTGCCGCCCTTGATATAGTCGATGAACGCCCGCAGCGGGGCCGGCACCAGCCGCCGGCCGGGATAATAGAGGAACGGTCCGGGAAAACTCGGCCACCACGGTTCGAGAATGGGCTCAAGCGCGCCGCTTTCGAAGTAAGGGCGAAGCCAGCCCTCGAAGAGGCCGATGATGCCGGTGCCGGCGATGGCCGCATCGACGGCAAGATCGGTCGCGCCGCCGATCCGCACGATCAGCGGCCCTGTCGGATCGACCCGCACCACCTCACCGTCGCGCTCGAACTCCCAAGGCAGCATCGCACCGCTGGCAAAGCGCCCGCGCACGCAAGAGTGGCCAAGCAGGTCGCTCGGGTGTTGCGGCCGCCCATGACGAGCAAGATAGGCAGGGCTGGCAGCGGTGGCGAAGCGCTGCACGCGCGGTCCGATCGGCACCGCGATCATGTCTTGCTCCAGCCGCTCGTCATAGCGGATGCCGGCGTCACACCCGGCCGCCAGCACATCGACAAAGTTCTCATCGGCGATCACTTCCAGACGGATGCCGGGATAGGCGGCGAGGAAACCCGGCACGATATCGGGCAATATCAGCCGCGCGGCGCTGACCGGCACATTGAGACGCAGCGAGCCCGCCGGCCTGTCGCGAAAGCCGTTCACCACGTCCAGCGCCGCCTCCACCTCCGACAGCGCCGGGCCGAGCCGCTCCAGAAGGCTAAGGCCCGCCTCGGTGGGTACAACGCTGCGCGTCGTGCGATTGAACAGCCTGACGCCAAGCTGCGCTTCCAGGCGACGCACCGCCTCACTCAAGCCGGAGGCGCTGCCGCCGCTCGCACGCGCGCCATCGCAAAACCCGCCGGCGCGCGCCACCGCCACGAAGGCGTTCAGGTCACTGAGGTCCATCATTGTTCGCCATTCCGCACGGCCTGTGTGGATTGTACCGGATTATCACGAGGTTGGGCAGCGCCTATCTCTGCCTCCTCAAAGGAGATCAATCATGTCCAATATCCAACAATCCGGCACCTTCGCCCCCGCCACCTTCAAGCTTGGCAGTCATACCGTGAAGCGGCTCGGCTACGGCGCCATGCAGCTCGCCGGGCCCGGCGTGTTCGGGCCGCCCAAGGACCATGACGCGGCATTGGCCGTGCTGCGCGAGGCGATTGCGCAGGGGATCGACCATATCGATACCAGCGACTTCTACGGCCCGCACGTCACCAACCGGCTGATCCGCGAAGCACTGGCACCCTACCCCGACGATCTCGTCATCGTCACCAAGATCGGCGCGCGGCGCGGGCCCGATGGCTCCTGGCTGCCGGCTTTCTCTCCCGAGGCGCTGACCCAGGCGGTGCACGACAATCTAAGCAATCTTGGGCTCGATGTGCTCGACGTCGTCAACCTGCGCATCATGTTCGATACCCATGGCCCCGCCGAGGGATCGATCGAAGCGCCACTCACCGTCCTGGCCGGGCTTCAGCAAAAAGGTTTGGTCAGGCATATCGGGCTGAGCAACGTGACGCCGGCGCAGATCGCCGAAGGGCGCCGTATCGCCGAGATCGTCTGCGTGCAGAATCAGTACAATCTTGCGCATCGCGGCGACGACGCCCTGATCGACGACCTTGCCCGCGACGGCATTGCCTATGTGCCGTTCTTCCCGCTCGGCGGCTTCAACCCGCTGCAATCCTCCACCCTGTCGGACGTCGCAACACGCCTCGGCGCCACGCCAATGCAGGTTGCGCTCGCCTGGCTGCTGCGCCGCGCGCCCAACATCCTGCTGATTCCCGGCACATCGTCGGTCGGACATTTGCGGGAAAACCTCGCTGCGGGCGAACTGGAGCTTTCGGATGATGTGCTTCAGGAGTTGGATGGGATGGCGATAGCGGCTTGAAGCTAGCCAATCTCCCCCCTTGAGGGGGAGATGTCGCCAAAGGCGACAGAGGGGGTCGGCACGACCGGGCGCGACCTCCTGCGGCAGATGAAGGTTGGCGCTCTGTGCGCGGCGACCCCCTCTGGCCTGCCGGCCATCTCCCCCTCAAAGGGGGAGATCGCTGTTCCAGCGGCGAGCCTCTAATTGATGCTCGCCGTATTCGCCGGCTCAACCGGCCGCTCCCCATCTGTATAAGACACGCGAAAACCATTCGCATCCAGCCATACGATGGCTGCCTTCGGCTCGTCCGTCTGGATGATTGTGGCGCCGCGATCGGCCCAAAAACCCCAGACTTCGCGCGGCAGGCTGGCCTGCACCGCCAGTTCGTCGCCGCGGCCGCCGGCCAGGAAGCCGCCCGGCTTGTTGGCGATGGCGTAGGTGTCGGCCCAGATGTGCCAGTTGCCCCTGACCGCGGCCGCGCGCATGCGCGTGCTGAACAACGGCCCGCCGGTCTCGGTCAGCGTCTCGGCGCCTGCCCGCCAGTTGATCAGCTCGATTGCGCGCGGCGAAAAGGCATGGCCGACCGTCCGGGCGAAGACGGCATCACGCACCGCGTCATCGGCGATGATCGGCATGAACTGGAAGCCGCCGCCGATAGCGGTCATTGCCGCCTGGACCGTGGTGATCCGGTTCTGGTTCCACAAATTCTCCTTGACGATAACCTGCTCGGCCATGCCGAGATCGCGAGCCACCGCGATCATGCCCGAGAGGTCGCCGACGTCGAGCTTGTTGTCGAGGTTGATGAGGATCCTGTCCCTGGTCGCCATCAGCATCTCGCGCAGCGTCGAGACCGTTTCGCCCGTCACCGCACCGGTGCCTTCGACCATCAGCCTGCAGGTCTTCAGTTCGGCCAGGGTGTATTTGACCACCTCGCCCTTGCAGGTGGTGGTGCGGTCGAGCCAGCTGTCATGCATGACGACGAACTCACCGTCCTTCGAGCGCCTGATATCGACCTCGACGATTTCTGCGCCCATGGCGATCGACCCCTCCACGGCGGCAATCGAATTTTCCGCGTAGAGCGTCTTGCCCGCCTGCATGCTGCCGGCGCGATGCGCGACCACCATGACGTGGTCGCGCCACTGGTTGGCGTGCTCGAAGCGGTCAAGAATCTGCCTGGCGCGGGTCTCGCCGGCCAATGACTGGTCAGAAAAGGCCACAAGTGCCGAGGAAAACAGAAGGCTAAGCCAGATGGTCCGCATCGAGAATCGCTCCTTGCCGGATCGAGATCGGGATAGGCGACCCTCGTGACATCCAGGTGAACGAAGCCGGCTAGCGGTTGTTCGCGGGGAGTGCGCGTCAGATGCGTTTCGAGAGCCGGCGGAACCACGCCATGGCCGGCATCTCGACAAAACGCCAGGTGATCCAGGAGGCGGCAATGGTGGCCGCGAGCATGACGACGATCGCCAATGCTCCGGTCCAGCCGGCGCCGAAGCCGGTGGCAGGCTGGCCGCGCAGCATGAAATCGCCCATCAGGCCGAGGCCGAGCTTGCGCTCGACAAGCCCGGCGACGTTGATCATGCGCGCCTGGACGAAGATGTGCACCATGTAGATGGAGTAAGACAGCGCGCCGAGCCTCAACATGAACGGGGTTCTCAGCAAGGCACTGATCCAGCCGCCCTCATGGGCGAAGAGGAACAGCGCCAGCGCGAACACCAGAGGTGCCGCGATGCCGAAATCATTGCCGCCCGCCAGCGAGACGAAAAGCACGATGACGGTCACCATGACGATTTCGGCAAGGGTCCAGTCCATCCGCGGGCCGCTCCTCACGAGGGCCTGTCGCGCCCCTGCAATGGAATCATGCTGAAACCAGGCCAGCAAGGCGCCGAGCGAGAAGCCGTACAGGCAGCGGATGAAGCCGAAATCGAAGGACACATCCATATGATGGGTCGAGAAGCCGAGCAGGAACAACGGCGCGGTGACCGCGGCGGCGACGAACCATATCCAGGCGCGCGCGCCGGCGACGAAGACCACGCCGGCAAACAGGAGATAGGCGAAGAACTCGGCCGAAATGCTCCAGCTTGGCGCATTCCAGGTCAATTGATCCTCGAAACCGACACCCTGGAGCAGAAGAAGATTGGCAAGCAGGCTGCCGAGGTCGAAGCCTCCGCTGAAGGGGGCAGCCCCGGTGCCGTGCAATTGCGGCAGCATCAGCCGCAGCAACTCGAAGCCGGCGAAGGCGGCAAGCATGAGCAGATGCAGCGGGTAGATGCGGCCGAAACGGACCAGTGCGAAGCGCGCGACCTGTTCCGGCTGGTTCAGCCGATCGCCGTAGCTGCTGGCGATGACGAAACCGGAAAGGACGAAGAAGAAATCGACGAACAGGTAGGACGAACCGATGAAGGCGCTTTGCGAAATCGTCGAAGCGGTCGGAAAGTGAAACAGCGCCACCAGAAGCGCGCAGATGCCGCGCCACGAATCGAGCACCAGGAAGCGTTCGCCGGCGACCGTGCCGGTGCGGGCCGACGCCACGACACGGGTGGGGTTGAGAAACGCGGTCTGCGTCATGATGATACAATCCTGTCTTGCCGTGGCACTCGGGCAGCGCCATTCCGTCTCGCCAAGCTGTGACTGGCATCTTCCGTGCCGGTTCTGTAGTTGTTGCACCCCGATGAAAAACGAGGATCCGTAATGGCGAACAACAACATCGACAACGCCTTCACCGCCCGTTCCAAAACGGGCGCCGCGTTCGAGCCGACCTATTCCGGCGCGCTGTCGTTCATGCGCCGCAAATACACAAAAGACGTGAAGGGCGCGGACGCGGTGGTGTGGGGTATTCCCTTCGATGCCGCCGTCACCAACCGGCCGGGCGCCCGCTTCGGGCCGCAGGCGATCCGCCGCGCCTCGGCGATCCTCGATAACGACCCGCAATATCCGTTCTCACGCGATTTGTTCGAGCATCTTGCGGTGGTCGACTATGGCGATTGCCTGCTCGATTCAGGCAATCACCAGAAGACACCCGGCACGATCGAACGTGAAGCGGCCAAGATCCTGAAGTCCGGCGCCTTCCTGCTGACGCTCGGCGGCGATCATTTCGTCACCTGGCCGCTGCTCAAGGCGCATGCCGCCATCCATGGTCCGCTCGCCTTGGTGCAGTTCGACGCCCATCAGGACACCTGGCCGGACGACGGCAAGCGCATCGACCACGGATCCTTCGTCGGCCGTGCCGTCAAGGAAGGCATCATCGACCCCGACCGCTCGATCCAGATCGGCATCCGCACCCATGCACCCGACACGTTCGGCATCAAGATCCTCCATGGCCATGAAATCGAGGAGATGCGGGCGTCCGATATCGCCTACGCCATCGTCGACCGCACCGGCGGCAAGAAGACCTACCTCACCTTCGACATCGACTGCCTCGATCCGGCCTACGCGCCTGGCACAGGCACGCCAGTTGCCGGCGGGCCGTCCTCGGCGAAGATCCTGTCGACGCTGCGCCAACTCAACCAGATCGATATTGTCGGTGCCGACGTCGTAGAGGTTGCGCCGGCCTATGATCACGCCGATATAACGGCGATCGCCGGCTCTATGGTGGCCATGCAATATCTCGGCCTGCTGGCTGAGCGAAAGGCCCGGCTTGAAGAGTTGAACAACGGCAACCACAATGGTGCCGCAGTGATTCAAGGGCAGGGCATATAATCTTGAAATATCAGGGAATTTGATCAACCCATGAAACCGAAAATCTTCATCGACGGCGAACACGGCACCACCGGCCTGCAGATCAT
>NZ_RZTT01000174.1 GCF_003996995.1 Mesorhizobium sp. M7A.T.Ca.US.000.02.2.1 | reverse complement strand
GACCGCGGTGGCCGGGACCGGCTGCAAGCCACCGTCTCCGGTCAACGCGGGACGACGCGGCGCCGAAAGCCGGATATCGCGCTCGACGACGACGTCGGTCGGACCGCCGATCAGAAGCAGATGTTCGATGTCGTCGCGGCGTATCAGCACCAGCCGGCGATGGCTGTCGACGGCGGTGGCATCCATGACGGCCAGTCGCGTCTTGCGATTCCGGCCGCCGGCGACGAAGGTTCCGAATGTCAGGTTGCGCACCAGCTTGATGATGACGAGAACGATGACCAGCAGGACAAGCGCTGCAAACGTCCACAACAATGCTGCGGCATAACCGGGACCTGCCACGCTATCGAGCCATTGCATTGGTTTCCCCTGATCGCCCTTGGAAGTGACGAGACACTAGACCGTTGCAGCGGGCCACCGCAAGTTGCGTTTCACGCCGGTGAACAGCTTGAAAAACCCAGAAGGCCGAAAGACATCATTTTTATCCGACATTTGCCGCCCAGGCCTTTTCCGGACTAGGAGAATGTGATTCAACCCGGTACGGGGCGGGTGTCGGAACACCGGAATTCACGAGCAGGGGGCACATGGCCAAGGAAGCGCGCGGCGATTTCTATCCGGTACCGATCGTCGACCAGAATACGCGACCGGGCGCGGTCACCCGGCTTATCATTTTCATCGTCGTTCTGACGGGGGCGGCGATCGTCTTCGGGCTTTTCCGCGAGCGCCTCGGCGATCCTTTCCTGCTCGGCATGCTCGGCGTGCTGGCGATGATCGGCGTCGGCTTCCTGTTTGCCACAGCGATCGGCTTCGTGCAGGTCACGCCACGCTCGACAGGCGACGAACTGTCGAAATCCTTCGTCGATTCGATGTCGCAGGGGCTTCTCGTCACCGACACCAAGGGCCGCGTCGTCTACGCCAACCGCGCCTATGCGGATATGACCGGAGCATCGTCCGCTGCCGACCTGAAGACCGTCGAGGGATTGCTCTCGGATGTCCCCGAAGCCTCGGTGACGATCTATCGCCTGGCGTCCGGCCTGCGCGACGGCCAGCCGGGCGACGGCGAGTTCAGGCTCGCGCAATCCATCCGGCCCGGCGCCGAGCCGGGCGCCCGCTGGTACCGCGCGCGCGCGCGCGCCTTCAGCGTTCCGGGCCAGCGGCTGCCGATGCTGGCCTGGCAGCTTGCCGACATCTCGCAGGAGCGGGCCGAGCAGGAGCGCTTCTTCCTCGATCTGCAGAAGGCGATCGATCACCTCGACCACGCGCCGGCCGGCTTCTTTTCGGCCGACCAGGAGGGCCGCGTCACCTACATCAACGCCACGCTCGCCGAATGGCTGGGCATCGACCTCACCAGCTTCACGCCCGGTGCCGTGTCTCTCTCGGAGATCGTGGCCGGCGACGGCATGGCGCTGGTCCGCTCGGTCAAGGCCGACCCCGGCACCACACGCAACGCGGTGATCGATCTCGACCTGACGACCATGACGGGCGAAGCGCTGCCGGTGCGCTTCATGCACCGCGTTTCGGCCAGCCGCGAAGGATTGAACGGGCCGACACGCACGATCGTGCTCAACCGCACGCAAGGCGAGGATGCCTCTGCCGATTTGCGGGCTTCGGAAGTGCGCTTCACCCGCTTCTTCAACTCGACACCGATGGCAATCGCCGGCGTCGACCACAATGGGCGCATCCTGCGCACCAATGCGCCGTTCCTGTCGCTGTTCTCGTCTGTCGTCGATCGCGACGCCGTCGACCGCCGTGTGCGGCTCGACACAGTGATCCACGAACGCGACCGGCCGGCCTTTGCGGCTGCCTTCGAGAAAGCGCAGCAGCGGCAGGCCGACATCGAGCCGATCGACACGCTTTTGCCCGGCAACGACGAACGGCACATCCGCTTCTACGTCAACGCCGTCGCCGACGGCACCGGTGGCGAGGGCGCCGAGGAGTCGGCCATCGTCTACGCCGTCGAGACGACGGAGCAGAAGGCGCTCGAAGGGCAGATGGCGCAGAGCCAGAAGATGCAGGCGGTCGGCCAGCTTGCCGGCGGCATCGCGCATGATTTCAACAATGTGCTGACCGCCATCATCATGGCGTCCGACCTTTTGTTGACCAACCACCGTCCGTCGGACCCCTCCTTCCCCGACATCATGAACATCAAGCAGAACGCCAACCGGGCGGCTTCGCTGGTGCGGCAGCTTCTGGCCTTCTCGCGCAAGCAGACATTGCGGCCGGAAGTGCTCAACCTGACCGACGTGCTCGCCGATCTCAGGATGCTGCTCGCCCGCCTGGTCGGCAACGACATCAAGCTGAAGGTCGACCATGGCCGCGACCTGTGGCCGGTCAAGGTCGATATCGGGCAGTTCGAGCAGGTGGTGGTCAACCTTGCGGTCAACGCGCGCGACGCAATGCCGGCGGGGGGCGATCTCACCGTGCGCACCCGCAATGTGACCGCCGAGGAGTGCAAGGCCTTTTCCTACCGCGAACTCGCCCCGGCGGACTATGTCGTGGTCGAAGTCGAGGACACCGGCAGCGGCATCGCGCCCGACGTGCTGAAGAAGATTTTCGAGCCTTTCTTCACCACCAAGGAAGTCGGCAAGGGCACTGGCCTTGGCCTGTCGATGGTCTATGGCATCATCAAGCAGACCGGCGGCTTCATCTTCTGCGATTCCGAAGTCGGCAAAGGCTCGACTTTCCGCATTTTCCTGCCGCGTCACATCGCCGAAGCGAAAAAAGCAGGCGAGCCCGGCGATGCGCCGGCGACGCCGGCAAAGGTCGCCGATCCGGCCAAGGATCTGTCGGGCTCGGCCACGGTGCTGCTCGTCGAGGACGAGGATGCCGTGCGCATGGGCGGCATGCGGGCGCTGACCTCGCGTGGCTACACCGTGCACGAGGCATCGTCGGGCGTCGAGGCGCTGGAAGTGTTCGAGGCGCTGGGCGGCAAGGTCGATATCGTCGTTTCCGACGTGGTCATGCCGGAAATGGACGGACCGACACTGCTTGGTGAATTGCGCAAGCGCCAGCCGGACATCAAGTTCGTCTTCGTGTCCGGCTACGCCGAGGACGCATTCGCCAGAAACCTCCCGGCAGATGCGCATTTCGGCTTTCTGCCCAAGCCGTTTTCGCTCAAGCAACTGGCGACGATCGTTAAGGACGTGCTGGAGTCTTAGAGCCTTTCCCATGTTCCACCTTGCACAACGCCGTGACAACGCCATGATTGCGGGTGAAACGGCAGGAAGGCTTAGGGGGAGCAACTGGTGACGCCGCACAACGAAGCGGACAAGGACGACTACGCCGACACGGTTTTGTTGCCGGGTGACCCGCAGCGCGCCGAGTGGATGGCGCAAACGTTCCTGGAAGCGCCGCGCTGCATCAATCGCCGCCGCGGCGCGCTTGGCTTCACCGGGCTGTTTGGCGGCAAACCCGTCAGCATTCAGGCGACGGGCATCGGCGTTTCATCGTTTCTGATCTACGCGCATGAATTGCTGGACCATTATGGCGCCCGGACGTTGATCCGCACCGGCACCTGCGGCAGCCTGACCGCAAAAGCAAAACTGCGCAGCCTTGTCATCTCGCAATCGGCGCAGGCGGAAAGCGCCCAGAGCGGCCAGGTTTTCGGCCTTTATGGACCCGCTGGCCCCGACCCGGCGCTCCTCGCATCGTCACTGGCCAAGGCGGTAGAATTCGGCATGGACCATCATGCCGGCCTGACGGTGTGCAGCGACATCTTCTATCACCCGGAGGGGCGCGCCCGTTTTGCCGTTGCGCGGGCGCAAGGAGCCCTGGCCGTGGATATGGAAACCAGCGCGCTATATCGCATATCGGAGCATTTCGGAGCGCGTGCGCTGTCGATGTGTGTCGTGGTCGACAACATCGAGACCGGCGAACAGACCGACTATTCCGAGCGCCAGGCGCTTTTCACCGACATGAGCCGTCTGGCGCTCGCTGTCGCTGTGGAAGCGGGCTAAGCAGCCTCCCGCTTCGGCACCATCTGCTCATCCATTCCCGGCCGATGGCCGCGCAGATAGAGCGCGCAGGTGGTGCGCAGCATCGACGCAAAGTTCGGGATGGCGCCGTTGATCTCGATGGCTTCGTCATAAAGCTTCGAAATGAATTTTGGCGTCGTCAAATCCTGGTTTTCGGCGATTTCGTCCAGCAAAGCCCAGAATGTCGCTTCGAGCTGGATGCTGGTCGAGTGGCCGTCGATGCGAATCGATCGGTTGATCTGGCGATAGCCTTCGGGATCCTGGCCCGCAAACACCCTGCACATCCGACAAACCTCCCATGATTGTTGGTCTTGGGTGGACGGGCGTGCAGTTTGATACTGCTTGACCTGTCCCCACATGCATTCTCGGGCAAAATTGCCGGTCCGGCAATCGGACTTTCGTCCCGTTCGCGGCTGCGGGCGTGGTAACCGGCTGCCACCACCTTTTGTCCGTGCCGCGCATAATCGCCTCCACACCAGAACGGAGACTGATTTGGCCAAGGCGATCCACAGTATGATCCGGGTTCTCGACGAAGCCCGATCGGTCGATTTCTACAGAAACGCCTTCGGGCTCGATGTCGCCGACAGGCTGGATTTCGAGACATTCACGCTCATTTACCTCAGCAATGCCGAGGCAGGGTTCGAGCTCGAACTGACCGTGAACAAGGATCGGCAGGAGCCTTACGGGCTCGGCGACGGCTACGGCCATCTGGCGGTCTCGGTCGTCGATCTCGACGGCGAACATGACCGTCTCGGCGCGCTAGGGCTCAACCCGAAGAAAATCGTCGAGTTCAACCGCGACGGATCCCTGATCGCCCGCTTTTTCTTCATCGAGGATCCCGACGGCTACAAGATCGAGGTTCTGCAACGCGGAGGTCGCTTCCAATAGGAGACATCGCAGCCGTCCCCTGACGGGGGCAGCGCGCCAGCAACGGCGTTCTGAAGAGAGCGCACATAGCAAGCAGGGAGGAATAAAATGGTCACGATCTATGACGCGAAGCCTGGGCTGTCCCGTCGAGAGCTTCTTAAACGCGGCGGCATTGGCGCGCTGCTCGTCATTTCAGGCAGCGCCGTCATCAGCCCCGAGCATGCCTGGGGACTGGAGACATCGGCACTCAAGCCCGAAACCATGGCGACGCTGATCCAGATGGCGCGTGACATCTATCCGCACGATCAGGTTCCGGACAAATATTACGCCATTGCCGTGAAAGGCCACGACGAACAGGCCGGCAAGGACGCCGCCTACAAGACTATGCTCGAAGATGGCATCGCCGACCTCGACAAGAAGTCCGGTGACGGCGGCTACCGCGGCCTTGGCTGGGAGGACCAGCGCGTAGCCGTGCTGAAGCAAATCGAGGCGACGCCGTTCTTCCAGGCCATTCGGGGTGGCCTCGTGGTCAGCCTCTACAACCAGAAAGAGGTGTGGCCGATCTTCGGTTACGAGGGCGAGTCCTATTCCAAGGGCGGCTACATCGCACGCGGTTTCGACGACATCGAGTGGCTCTGAGCCCCGTCGTTCTTGAACCCGCAAACAGAAATCATGGGAGGAAACCATGGCAGCTTCATTTGATCTGAACAACGATGGCGTGGTCGTCATCATCGGCTCGGGCGCCGGCGGCGGCACGCTAGGCAACGAACTCGCCCAGAAGGGTGTCGACGTCGTCATCCTGGAAGCCGGCGCGCGCCACGAATACGAAGACTTCATCAATGACGAGTGGGGTTCGTTCAGCCAGCTCGCCTGGACGGACAAGCGCACCACGTCGGGCGACTGGCGTGTGGCCAAGGACTTTCCCAACCTGCCGGCCTGGATCGTCAAGTCGGTCGGCGGTTCGACCACGCATTGGGCGGGAGCTTCGCTGCGCTTCCAGGAGCATGAGTTCAAGGGGCTGTCGACCTACGGCAAACTGGAAGGCGCCAACCTGCTCGATTGGCCGATCACGCTAGCCGAGATGGAGCCCTACTATGCCAAGGCTGAAGCCAAGATGGGCGTCACCGGCACCAATGACTGGCCGCGGCTGCCGGGCAACAACAATTTCAAGGTGTTGAAGGCCGGCGCCGACAAGCTCGGCTACAAGGAATGCCACACCGGCAACATGGCGATCAACTCGGTCGATCGCGACGACCGCATGTCCTGCCAGCAGACCGGCTTCTGCTTCCAGGGCTGTAAATGGGGCGCCAAATGGTCGACGCTCTACACCGAGATACCCAAGGGAGAGGCGACAGGCCATCTCGAAGTCAGGCCGAATGCCATGGCGATCAAGATCAACCATGACGCCAGCGGAAAGGTGACCGGCGTTGTCTACGCCGACAAAGACGGCAAGCTGCAGGAGCAGAAGGCGCGCATCGTCGCGGTTGCCGGCAATTCGATCGAGAGCCCGCGGCTGCTGCTCAATTCGGCGTCGGGGAAATTCCCCGATGGGCTTGCCAACTCGTCGGGTCAGGTCGGCAAGAACTACATGCGTCACACCACCGGCTCGGTCTATGCCATCTTCGACAGACCGGTGCACATGTATCGCGGCACGACCATGGCCGGCATCATCCGCGACGAGGCGCGGCATGATCCATCGCGCGGTTTCGTTGGTGGCTACGAGTTCGAGACGCTGTCGCTCGGCCTGCCGTTCATGGCAGCGTTTCTTGATCCGGGCGCATGGGGGCGCTCGTTCACCACAGCACTCGATCACTACGACCACATGGCCGGCCTTTGGATCGTCGGTGAGGACATGCCGCGCGCGGAGAACCGCATCGCGCTGCATGCCGACGAGAAGGACGCGCACGGCATGCCGATCGCCGACGTGCATTTCGACGACCATCCGAACGACACCGCGATGCGTAACCACGCCTACAAGCAGGCTACGGCACTCTACGATGCGGTCGGCGCCACCCGCACCTTCCCGACGCCGCCCTATCCGTCGACCCACAATCTCGGTACCAACCGGATGAGCGAGAAAGCGGAAGACGGCGTCGTCAACAAGCACGGCCAGGCGCACGACATCAAGAACCTGTTCGTGTCCGATGGTAGCCAGTTCACCACCGGTGCCGCCGAAAACCCGACCCTGACGATCGTGTCGCTCGCGATCCGCCAGGCCGACTACATCGCGGCGCAAATGTCGGCCAAGACGATCTAGTCACATCCTCCCGACGGACTGCTGGCGCGGAACCCGCAAGGTTCCGCGCCTTTTTCTTGCCGCCTCACTGCTTGGTGCAGGTCGAGGCGGTGAAGGCGCCGTCGGGCTGCTTCATGATGATGTCGAAGGAGGGCACGGTTTCGCCGTCCAGCGTCGCCTGGGTCAGCGACAGTAAATTGCCGCCGGCGGTATATCCGCCCAGCGGCCCCAGCCACGAGATCACGCCGTTTGCGTCCATTTGGTAGTTGTAGCCCTGCCGCGCGGTGCCGAAGACGCCGAGGCTGGCGTAGACGGGGCCGCTGTAGACGTTCCCCTTGATGGTGATGTCGCCGAGGCTGAGGAACATGCCAAGCAGGTACACTTCGCAATGATAGGCGCCGTCAGGCATCTTGCCGTCGCTGAAATCGGCTCGCGCGGCCACGGTTGCTGCAGCCAGAAGCAGTATGCCGATGAAAATACGTGAAATACCTGAAACCATGACGTCGCTCGCTTGAAGAGCGAGCTTGCCCTATTTTTGCACCGCGCCGCAACATCGGTCGCCCTGAGGTATTGGTGAGGTCAAAATCTAGGCAGATTATGAAAATGGTCAAAAAATAGGCAGAGGCTGCGGAAGCTGCGCAAAATTCCCTCAATCGATTTCTGGCCACCTCTCTTTGTTTTGTAAGCCCTATATTCCAAGGTGCTGATATCTATAATTTATTTGTGCCCTTTCGGGATTGCCAGAGCGGTTGGCATGGGGGTTGCTTTGTAGTGTTGCGGTGCAATCAACTAGCTTGGGAGTCTGTAATATGAGGGGTAATTTCTCGACAATAACAAAAATGTTTTCGGCTGGTGTGGTCGCCGCCGGCCTGTTGACGTCCGCTCCGGTCAAGGCCGCCGACGACACGATCAAGGTCGGCATTCTCCATTCGCTGTCGGGGACCATGGCGATTTCGGAGACGACGCTGAAGGACGCCATGCTGATGCTCATCGACGAGCAGAACGCCAAGGGTGGTCTGCTCGGCAAGAAGCTCGAGGCGGTCGTCGTCGATCCGGCTTCCAACTGGCCGCTGTTTGCCGAAAAAGCGCGCGAACTGATCTCCAAGGACAAGGTCGCGGCGGTGTTCGGCTGCTGGACCTCGGTGTCGCGCAAATCGGTGCTGCCGGTGTTCTCGGAACTCGACAATATCCTGTTCTACCCCGTCCAGTATGAGGGCGAGGAAAGCGAGCGCAACGTGTTCTACACCGGTGCGGCGCCGAACCAGCAGGCCATCCCGGCTGTCGACTATCTGATGAGCGAGGATGGTGGTTCGGTGAAGCGCTGGGTGCTGGAAGGCACCGACTACGTCTATCCGCGCACCACCAACAAGATCCTCGAGGCCTATCTGAAGGCCAAGGGCGTGGCGGCTGAAGACATCATGGTCAATTACACGCCGTTCGGCTTCTCCGACTGGCAGACCGAAGTTTCGGCGATCAAGAAGTTCGGTTCGGCCGGCAAGAAGACCGCCGTCGTCTCGACCGTCAACGGCGACGCCAACGTGCCGTTCTACAAGGAACTCGGCAACCAGGGCATCAAGGCCGAGGACATCCCGGTCATGGCCTTCTCGGTCGGCGAGGAAGAGCTAGCCGGTCTCGACACCGCGCCGCTGGTCGGCCATCTCGCCGCCTGGAACTATTTCGAGAGCGTCGACACGCCCGAGAACAAGAAGTTCATCGCCGACTGGCACAAGTTCATCAAGAACGACAAGCGCACCACCAACGATCCGATGGAAGCCCATTATATCGGCTTCAACATGTGGGTGAAGGCGGTCGAGAAGGCCGGCACCACCGATCCGGACAAGGTCATCGACGCCATGATCGGCGTGTCGGTGCCGAACCTGACCGGCGGCTATTCGACGATGATGCCGAACCACCACATCACCAAGCCGGTGCTGATCGGCGAAATCCAGGCCGACGGCCAGTTCGAAACCGTGTCGCGCACGCCGGGCCTGGTGATGGGTGACGAGTGGTCCGACTATCTGCCTGATTCCAAGGACCTGATCTCCGATTGGCGCGCGCCTCTGTCTTGCGGCAACTTCAATGTTGCCACCGGCAAGTGCGGCGGCAAGGGCACGAACTGATCCTCCCCGGGCTGGACCTTCAGGTCCATGCCCATGACCGCGCGCGTCCGGACGGCTTCCTCCGCCGTCCGGACGCCCACTTCAACCTTCAGGGGTGACCAGAGACCGATGACCTTGATCCGCACGGGTTTGATGCTGTTGTTCCTGCTGGCGACACTGTCGTCCTCCGGCGCCGGCGAAGCCGATCTGCGCGGCATCATCGCCAAATTCGCCACGGCCAAGGGCTTTTCCGAGATCGGGGCCGTCGTCCACGAACTGGCGGCCGCCGGCGATCCGGCGGTAGAGCGGCCGCTTGCGGCACTTGCCGACGGCAACCTGTATGTCCGCAAGGCTGATTCCCTTGTGTTTGTCGGCAAGGAAGCGGGCGAAAGCGTCCAGCTTTCCGACCCGTTGAGCGGCGAGGCGTCGGGCGACGCGGCCAAGGACGGCATCACCAAGATCAAGGTCAACAACACGCTGCGTCGCGTCATACGCGATGCGTTGGGCACACTGACGCTCGGCGCCAAGGACCCGGCCGTGCGTGTTGCCGCCGCCGACACCATGTTCAAGACGCCCGACGCCGCAAACATCGGACCGCTCGACACGGCAATCGCCAGTGAGATCGTGGCCAGCGTCAAGGCGCTGCTCGAACAGGCTCGTGCCGCCTCCGTTCTGGTCTCCGACCGGCCTGAAGCCGACAAGCTCGCTGCAATTGCCCTGATCGGCGCGCGTGGCGACCGCGATGCGGTTTCCCTGCTCACCTCGATCGAGGCGAATTCCACCGACGCGGTCAAGCAAGCGGCGACGACCGCAATCGCCAACATCAATTCGACGCTGGCCTTCTGGGATGCCGGGCAGAACATCTGGTACGGCATCTCGCTGGGCTCGGTGCTGCTGCTGGCGGCAATCGGCCTTGCCATCACCTTCGGCGTCATGGGCGTCATCAACATGGCGCATGGCGAGATGGTCATGCTCGGCGCCTACACGACCTTCGTCGTCCAGCAGGTGATCCGCACCTCCTTTCCCGGCCTGTTCGACTGGTCGCTGGTCATTGCGCTGCCGCTCGCCTTCCTCGTTGCGGCCCTGGTTGGCCTGATCATCGAGCGCGGCGTCATCCGTTTCCTCTATGGCCGGCCGCTTGAAACGCTGCTGGCGACATGGGGCGTCTCGCTGATCCTGCAACAGGCCGTGCGCTCGATCTTCGGGCCGACCAACCAGGAGGTCGGCAACCCATCCTGGATGTCGGGCTCGTTCAATCTCGGCCAGTTGGCGATCACCTGGAACCGGCTGTGGATCCTGGTTTTCGCGCTCGCTGCCTTCGGCATCCTGCTCTACGTGATGAAGCGCACGCCCTGGGGCCTGCAGATGCGCGCCGTCACCGCCAACCGGCGCATGGCCGCCTCGATGGGCATCAGGACGCCATGGGTAGACGCGCTGACCTTCGCGCTCGGCTCCGGCATTGCAGGCATTGCCGGCGTCGCGCTCAGCCAGATCGACAACGTCTCGCCCAATCTCGGTCGCGGCTACATCATCGACAGCTTCATGGTCGTCGTCTTCGGCGGCGTCGGCAATCTGTGGGGCACGCTGGTCGGCGCCTTCTCGCTCGGCATCGTCAACAAGTTCCTCGAGCCCTATGCGGGCGCGGTGCTCGGCAAGATCGTCGTGCTGGTGCTGATCATCCTGTTCATCCAGAAGCGCCCGCGCGGCCTGTTCGCGCTCAAGGGCAGGGCGGTGGAAGCATGATCACGGGACGCTTCTTTGCCGCCGGCGCGGACCGCCGCATCGCCATCACGATCTTCATCCTGCTGGCGGTGGCCGTCCTTGTGCCGCTGCTCAACCTTGCGGTGTCTCCCACCAGCGCCTTCTACGTCCCTTCCTATATCGTTGCGCTCACCGGCAAATATCTCTGCTATGCGCTGCTCGCCTTGGCACTTGACCTGGTCTGGGGCTATTGCGGCATCCTCTCGCTCGGTCACGGCGCCTTCTTCGCGCTCGGCGGCTATGCGATGGGCATGTATCTGATGCGCCAGATCGGTTCGCGCGGCGTTTACGGCAATCCCATCTTGCCCGATTTCATGGTGTTCCTGAACTACAAGGAACTGCCCTGGTTCTGGTACGGTTTCGACCACTTCTGGTTCGCCGGCCTCATGGTGCTCGCGGTGCCCGGCCTGCTCGCTTTCGTCTTTGGCTGGTTCGCCTTCCGCAGCCGCGTCACCGGCGTTTATCTCTCGATCATCACCCAGGCGATGACCTACGCGCTGCTGCTTGCCTTTTTTCGCAACGACATGGGGTTCGGCGGCAACAACGGCCTGACCGATTTCAAGGATATTCTCGGCTTCAACGTGCAGGCCGACGCGACGCGTTCGGCGCTGTTCGCGGCCAGCGCCGTGATGCTCGCGCTTGCCGTGTTCGTCACCTGGGCGATCGTCGGCTCCAAATACGGCAAGCTCCTGATGGCGGTGCGCGATGCCGAGAGCCGCACGCGCTTCCTCGGCTGGCGGGCCGAGAACGTGAAACTGTTCGCCTTCACCGTCTCGGCTGTCATGGCCGGCATAGCCGGCGCGCTCTACGTGCCGCAGGTCGGCATCATCAATCCGGGCGAGTTCGAGCCGGCCAATTCGATTGAAGTCGTCGTCTGGGCCGCCGTCGGCGGACGCGGCACCATTGTCGGGCCGATCATCGGTGCGCTGCTGGTCAACGCCGGCAAATCCTGGTTCACCGGCGTGCTGCCGGAGTTCTGGCTGTTTGCACTGGGCGGGCTGTTCGTCGCCGTCACGCTTTTGCTGCCCAAAGGCATCATCGGCATGTGGGACAG
>NZ_RZTT01000173.1 GCF_003996995.1 Mesorhizobium sp. M7A.T.Ca.US.000.02.2.1 | reverse complement strand
GTCCGTGTCCTGCAGCCCAGTCAGTGACTGGAACAACACGTAAGGCACGCCGGTCAACCCGAGCAGCGCTTTCGCCGGGCGGCGCATGTGCTCACCGATGGCGATGCATCGCATGGCCGTACCCAACTCGCGAATGTCTTCGACGCTGGTGCCGCCGTATGTGGTCGCTACCCAGCGGTCAGGAACCGTACCGTCGAGCGAGCCTGAAATGTCGGGCAGAATAACCGGCTTGAGCCCAAAGCTTTCAACCATGTCCCGCATATGCTCGATGTCGGCGACAGAGAGGTTGCATCCGGGCAGGATTGCGATCTTCTTCGGGTGCCGCGCCCGTTCGCCCGAGCGCGTAATCCCTTCGATCATTGCGGTGACTGCCTTGGCCCAGCCCTCTTCGATCGCGCCGTCAAAATCCGGCGTGTTGGCCAGCACGACCTCCGTACCCGCAAGCTGTTGCGTGTGCTTCCGCATGATGTTGGCAATATCACCCGCGCAATCTTCGCCACGCGTCTCCACCAGCGCGGTCGTGCACACTCCGATCAGCGTTGGCTTCGTGCGGTTCTTGAGGTTGAGGATCGCCTCTTCCAGATGGTCGGCTGCGCCGAGGATGGTCGCCACCTCATCCATCGCCGTAGTCTGCAAGGGAATCGCTTCTTTGAAGTGCCGCACGAAGAGAACGAGCGCAAAGCTTGTGCAGCCTTGGCTGCCGTGGAACAGCGGCATCGCACCGTCGACGCCAAGAAAGGCAAAGGCGGCACCCAGCGGCTGCGACGACTTCAGCGGGTTGACTGCCGCCGATTTGCTCTGGGGAAGGATGCGGGCCATCGGTCGCCTCAACACTCGTGTGCCGTCGCGCAGGCGAATTCATCAAACAGGTACGCGGTCTCGTTCCTCGTGCACGGCAATTCGCCTATCAGCTCAGGCTGGCAATCCCACGGGGCCGGCTGGCGCACCTGAGACCAGATCGGATTGTGAATGGCGAGGTCAATCTGGCGTACGAGTTCCACCATGCCGTCATAGCCGGCATAAGGATGCTGGCGCTCCTGGTTGATATCGAGCCAGGGCGTCTTGGCCTTGAGCGCAATGAATTGCGTGCGACCGCCCGACAGCATGATATCGGCCCTGTGTTCAGAGAGCATGGCGTACAGCTCGCTCGCAGCCATGGATTCGAACATGTGCTTGTCGTGCTTGAGAACTTGTTTGATGCGCTCCTTGTCCTGCACCGTAGATTTCTTGATCGAGGTGCCGACGATCTCGATTCCGATCTCCATCAGCGCATGGACAACCGACCAGGACTTCACACCGCCTGTGTTGAGCAGCACGCGCTTGCCTTGGAGCCTTTGCCGGTAGGATTCGAGTTTCTTCCACGCGATCGCCTCCTGCTGCGCGATCAGCGTCTCTGTGCGCTCGAGGATCTCCGGATCGGCGCCCTTCCTCACCAGCAGCCTGACAAGGTTTCGAAGAGCTTGCGATGTGTCGGAGATGCCATAGAAGGAGCCCTCGAAGAACGGGATGTCCCAGCGCTCCTCCATCTTGCGGGCAAGACTGATCAGCGCGGTCGAGCACACCATCATTGCCGCCCGGGCGCGGTGCGCGGAAGCAATGTCGCGGTAACGCGCATCGCCGGGAATGCAGGCGCGCACCCGGATCCCGAGCCGATCGAGGAGCGGCTTTACAAGCCAGAATTCGCCCGAGAGGTTGAATTCGCCAAGGATGTTGATGTCGTAGGGTCCGGGGTCGTCGGGTTCGACCGTGCCGATGACATGATCGAGCAACGCCTCGGCGGCGAGCTTATTGCCGAGGTTCTTGGAGCCTGCCAGGCCAGGCGCATTGATCGGCACCACGGCCAAACCGAACTTTTCCGTGGCGCGTTTGCACACGGCCTCGATGTCGTCACCGATCAGCGCCGTTACGCAAGTCGAGTAGACGAAGATCGCCGGCGGCGCGTATGTGTGCTTGATCTCGCGGATCGCCTTGAAGAGTTTCCGCTCGCCCTGCCCCATCACAAGGTCGAGTTCGGTGAGGTCGGTCGTGAAGCTTGTCCGCCACAAGGTCGGCCCTGACGAAACCGCACCACGGTTGTCCCAAGAATTGCCCTCGCAGGCGAGCGGCGCATGGACCAGATGCGCAACGTCGGTGATCGGCTGCAGGACGATCTTGGCTCCGTCAAAGGCGCAGCCGCCGGCTGCCGCCCCTGGTGTCAGCGACTTCGAGCAGCCCTCCTTGCGCGCCTTGGCATCTTTGCCACGGTTCTTATCGCAGGCGGGCTCATCGAAGGCGTCCTTGATTTTGGCGCTGAGGGAGGACATTGCTCAGCCTCCCCAGTCCATTGGGCAAGGAATGGCCTCGGCGAAAAGCCGGCCACGGCTCTTAGCGCGTGAGGTCATAGGAATAATCCGTCACACCCGTCTCGCTCGTCTCGCGATCGAGTTTGTCGAAGATCTTGTCGAGGATCGTCGTCAGCACGCGCAACGCGCCCTGGTAGCCAAAGAGCGCAAAGCGGTGATGATGGTGCCGATCGAAAATCGGAAACATCAGCCGGATCAGCGGTGTTCCGGTGTCGCGCTCCAGGTACTTGCCGTAGGAATTGCCGATCAAAAGGTCCACCGGCTCGGTAAAGAGCAGTGAGCGCAGCGCCCACAGGTCCTTGCCCGCCCAAACCTGGGCAGCCTTGCCGAAAGGCGAGGATGCTAGCAGCTTCTTCAAATCGGCTTCCCATGCCGAGGTGCCATTGGTGGCGAGGCAATGGGTTGGCTCGCCGCCGGTCTCCATGACAAAGCGGGCCATTGCGTGAACGAAGTCGGGATCACCGTAGATGGCGTATTTCTTACCATGCAACCAGGATTGGCTGTCCGCCATGGCGTCTACCAGTCGGCCGCGCTCGAGGCGAATTGCCTCGGGAATCTCCTTGCCGGAAATCGCCGCGACCTCCATCAGGAATTCGTCCGTCGCCTGAACGCCGAGCGGATAGTGGAACGAGGCCGTCGCCTGCCCGACCTCCTCGCAATAGCCCAGTGTCTTTCGGGTGTTGTGATGCTGCAGCGAAAGCGTTGCCTCGGCGTTGAGGGCCTTCTTCACCTCGTTGATCTTCGTGCCCCCGTCATACATGCGGTATTCACCGTCCGAAGGCGTATCGAACTGGTCAGAGGCATCCTGGATCAATGTATAGGACACGCCCATTACATCGAGCAGGCGCTTGAGCTCCCGGTTGTTGCCGACGCAGAAGCCGTCGAAGCCCGGAATGATGTTGATGGTTCCTTCGATTTGCGTACGCTCCTGACCTTTCCAGAAGTGCTCCAAAATGCCTTTGACCATGTTGTCATAGCCGTCGACATGACTGCCAACGAAGGCCGGGGTGTGGGCAAAGGGCACGTCGAAGTCGCGCGGGACTGAATCTTCGTCCTTGGCGTTCTGGATGAAGCTGTGCAGGTCGTCGCCAATGACCTCTGCCATACAGGTCGTCGACACGGCAATCATCTTGGGGTCGTAGAGCTGGTAGGTGTTGGCGAGCCCGTCGACCATGTTCTTCAGGCCGCCAAACACCGCCGCATCCTCGGTCATTGAGGAGGAGACCGCCGCGGCAGGCTCCTTGAAATGGCGCGACAGGTGCGAGCGGTAATAGGCGACGCAACCTTGGCTGCCGTGGACGAAGGACATGGTTCGCTCGAAGCCGGCGGCAGCGAATACCGCACCCAGCGGCTGGCAGGCCTTGGCCGGGTTCACGACAAGCGCTTTGCGGGCGAGGTTCTTTTCGCGGTATTCCCACGTCTGGGTGAAATCGCGCTGATCGGAAACGATTTCATCGGGGTGCGGACATTCGAAGTTTAGCTTCTTCTCAGCGAGCATCTTTCTGTATTCCGGCTCGCGGAACAGGGGAGCGTGATCGAGAATTTTTTCAGCCGACTGCGGCATGATGATTACCTCTTTTGCATCTGGCTGCGCGGGACGGCAGCTCAGGACGTCAAGACGTTCCAGGCTCCGGCGGATCAGAGGCCGCGGGAGTTCACCGTCTCAGTGGGAGACTGGGGCTGAAGCAAATGTTTATTCGGCAGCCATCGCCCGCTCATCGCCCCGGCTTCTTTTCCAAGGCGCGTGGAATAGGTCCCAGACCGGGTTGTTAATGGCGAGATCCACATCACGTGCGAAAATGGCAAAGCCATCGTAGCCGTGATACGGGCCTGAATAATCCCAGGAATGCATCTGGCGGAACGGTATGCCCATCTTCTGCACCGGGTATTTTTCTTTGATTCCCGAGCCGACCAGATTTGGGCGAATCCCTTCGATGAATTTCTCCAACTCATAGCCGGTCACGTCATCGTAGATCAGCGTGCCGTTCTTCACGTAGTGGCCGGTGCGCTGATAGTCGTCGCTGTGGGCGAATTCATAGCCGGTGCCCACGATGACCATGCCGAGGTCCTCGTAGGCCGTGACGACGTGGCGGGGGCGCAGGCCGCCCACATAGAGCATCACGGTATTTCCTTCCAGGCGCGACAGGTACTTGGCGATGACCGCATCAACAAGCGGCCTGTACTTGGCAATGACCTTTTCGGTCTTCTCCTCGATTTCCGGCCCAAAATGCTTGGCTATGTTGCGCAGAGAGGCTTCGATCTGGGAGGGACCGAAGAAATTGTACTCCATCCAGGCGACGCCATACTTTTCCTCCATATGCCGACAGATGTAATTCATCGACCGGTAGCAGTGGATAAGATTGAGCTTAGCCTTCGGGGCGCGCTCGATCTCTGCGAGTGTGGCGTCACCCGACCAGTTGCCAACCACGCGCAGCCCTATCTCCTCAAGCAGTATGCGCGAGGCCCAGGCATCGCCGCCGATATTGTAGTCGCCGATGACGTTGACGTCGTAGGGGCCGGCCTCGAACTTGACATCCTTTTTGTCGAAGACCCAATCCCGGATTGCATCATTGGCGATGTGGTGGCCAAGCGACTGCGAGACGCCGCGGAAGCCCTCGCAGCGTACCGGCACGATCGTCTTGTCATACTCCTTGGTCTTTTTGCGAGAAACGGCCTCGGTGTCATCGCCAATCAGGCCGATAGGGCATTCGGACTGCACGGTGATGCCGTTGTTGAGCGGAAACAAGACTTCAATCTCGTCAATGATCTGTTCCAGCTTCTTGTCGCCGCCGAAGACGATGTCCTTCTCCTGGAAATCGGAGGTGAACTGCATTGTCCCGAACGTGTCGACGCCCGTTGTACCGACGTAGTAGTTGCGGCGCTGCGACCAAGAATATTGGCCGCAGCCGACCGGGCCGTGCGAGATATGGACCATATCCTTGACTGGCCCCCACACCACGCCTTTCGAACCAGCATATGCACAGCCGCGAATCGTCATCACCCCGGGAATGGACTTGATGTTCGATTTGACGTCGCATTCGGAAAGGACCTCGCTTTCCCCGCCAGCCTCGTTGCCGCTCTTTGCGACGTTGAGGTGCTTCTTGCGGCGCTTCGCCGCCTTGTCGGGATAATGCGACAGCACCTCTTCGATAAGCTTCGCATGAAGAGCACCGTCATTCTCGTATTCCCGGCTCATGAGTCCCCCTTTCAAGGTTGGGTGACGCCTCAAAGAATAGGCGCCGTTCTCTGCAAGGCGCGCCGATTGATGGCAGCGCTAATGTCACTACTGGGCTGCCGCCTTCGCCGCTTCCTTGGAGTGAAGCTCGGCAAGCATCTGCTCGTCGGTCTTCATGATGCCGAAGTCGAGCAGCATCTCCTCCAGCTCCTCCATGGTGATCGGCGTCGGGATCGTACCCTGGCCCGAATTGGCGTGGATCTTCTCGGCCAGAGCGCGGTATTCCCCTGCCTGCTTTGAGTCCGGCGCGTACTGGATCACCGACATCTTCCTGAGTTCGGCATGTTGGACGATGTTGTCGCGGGGCACGAAGTGGATGAGCTTGGAATTCAATCGGCCAGCCAGTGCTTCGGCCAGATCGAGTTCGCGGTCGGTTTGACGTTCATTGCAGATCAGCCCGCCCAGCCGCACACCGCCCGAATGGGCATATTTGAGGATGCCCTTGGCGATGTTGTTGGCGGCATAGAGCGCCATCATCTCGCCGGACATGACGATATAGATCTCCTGGGCCTTGCCTTCGCGGATCGGCATGGCGAAGCCGCCGCATACCACGTCGCCGAGGACGTCATAGGAGACATAATCGACATCGTCATAAGCGCCATTCTCCTCGAGGAAATTGATCGAGGTGATGACGCCGCGGCCGGCGCAACCGACACCCGGCTCGGGGCCGCCGGACTCCACGCACTTGATGCCTCTGTAGCCCACCTTGAGCACGTCCTGGAGTTCGAGGTCTTCCACCGAACCTTCCTGTGCGGCGAGATCCAGGACGGTATCCTGAGCTTTCGAATTCAGGATCAAGCGTGTGGAATCGGCTTTGGGGTCGCATCCTACGATGAGGATTCTCTGCCCGAGGTCGACAAGGGCAGCGAGCGTATTTTGGGACGTGGTGGACTTGCCGATGCCGCCTTTTCCGTAAAAGGCGATCTGACGCAGACCTGACATAATAGCTTTCCTTCCTTCGTTCTAATCATCGCGACTGCCCGCGACACAAGTGCCGATAGGCAGCTCGTGCCGCCTCACACCAAGCATCGCAAAAAGCGTACCAGCGTGATCGGCCGATCCCAGAAGAAACTTTGTCATTAAATTCCAGCCGCTTAGATGGCGGCAAAACGCGCGAACGGGCCTTTCAGGCGTCTGTCACGGACACGACAAAGCCGACACAGATTGTCGTGCGCCATCCAAACCGCCGTGAGTCGAGCTCGAAGCGGGAGAATGGGGAAGTTAGCCCAAAGCTGATGGCGAGACCATCGGAAGACATCGGCTCTTGTCTTTCCAGCCTGCCATTGATCGGGCGGTCGCTGGATGAGCAGGAGCCTGGGGCTTGACCGCGGCGCGGGTAGTTCAGGCAGGCTCACAGAGCGGGAACGCCGGCGGCCGATAGACATCCGCGCTTAACCTTTCATAGCCCGTCTACAAGTTGGTTCCGCCGACGCGCTATATGGAAGCCAGATAATTCAGTAGCTTAGCCGAGAGCATTGATTTTTTCAGAAAGATACGTGTTATACGCGTACGAACCGCCGAACCCATGGTCGGCGCCCTCATGCGCGTGAGACCCCGTTGTGGGCGAGGCTCGCGACTGGCTGCACGATCCTAGCCGGCCTGCTTGCCATTGAGTTTGGTCCCGCCGCGGTAGGCTGCGGCATCAAGGGCAACATCAGCTACAACACTGGCAAGAAGATTATCACGTTCTTGGACAGGATCTTACTGGGAGACACGCATCAACAGGCGGGCGGGCAGGCTTCGAGAGGTTAGTGTCGCGGCAGCTTGCAGATCTGCCCACGGGGCCGCCACGATCGCAAAGTGTGTACAAAAGCGCCCTCTCTGCCGAACTGAACAGTGCTCACGGCCATAGCCTCGGATGAGCCCGACTGGCTTGACCTCTGCATGATGAGAGCAGCTTTTACACCAGGTGCGCAGCACATGTCTTTAACGAACGCATCGTCTTCAAGAATATAGAGAGCAATTCGGAAAACCGAGTAGTTGGCGGCGAAGCTAGGAGAAGGTATACACCACCCTCTTGTTACCCCAGAGTAGAACGTGCAGCTGCGGCAAGACGCGGGCTTCGAACCACCTGTCGCTGGTCACCTTTTCTACCAGCGATTCCATGCGCATCATATTCCGTCGGACTCGACAGAGACGTCTTCATTACCACGGCGGGGCGGCGTGTGATTGCCGGGTTGCAGACAAACCTCGCCGCGACGTCTTTGGGACGAGTGGTGTCGGCACCGAATCCCTATCATTTAGACTAGCCAGCTTGGGGAGCGCCGTCAGACCGCCAGACCGGAAGAGGAGGCTTCGCGCCAACTTGTGCCAAGAATGTTGGACCGTGCGGAACCGCTGGGGCGGCGCTCAACTCTGGCGCAGGATGAAGCGTCGATTGGGTGAATGAATAGGGCGCGCGTTCGACGGGTAGAGGGAGGCAAATCGCTGGATGTCTGCCGGATCAACGTCAACCGGTTCCATCGCCACCATCCACTCGACGTTTTCGGTGCACGGCGGCGTCGTCAGTGAGCCCTCATAAGTCCAATAGCCAAGCGAGGCTGGCAGAAGCCAGTTGGGATTCACCTCGTCGATCGTCACCTCCCCATTCGGCAGTTCGGGAAAGGCCGCAGCAAGGGCAGCAAAGCTGGCATTTGTCGCGCCGGGCGTTAAAAAGACGCCCAGCACGCCCAGAGTACCACTTTGCGTGTCCTTGTGAACGAAATGCACCTCCATCGGGAAGCTCTTGCCCGCCACGTGATGTTCGCTTGGCGCATGGAAATGGAACTGTACCAGTTCGTAGACACGATCGCCGCGGGTCAGCGTGCTGCCTTGTGGCATATTGATTTGAATGGTGTGGCCGTTGTTCACCATATTGCCGCCGCCCTTGTGCCAGCCGATGGCGATATGCGGGATATCCGCCTTGACCGCGCTGTTGATATTGATCGGCGATTGCTGCGTGCCGGCAGAGCATACGAAATTTTCCTTATCCAGATCAGCCCAGTGCTCCGGTCCGACCGGACCGGTGTACCCCCAATGGGCACTGGTCGCTTGGGCGGCTTGAACGCAAATCCGGCATGCGCCGAGCGCAACCAACCCTTTGATCAGGTGACGACGATACATATTACTTTTGCTCCTCTTGCGAACTGATGTTGGTGGCTGCCCTAATGGACGCGTGATGGCCAATCGGCGCGGCCAGTATTGTCCTTTGCAACTGATAGATGCCCGCATGCCTTGGCGTGCTTTCATAAGTGCGGCTGCCGTTTCTCGGCTGGCCGGCTTCTGCAGCCCGCAACGGGAGCAGTTTCAACCAGCTAAACGATAAAAAATTTGAGCAGACCAGCGCTTGACCCCCGCCGCAAAGGCACAGGCGAAGGTGATCACTGCGCGGCTGCCGTTCGCGCCGGAGGCCGCATCGCTATACTTTACACTCGCTGCCCAAGGAGACGCAGGCGACCCTAATACGTTTTCATCGCTACTCCCGACGCAGCCGACCCACGCCACGAAAACGTTGCTATATTTCACGTTGGGCCAGTGAGGAAATCGATCTTCTTTATGGAAGGCATTTGCGCAATGGATGCATTCCCATGCTGACAGTCGTGCGTCAGGCCGGACAATGAGATACATCGATAAGAGCTGGACAAGGATGAGGGGATGACGTGCTTGCGACGGAGCAGGTGGGGCGAGAAGGCCAGTTCTTGCGGATTTCAACTTTGCGTGACGACAGCTCATCGGAGTCAAGGTGACACACGCCGGCAGCGGGGTGTCCGGGCGGTTTCCAGCCGCACAATCGCGAGACCGCTGACGCGAACAAAGCTCGGCTGTACTCGGCACGCGAAGAGAGCCTGCCAAGCCGTTGGAGCCCGGCCTTCCGGTGCGACGCAAGCCGCAGACTAGACCGCCCTCTTGTTACCCCAAAGCAGAACGTGCAGCTGCGGCAACACGCGGGCTTCGAACCACCTGTCGCTAGTCACCCTTTCGACAAGCCATTCCATTCGCATCATTATTCCGTCCAAGTCGACAGAGGCGTCTTCACTGCCAGGGCGCGGCGGCGTGTGATTGCCGGGTTGCAGATAGATCGGAAGGTGCGGATATCTCGCCGCGACTTCTTTGGCGTAGGCATAGTCACTCTCGTCGAAAACGACGAGCTTGAGCACGATTTGCGGCTTCTCTTGCGCCGCTTCGAGGCATGCATCAAACGCAGCCCAACGGGTCGTCATCTCGCTGGACGGCGGCTTTGGGCTAAGGGTCAGCACGTCAAGATCCGCAAACCACTCCCTCACCACGGAACCCTGCGTTTCCAGTGCAAAACGATAGCCCTCGCGATGGCCGCGTTCTATGAGGGGACCGAACGGCTGAATGGCCGGGTTGCCGCCTGACAAGGAGACCATAACCGGCCTGCCGCCGGAAAGCGCATGGACGGTTTGCCACACGGCATCGATCGGCATCGGTAGCCATTCATGGCGATACTGATTGTCCACCGCGTGAAGGCTGTCGCACCATGAACAGCGATAATCACATCCGCCGGTTCTGATGAACACCGTCGGCAAGCCGATGAGCACGCCCTCGCCCTGGATAGTCGGCCCGAATATCTCGCTCACACGGATTGCGGGATGCATGTCGGTCACGGACGGTATTCCGCCCAAGTTTTCGGTGTTTCGCTAACGCGCACGGCCGCGGTCTGCGGCAGACGTGCCTTGCACCATTCATAGAAATGTCTGGCCAGGCATTCCGCCGTGACCTTCTCATGTCCCAGCACGTCGTTGAGGTGCCGATGGTCGAAGCTCTCGTCAATGTAGCGTTTGAGCGGCGCCAGATCGTGATAGTCGCGCACGAAGCCGTGGGCGTCCAGTTCCTTGGCCGACAGCTGCACTACGACGACATAGTTATGCCCGTGCAGGCGCGCGCATTGATGGTTGGGAGGCAAGGAGGTGAGCTGATGCGAGGCCGAGAAGTGGAATTCCTTGCTGATGTGGAACATTACGCGCGCCTCCTGCGCAGCGCCTCAAGCCAGAAATCGGCGTCCTCGTAGTCGGTGGGATCAGCGTGCCCGGCGAGATGGAACGCTTCGCGCCGCTCGACGCAGGTCCCGCATCGTCCGCAGTGACGCACGCCGCCCTTGTAACAGGACCAGGTCTCAGCAAACGGGGTGCCGTATCTTGCGCCATCCGCAACAATGTCAGCTTTTCTGAGATTCACATACGGTGCATAGAGGCGTATCTGCGCATAGCCGTCGAGCGCGCGGTCTTGCATTGTCTGGAAAGCTTCAATGAAGGCCGGACGGCAATCGGGATAGATGAAATGGTCCCCACCATGCACGGCCGCCGCCACCGCTTCGGCGCTGTGGGCGGCGGCGAGACCGAAGGCGATTGCCAACATGATGGCATTGCGGTTCGGCACCACCGTAATCTTCATCGTGTCTTCGGCGTAGTGGCCGTCCGGCACGTCGATACTGCTAGTCAGCGCTGAGCCGGAAAGGCCACGGCCAATTTCGCCGATGTCGATGATCTGGTGCGGGACCTTCAGTCGCTGCGCGCAAAGAGCGGCGAAGCCCAATTCCTTCCTGTGCCGTTGGCCATAGTCGAAAGATAGAAGGCCGGTGAGTTCGTGCTCCGCTGCCACCATGTGAGCAAGGGAAACGGAGTCCAATCCGCCAGAGCAGACGGCGAGAGTCTTCATCATTGGTATCCTTGTTTTGACCGGGTAAGGCTGCGACCGGAGATTTCTCTGCGCCCCCACTACTCCAGCGACTCAGTTTTGTGAACCGGGAGAATTTGCGCTCAGCCCGATTGGAACGGGAGTGCGTCGCGTCCAACACGCGTGATCAATAAAAGTTGAGCGCTTCAGCAGTTTGTTTCGCATCGCGCCAACTTTCGCAACCTGCTGTCCGATCGTCGACTTCGAGACAAGGTGATGTTCGGCCGACATCGGCTGGCTCTTAATTAAGCCGCAGAACACATGTTGGCTTTCTGGCCTTCGCTTGTGCGGTTGGCGAGGGCGACATGGATGCCAGCAAATTTGACATTGGCGACATCCGCCTGGAGAACCCTGCGCGGCGCGATTGAGGCCGCAGGCGAGCCTGCTCTACCTGCCGCCCTACAGTCCCGACTTCAATCCGATTGAGAACGCCTTCGCCCAACCTAAGGCGCTGCTGCGAGCAAAGGCCGAGATAACCATCAAGGCTCTATGGGACTGACGTTGCCCCAGCAGTTTTGAGTTCGTTTCCGGCGTGGGTTGTGCCCTGCTGGGCGGGTGAAGCGACGGGCGCTGGCGCGGAGCCTTTGGCATAGCGCAGCGCGAGCGACCGTCGCGGATTGAAGGTGCTGGCGAACTTGGCCGGGGTCTGCCAGGGGGGAGTGCGGCCGCGCGGTGTTGTAGTCGGCGTGCCACAGGGCGATGGCTACGCGCGCCTGAGCCAGCGAGGTGAACAGCGTCTCGTTGAGCAGTTCATCGCGCAGTCGGCCGTTGAAGCTCTCGATGAAGCCATT
>NZ_RZTT01000172.1 GCF_003996995.1 Mesorhizobium sp. M7A.T.Ca.US.000.02.2.1 | reverse complement strand
AAGGGGGCGGCCGCGGGGATAGGCGGAAAGGCGAGGGCGATCGCCGCCGACATTTCCGATCCGGCGTCCGTCAAGGCACTCTTCGCCGGAATCCAGGCCCTGACCGGGGGCATCGACATCCTGGTCAACAATGCCAGCATCGTGCCGTTCGTCGCCTGGGACGATGTCGATCTCGACCATTGGCGCAAGATCATCGACGTCAATTTGACCGGCACTTTTATCGTCAGCCGCGCCGGTACGGACCAGATGCGTGCGGCGGGGAAGGCCGGACGGGTGATTTGCATCGCGTCCAACACCTTCTTTGCCGGCACGCCGAACATGGCCGCCTATGTCGCGGCCAAGGGTGGCGTCATCGGCTTCACCAGGGCGCTCGCCACCGAGCTTGGCAAATACAACATCACCGCCAATGCGGTGACGCCCGGCCTGATCGAGAGCGACGGCGTCAAGGCGAGCCCGCACAACGAGGCGTTCGGCTTCGTCGAGATGCTTCAGGCGATGAAAGGTAAGGGGCAGCCCGAACATATCGCCGACGTGGTCTCGTTCCTGGCCTCCGACGATGCGCGCTGGATCACCGGCCAGACGCTCAATGTCGACGCCGGGATGGTGCGCCACTAGCCAAAGCGCATCCCAAAAACGGTACGAGCCTTCCGGGCGACCTGCATTTTGGGTCGCAACAGCGGATGAGCGCGGCCGTGTCCGCAAGGCCGTGCCGCAAATGGCCAATCAAGGAAAAATCATAGTGGACTTCGGATTCGACACGTCGGCTTTCGACGGGCTGACGATTGCAATGCTGATCGCCGGCCTGGCCATGACCGGAATTGCCTCCGGCGTGCTCGCCGGTCTGCTGGGAGTCGGAGGCGGCATCGTCATCGTTCCGGTGCTGTTCTGGGTGCTTAGCCTGTTCCACTTTTCGCCTGCTGTGATCAGCCATCTGGCGGTCGCGACATCGCTTGCGGTCATTATCCCAACCTCGATCTCGTCGATGCGGTCACACAACAGGCGCGGCAATGTCGATCGGCCTCTGCTCAAGCTTTGGGGACCGGGGATTTTCGTCAGTGCCCTCGTCGGCGGCATCATGTCGAAATTCATCCCGGGCGCTGGCTTGCGGCTGGTCTTCGGCGTCGTCGGCCTGCTGGTGGCCGTCAACATGGCGTTGCCGAAGCACCTCGTGATCTCCGATCACCTGCCGCAAAGCGGCTGGATCAACCGCGCGATCGCTGCTGTGATCGGCTTTGTCTCTTCGCTCATGGGGATTGGCGGCGGCACACTGTCGGTGCCGACGCTTTCCAGCTTCTCCTTTCCGGTGCACCGGGCCGTCGGCACATCGTCGGCGCTTGGCCTGCTTATCGCGCTTCCAGCGGTGGCCGGCTTCATCTGGTCGGGTCTCGCAATTGCAGGCAGGCCTCCGCTCAGCCTGGGTTACGTCAGCCTGCCGGCGGTTGCCATCATAGCGCCCGTGAGCTTTCTGTTCGCTCCTCTGGGCGCAAGGCTCGCCCACGCGCTCAACCCGCGCTACCTGAAACTTGCCTTTGCGTTTTTCCTGGCGATCACGGCCGGGCGAATGCTGCTTTCCTGAATCCGGTTCAGCGGCCTACGGGCTATTTTTCCCGCATGGCCCGGCGGAAGTTCTGCGTAATTGGCTCGGCGAGATAAGAGAGCACGGTGCGAGCCCCCGTCCGGATCATCGTCTCGCTCGACATGCCGGGCAGCAGCTTGCGGCCCTCCAGCTTGCCGAGTTCGCTTTTGTCGATCACAACCGTCGCGGCGAAAAACGGTGCGCCGCTGCGCTCCTCAACCATGCGGTCAGCCGACACGATCTCCACGACGCCCTCGAGCGGCGGCAGGTTGTAGCGGGCGAAGGCCGGGAAGCTGACGCGCGCGAGCTGTCCGGGTGCGATCGTCTCGACATCCTCCGGCTTGACCATAGCCTCGACCACGAGTTGTTGTCCGAGCGGTACGATCGTCATCAATGTCTCACCGGGTTTCACGACACCGCCCGCCGTATGGACCTTCAGCTCCATGACGATGCCGTCAACCGGCGCGACGACGTTGGTACGGCTAAGCACGTCCCTGGCGGAACGCTCCTGCTGTCCGAGGTCAAACAGCTCCGCCTCGACCTTGCTCAACTCGTCGACGGCCTCGTTCAGGCGCACTGTGTTGAGGTTCAGGATCTGCATGTCGATCTCGGCCATGGCGCTTCCGGCACGGGCAATTGCCGCGACATTGGTGGCGCGCTCGCCCTCGATCTCCCGCTGCTGGCGTCTGAGCGACAGGTTCCGCTCGCGGGTGGTCAGCCCTTTCTTGAGCAGACCCTCAAGGTCTTTGCTTTCGCCCTCGATTGCCTCGATCTGCTTGTCTTCGGTGACGATAAGCTGCTCCAGCCCCGTCATCTCTTCCTCGACCTGGTGACGGCGCTGGCCGAGAATTTCCCGCTCGTCCTTCAGATTGTGGTGCTTCGCGGCAAACACGTCACGCTGTGCTGCCACCGCATCCTTCACGGCGATCGCGGGGTTTGCGAGCAACGCCGGATTGAACTCGATCTCGGTCTTGCCGTCACGCTCGGCCCTGAGACGGGCGGCCAGCGCCTCACGCGTTGCTATCCGGTTCTGGATCAGGTCGAGCTGCGCCTTTGCCTGCGTGTCGTCGAGCCGGACGAGGATCTTGCCCGCCTTGACGATATCCCCGTTGGCGGCGTTCAACTCCGCGATGATGCCGCCCTCGAGGTGCTGGATGAGCTTGCGGTCGCCGGCGACCTTGATCACGCCCGACGCTACCGCAGCGCTGTCCAGCGGCGCCAGGGCCGCCCATCCCCCGGCCACGCCGAAGAACAGGAACATGATCGCGAAGCCGGTGCACGTCACGCCGGTGAGACGGAGGGGTTGCGGCTCCAGGAGAGAGGGCGGCGCGAGGGGCAGCGGCACGACCTTCAATTCGGGGGGGCGGCTCATGCTTCCTTGACCTCTTTGATTTCCTTCACCACTTCAAGGGCTGGCAACTGGGCCGCCTTGGGCAGATGGGCCACCTTGCCGACACGGCTGGCGAGTTCGTTGAAGACATGGTCGCGCGGCCCAAAGAGATCTTGAGCGCCGTGGTTGAGGACCAACACCTTGTCGACTTTGTCCAGGATGCTTGGCCGGTGCGAGATCAGGATCAGGGTCGTACCTGCCTCCTTGAGCCCACTGATGACCGTGGCGAGCGCCTGCTCGCCTTCGTGGTCGAGATTGGAGTTAGGCTCGTCAAGGATAAGGAACGCGGGGTCGCCGTAAAGCGCCCGCGCCAGTCCGATGCGCTGGCGTTGCCCTCCGGACAGTGCTGCGCCACCTTGACCGATCTCGGTGGCGTAGCCCTTCGGCAGCCCCTTGATCAGTTCATGGACTCCCGCCAATTGCGCGGCCTTGACCACGTTGTTGAAAGTTGCGGGATTGAGCGACGCAAAACGGGCGATGTTCTCGGAGACGGTGCCGGCGAAGAGCTCGATATCCTGCGGCAGGTAGCCGACATGTCGACCCCGGTCCTCGGCCGCCCATTCGACAACGTTCATTCCGTCAAGCAACGCGCGACCACCGGTCGGCCGCCAAGTGCCGGCCAACACGCGCGCAAGGCTCGTCTTACCGGCTGCGCTCGGGCCGACCAGCGCCATCGCTTCACCGGGCTTGAGCTGGAAGCTGATTCCTCGCAGGATTGGTTCGCCGCCCTGTCTGGCGAGCATAATATTCTCGGCCACAAACTTGCCTTTCGGGCGCGGCAGTGGCAGGGCCGGCGTGGCCTCCGGTCGCTGACCGGCCATTGCAACCAGGCGCTTGTAAGCAGCCCGTGCCCCGATCGTCGCCTTCCATGTACCGATCGCTTGCTCGACCGGGGCCAAGGCGCGGCCCATCAGGATCGAGGCGGCGATCATGATGCCGGGCGAAGCCTCGTTCTTCAGCACCAGATAGGCGCCGAGGCCGAGCACGGCCATCTGCAGGGCCAGCCGGAAAGAGCGCGCGAGGGCCGAGATGACACTGGATCGGTTGCTGGCGCGAGATTGCGCATCATTTGCCTCGTCCTGCTGCGCCTTCCAGCTCTCGAGCAGGGGATTCAACATGCCCATGGCCTGGACGACTTCCGCGTTGCGGATCGTTTGCTCGGCCTGCATGTAAGCCCGCGTCTGGGCGATCGCGGCTTCCGCCAGCGGCTTGCGGGTCAGGTACTCGGTAAGCAACGCCAACGCGAATAGCGCGACACCGCCACAGGTTGCCAGCCAGCCCAGCCAAGGATGCATGAGGAAGATAGCGCCCAGGAAGATCGGCGCCCAAGGCGCGTCGAGGATCGGGTAGATACTCGGGCTGGTGAAAAAATTCCGCACCTGGTCGAGGTCACGTAGCGCCCGGGCGTTGATCTGACCAGGCGCCGAGGCGGCGTATTCGACCGATGCGGTCAGGAGAACCGGGGCTAACCGAGCGTTCAACCACGTCCCGACTTTGGCCAGAAGACGCGCGCGCACAACCTCCAGCGCCGCCATTGTCGCGAGCGCCGTCGCCGCCATCAATGACAGCATTACCAACGTTTCCAGGCTGTGGCTGCCCAACACGCGGTGATAGACCTGGAGCATGTAGAAGGCGCCGGTTAGCATCAATATGTTGATGCCGGCGCTGAACCAGATAAGTGGTCTGACAGCGCGCTTGGCCTCTTTCATCACCGCTTGCAGGGCAGAGGGATGCGGGTTTTTCATCGTTAATTATCCCTGGTGTGCGGTTATGTTGGTATATTGGTAAGCAGGTGATCATGTAAAAAGACCGGCCCCTGGCGGGTTAAGAGGGGGGCCGGTCAATCTATCTTGTCCTGTAAGGGGCAGCGTTTAACTGCCCCTCTGGGCAAGTTTAGGCGACCACGTCCACGAGAATGTGGGCCGCCGGGGTCGGCGTTACGTCGCCGTCCGCGTCGGCAAGCTGAACGGCAAAGTCAAGGCTGGCGTTCAACGTACCGGACGTGCTTTGCACAAACCCGATGTCCACGATCTTGAGGACGTCGTTGTCGGTCGGGTCGAGAACTTGCTGGGCACCCGCCAAGCTACCGCCGCCCGGGCCGGTCGTATTGACAAAGTTGATACCCGTGCCGGTCAGACCGTTCGCGGACTGCATGATCTGCACGCCCTGAATAAGGACGTTAGCATTGGTAGTGTAGTCGTTCTGCTCGATAATGATCAACGCGTCGTTGTTGGAACCCGAATACCCTGACAGGGAGAACTCGGCATCGTACGGGGCGGGTACAACAGCACCGCCCTTGAGGAAGTCCGAGTTCTGGATATTCAAGGCGACGGTAGTCTCGGTGTCGTCCGACGTGGAGGTCGTGCCCTTGGTGTCGACCAGGTCAAGGATCAAGACGAGGTCCTCGGCATTGCCGATGCCGTCGAACTTCAGCACGATACCGCTAGCTGTCGTTGTCGGCTCGGTCCGTTCGTGTTGGATGCCCGGTGTGACGGGATCAACATCGACGCCGGGGTTCGGGTCGTTGAGCACTGCAGGCTCTTTGAAGAACCGTATCGTCAATAGTTCGCCCTTCTGGATCGTATCACCGGCGACACCATTCTCGCCTTGGGTTGCAGAAACCCAAGTCGTGACGGCACTGGTGGCCATGTCGTGGTTGGCACCGTTAAACGCGATGTCAGCGGTAGACCCTTCGCCGTTCTGCGAGAAGCTAAACGGCGAATTATTGGCGGTGAACTGCACGAGGAACGGGTTTGGATCGCCATTCGGCGTCAACTGCGCCACGACGACTTCCGGGTGGCCCGAGTTAGTGTTCGGGTTCCGAGCGAAGTCCTGACTGGTGTGAACGACGTCAAAGGCGAACCCGTCGATAACGTCGTTCAGGGCAATCGAGTAGGTGTCGTTGACCTTGTCAAAAATCAACTGACCACCCGCCGTCGCGTCCTGAATACCAGCCGTGATCGGGTCCTTGTCGTAGTGGAACGTGAAGTTGAACGTCGCAGAGTTGGCGTCCTCCGACACGAGCGTAGCGTACGCCGGTGCGGCGGGCACATTGTTAACGTTCGCAAAGATCGCGGTGCCGTTAGACCCCGTGATCGGCGGTGTCGCGCTACCGACAAAACCGGAGAGAGAAAGCTGCACCCCAGCCACGTTAAGATTACCGTCCACGAAGTCCGACTTGTCGTCGGAGTTGCCGGCGATGTTATCGGCACCGTCATAGTCCGGGATGTCGTTACCGATACTGTACCCGAAGACACCGGTAGCTGCGAGGGCCGGCGGGGACACTAAGTTGTGCAACGTCTCGCGCTGGATGCCTAATGCCGGGTCACCGTCGAACGGTGCCGTGATCGCCGGGCCGTCGTCGGTGAAGACGAAGCTCGTGCCGATATTGGCGGTGGCCTGAGCCGTGTCGCCGTCGCCGTCGGTGATGGTCGCCGTCAGCTGGATAAGGCTGGCGCTGGTCAACGTCCTGGTGTCGTTCGGATCGGCAGCGTTCGCGTGAAGCACCGCACGGGACTGGTTGAATGTCACGAGACCGTCACCGTCGATGCTGATCCGGAACACTTCAATTCCACCGGTGATTGTGCCGAGGACGACGCCGTTAGCATCGACCGACAGGTCGACTGATAGACCGGTGAGCGTGTCAGTCAAACCGGATGCGCCGGACGCGGCCAGTGCGTATGTGATCTCGACAGGGCTTGCCGCACCGTCAGCACCACCACTATGCGGCGTGAAGATGCCGGCAAAGCTCGTCGGACCGTCGTCGGTACCGAAGTTGGTTTCGTCCACCGTGAGCGTAGGCGGTGTGCCGTTTGCCGAGATGCTCGGGCCGTCATCCTTGAAGAAGAGGTTCTGACCAATGTCCAGGGTGGCCGATTGATGGTCGCCGTCCCTGTCGGTGACGGTTGCGGTGAGCTTGACCAGGTTGTCGGCCGCCAGGCTCGTGCTCTCGTCGGGGTCGGCGGTCGGATGCACCACCGCCCGTATCTGGTCGAGCGTCACGCTGCCGGTACCGCTGACAGCGACCGTGAAGACGAGGTCGTTGCTGGTAACGGTGCGACCTTCGATGACGCCGCCATTGAGCGAGAGGACAACAGCTTGTCCGGTTAGGGTATCTACGATGCCAGTTACGCCTGCCGTGAAGCCGAGCGCGTAGGTTACCGTGCCGGCGCCGTCGGAGCCGAAAGCCGAGCTGAAGTTGGCCGCAAAGCTCTGCACGTCGTTGGTCCCCAGCACCGTCTCGTCTACAGTCAGTGTAGGCTCCGTGCCGGTCGATGAAATGCTAGGCCCGTCGTCATCGAAGTTGATGAAGGAGCCGACCTCTTCGTTGTAGGCGTTGGCTACGTTGCCAGCAAAGTGGACTTCCTTGACATCGAAATAGTCTTTGTCGGTGTCGATATTCTTGATGGTGAAGCGATCAAAGGTTCCGCCAACCCCACCCGCGGTCGTGAAATCGACCGTCACGCCCTCGCCGACATCCTGTAGGATCGCTCCAGTGCTGGTAAGATCGACCGTGATGCCGAGTTGTGCGGCAGTCATCGTGACGCCGTTCAGTTTGAACGTCACGCCGGTGATATTGATCTCCGTACCGAGAGCATCACTGGGGAACGCGGCGCCCTCTTCGTTCCCGGCTTCGTTATAGGCGTGAATCTCGATGTCAGCCTTGGTATTGGTCGGCGTGGATTGCGAAATCGAAAAACCCGCACCGGAGACGGTCTCGATGTGGGTGTTGTAGTCAGGCGCCACGGTTGGCGTGTCGGTAAACGTCTTCCCCGCGCTCTGGGTGCCGCCATTGATCAGGTCGATCTGAAGTTCACGGCCAAAACGCACGTCTTGGGATGAGACACCCAGGCCTTGCGTGCTGACGTTGACTTCGGCCTGTACGCCATTGTCATGAGCCGTGACCAGGATCTTCTGCGGGCTCGCCGTATCGGCGTCGAGGATATACCATTTGTTGTGTCCGGGAGGGGCGTCACCAAGCGAGCTGAAATTGAGCACCGTGGTCCCGGTGACCGAGGCGAAAACCTTATTGGTCAGATCAATTTGGTCATCCGGGTTAGCCGCATTCGGATGCAACAACGACACGTACTGGACCAGGTAAAGGTCGGCAGTGGTGGCGCTTGTGGAATTCAGCCCGAACGAGAGGGCGAGAGGCCCGGTTGCAGCCGGTGCGGCGGAGGGGTCAGAGGTACCAATGACGCCGATTACGACGTTTGGATGCGTTGGGTCCTGAAACAGCCACACATAGCTGCCATCAACTGTCTTGATAAAGCTGTTTACGCCAACGGTAGTGGAAAACGCCGTGCCGGAGGAGTTCTGGGCCAGAATGATTGAGGTGATGGTTTCCCCTGCGTTCGCCGAGGCCACCACGAAGTTGGCCTGGAAGGCGACTTCCGGTGAGGTCAGTCCGCCCGCGCCGTCGAGGCCCAGGAGATATGTCAGCGTGGCGTTGGTGCTGTGCGGCGGAAGGGAGGAGTCAACATCATCGTCCTGAAGGCCGGTGGTCTCGTCGATGATGATGTCTTGAGCTACGATGTCGAGTGCCATGGAGATTCTCCTTGGTTCAAAATGCTTTCTGGAAAAGGGATGCAGCCCCCAATGCCGGAAATGCACCTACCCCGGTGCAGCCGGTCGCATACTGAAATGCGCCCCTCCAATTTCATTGTGCCGCCGGCGCAGAGGGCGCGTCCATTCCCGCTTCGATAGTATTGCGGTCAATGTCCGCACCTGATCGAACGATATATATCCTTCGATAGATCGGGCTGGCAGGCGCTGCGGGAGGTCGCGCCGACACAAGGCAGATGCCGTCAGACGGCTCCCCGTACTGTTGCCGGACGTAGAACGTCGGTGCTGTGGAGGATGATGGTCAGAGCAGACCGGTTCGGCCCGTTCCTCGATGTTCGGTGCTCTTGCCGTGCGCCACCCAGGCCAGTTCCGCCCTGCTGCCGAGATGCAGCTTCTCGTAGACGTGATGCAGGTGCATCTTCACCGTGCCTTCGGATAAATGCAGCCGCTGCGCGATGGTTTTGTTGCGCAGCCCGCGCGAGACGAGATCGGCGATTTCGGTCTCCCGCCCGGTCAGCCTGGACATTGGCTGCGGCTGCGAGCCGGGCATCAGCAGCTGCTGGACGATCTTGTTGTCGATCCACTTCTTGCCCGCCGCCACCGCATTCACGCATTCGATGAGAAAGCGGTGGCTGATGCCGTCCAGAAACAGGCCATCGACGTCGAGCGTCTGTATTTCCCTGACATCGAGCCCGCCGGTTGGCTGCACGATGAAGATGATGCCGAGAGCGCTGCTGCAGGCCTTCAGCCGTGAGGAAAGACCTGATGTCTGCTGGTCCGCGAGATCCACGCCCACGATGACGATATCAGGTTGATGGCGCTCCACATGAGCGAGAACGTCCACAGGGCGGCGGCACTGGGCGACAACATCGTGTCCAGCCTTCTGCAACACCCATTCCAGACCAGCGAGATACACCCCCCGCGGGTCCGCGACAACTAACGTTGACATGCGAACACCGTCCGTAAAAAAACGCAACGAACTTGGTTAAACACCCGTTAAATCAGGAAATCAGAGCCCAGGCAGATTGTCAAGGAATAGCTAATATGCATATTGCTATAATGACAATCCGCCGTCTGCCAGGCGGATCGGCGGATATCTCACATCGCACTTGGGCGGGAAGCTGGCTAGCTGCCCTTCCTGGCCGCTATCACCATGAAATCGCTTCCAAGCGTGACGTTTTGCAGCCGACGATATTGACCTGCAATGCGTACTTCGCGGAGATGCCAACAGCTGTTCCACTGCCCCGGAACTGCGCGGTGAAAGGCAAACCTATGATATGCCTGTCACTTCAAGGTTCTACCGTCCCTTGCCGCGCGGCCCAGTCGTATGGGTACAGGCAGTAAAAATAGCCGGTGCGTTCGGTTGCGATGTATTTCAGATGCGTGCCATTGGGCAGCCAGACGATGTCGCCAGGGCGGCATTCGTGGCGGCCGTCATCCAGTTCGATCGTCAGCGTGCCTTCATGGATGAACAGCACCTCGTCATAGGTCACGGTCCAGTCGATCGAGGCGTTCTCCAGATACTCAATGCCACCGCCCATGGTCCGGCTGATCTCGGCATTGATCACGCGCGCGATCGACGACGTTCCGGTCGGCGTGACTGATGGCTTCAGAGTCAACTCGCTGTGCTTGAAAATCTTGGCCTTGGACATTGTCATCCTTTCTTTGCGCGAAGATTGGCTTTGGAGGGAGTGACGCCGGACGGAGCCAGCCCGGCGAGCCATCTCGTCACCGGATCCAGCTTGCGCCCGGCATGTTCGAGATCGTCGCGCCGACGCACCGCGCCACGGACGAAATGCGCACCGACGAAGCGAAAGGGTTCGGGCGGGAAACCGCGCGTCACCGGACGCACCAGCGCCGAATGCGTCAGTTCCGATTCGCCGTCAGTCAGCAGGCCGGTGAGGATCTCGCCGCCGATATAAGCCATTGTCGTGCCATTGCCGGAAAAGCCGTAGCCGTAGACGACATCGCGGTTGGCGGGCAAAGCACCGAACAGCGGCACGCCGCTGACCGTCCGGTCGATCGGGCCGTTCCACGATGTCTCGAGCGGGAAATCGGCGAGCGCCGGGTGGCCATCCCGCAGCACGCGACGCATTTCGGCGACCCGTGGCGACAGGCCATGGAAACGCTGGTCGACGATGCCGCCGAAGCCAATGACGCCACCGCTGACGCCGACGGACAGCCGGCCATCGCGCGTCGGAGACCAACCGCCAACGAAGACGCGGGAATCGATCATCAGCGGCGCCCGGCGGTAGCCGACCTTGTCGAGAAGGTCTGGAATGGGCTGTGACATGGCGTCGTCGCTGGAGATGTTGAAGATCGCAGGGGCCAGTTCCGGAATCGCGCCGGACCAAGCATTCATGGCAAGCACGACCTTGCCGCAGGACACAGTTCCTTTCGCCGTTTCCACCGTGAGCTTGCCACGTCGCGAAAACCGCTTCATCGGCGACTTTTCATAGATCCGAACGCCGCGGTTCAGCGCTGCACGACGCAGGCCGCGCACCAGGAACCCTGGATGCACAGTTGCCGACGAAGCGTCGAACGCACCGCCAAGGTGGCTCGTCGTACCGGCCATCGCCGCGATCTCCGGGCGCGAAACTCGCCGCGCCGGGACGTAGCCGTGCGCTGCCAGCTTGTTTAACGCGTCGTCCCAGGCGCCAAGCTGTGCTTCGCACGTAGCGCCCCAGATCCAGCCGATGCGATCGAACCAGGCGTCGATTGCCTCGGCCTGACAGAAAGCCTCGATGCCGCCGATCGCGGCTTCGGATGCCTTGATGATCGAAAGCGCGTCATTTCCGTCGCGCAGCGCGGCAAGCGCGCTGTATTTGGTCCACGCCGAAAGCACCATTCCGGAATTGCGGCCGCTCGGGCCACCACCACAAATGTCGCGCTCTACAATGACAACGTCGAAGCCTGGATTGTGCTGCTTGAGGCGAATGGCGGTCCACAGTCCGAGATACCCGCCGCCAACGATGCAGATGTCGGCCTGCGTTGTCTCTTCGAGCGGAGGCGCAAGGTCCGGGTCCTCGGGCAATGCCTGCCGCAGCCAATGGCTCCGCCAGCGGATGTCTTTTTCCGGCAACTGCATCACGATGCGCCTGCGGCGGACAGGCGGTGCTCCACCAGCCTGACCCAAAGACTGGCGCCCATCGGCAGGATAGCGTCGTTGAAATCGTAATTGGTGTCGTGCGCGGCGGCCTGGTGCGCGTCGTCCGCCTGGCCAAGCAAGAAATAGCAGCCCGGCCGCTGTTCCAACATGTAGCAGAAATCTTCAGAACCCATCTCGGGAGGCGGATCGACGACGAGACGTTCCGAGCCCATCACCTCGTTCGCAATCGCGATCATCGCGTCGGCTTGCGCCTGAGTGTTGATTGTCGGCGCGAAGGGCGTTTCGTAGCGAATATCGACGCTGGCGCCAAAAGCTTCAGCCTCGTTTTTCGCGATGCGGCGGATTGCCATCTCCAGCGTCTTTTGAACCTGATGGTCGAAGGTGCGCACGGTGCCGGTCAGAAACGCCGCATCGG
>NZ_RZTT01000171.1 GCF_003996995.1 Mesorhizobium sp. M7A.T.Ca.US.000.02.2.1 | reverse complement strand
ATCTATAGCGGCGGCGGCGTCATCAATTCCGGCCCGGAAGCGAGCCATCTGCTGCGCGAACTGGTCGATCTTACCGGTTTCCCGATTACCTCGACGCTGATGGGCCTCGGTGCCTATCCGGCATCGGGCAAGAACTGGATGGGCATGCTCGGCATGCACGGCACCTATGAAGCCAACATGGCCATGCATGACTGCGACGTGATGATCTGCATCGGCGCGCGTTTCGACGACCGCATCACCGGTCGGCTGACCGCGTTCTCGCCGAATTCGAAGAAGATCCACATCGACATCGATCCATCGTCGATCAACAAGAACGTTCACACCGAGGTGCCGATCATCGGCGATGTCGGCCGGGTGCTGGAGGATATGGTGCGGCTGTGGCGCGCGAGCGCCAAGGCCGACAAGAAGGCGCTCTACCCGTGGTGGGAGCAGATCGCCAAATGGCGTGCGCGCGACTCGCTCGCCTACAAGATGAACAACGACGTGATCATGCCGCAATACGCCATCGAGCGGCTCTACGAACTGACCAAGGGTATGGACACCTACATCACCACCGAGGTCGGCCAGCACCAGATGTGGGCGGCGCAGCACTATCATTTCGAGAAGCCGAACCGCTGGATGACGTCAGGCGGGCTGGGCACGATGGGTTACGGCCTGCCGGCGGCGCTCGGCGTGCAGATCGCGCATCCCGATGCGCTGGTCATCGACATCGCCGGCGACGCTTCGGTGCAGATGACGATGCAGGAGATGAGCGCTGCCGTGCAGCACGATGCGCCGATCAAGATCTTCATCCTGAACAACCAGTATATGGGCATGGTGCGGCAGTGGCAGCAGCTGCTGCACGGCAACCGGCTGTCGCATTCCTACACCGAAGCGATGCCCGACTTCGTCAAGCTGGCCGAGGCCTATGGCGGACACGGCATTCGCTGCGAGAAGCCGGACGAACTGGACGACGCGATCAAGGAGATGATCTCGGTCAGGAAGCCGGTGCTGTTCGACTGCCGCGTGGCGACGCTCGCCAACTGCTTCCCGATGATCCCATCGGGCAAGGCGCACAATGAGATGCTCTTGCCCGACGAGGCGACCGACGAGGCGGTGGCCAACGCCATCGACGCCAAGGGCAGGGAACTGGTGTAGCCGGCAGAACCAAGGCAGGGCTGTCGCGAGAAAGCCCTGCGCAAACAGAGAATTAGCTCAAGAGCTTGAAATCGAGATTCATGTCATGAACGCACAGCTACAACCGACCGGCTCCGCCTATTTCATCGCCAAGGAGACGGAAAAGCCGGAAAACCACACGCTTTCCGTGCTGGTCGACAATGAGCCGGGCGTGCTTGCCAGGGTCATCGGCCTCTTTTCCGGGCGTGGCTACAACATCGAGAGCCTGACCGTCTCCGAGACCGAGCATGAGAAGCATTTGTCGCGCATCACCATCGTGACGCGCGGCACGCCGCATGTGCTGGAGCAGATCAAGCACCAGCTCGAGCGCATCGTGCCGGTTCACCGCGTGGTCGACCTGACCGTGCGTTCGCATGAATCCGGCCAGGAGCGGCCGCTGGAGCGCGAACTGGCGCTGGTCAAAGTCGCCGGCACCGGCGAGGCCCGGGTCGAGGCGTTGCGGCTGGCCGATGCGTTCCGCGCCAGCGTCATCGACGCCAACACCGAGCATTTCATCTTCGAGATCACCGGCAAGGGCTCCAAGATCGACCAGTTCATCGCCATCATGAAACCGCTCGGCCTGGTTGAAATCTGCCGCACCGGCGTGGCGGCGTTGAACCGCGGCCCGCAGGCGATGTAGGACTTCGGCGGGGCTGGCGCCGAACGCGCCAGCCAGCTTCCATAGTGAGGCTTCCGGTGCTGACTTGTCAGGGAGGATATCCATGTCGCTCGACGCATTCCTTGCCCTGCTTGTCTACGCCTTCGTGACGTCGATCACGCCGGGGCCGAACAATCTCATGCTGCTGGCATCGGGCGTGAATTTCGGCCTCGTCAGAACCGTTCCGCACATGCTGGGCATCAGCATGGGCTTCCTCGTGCTGCTGCTTGCCGTCGGTCTTGGCCTCGGCGCTGTGTTGACGGCGTTTCCGGCGCTGCATACCGGATTGAAGATCGCAGGCGGTGCCTACCTGCTCTATCTTGCGTGGAAGATCGCCATGTCGCGCACGCTGACCGGCAAGGGCGAGACGAATGCGCGGCCCATGCGCTTCATCGAGGCGGCCGCATTCCAGTGGGTCAATCCCAAGGCGTGGGTGATGGCGATCACCGCCATGGCCGTCTATGCCAATGCCGAGCACCCGTTCCTGTCGGTGGTGTTGATCGCCGTGGCTTTCACTATCGTCAATTTGCCGAGCGTCTCGGTATGGGCAGGGTTCGGCACGGCGCTGCGTGGCTTCCTGTCGGACCCGGTGCGGCTGAAATGGTTCAACATCGCCATGGGCGTGCTGCTGGCGGCGACGCTTTGGCCGATGCTTAAATAGGCCGTGGGGCGCCACCATCCGATCGTAGGGGGACGGGATTCGCACCCTCGGCGGACCGTGCGGATCGGGAGCCGCCACGTGTTGCACATCCATTGTGCAGTGCACATTAAATCTTCGTAATGCCGCCTTTTGGCCCTTTTCCGACAAAGGCCTGTCCTATCTATTCGGCGAAATCGCGGCAACGGGCCGCGTTGGAATAGAACCCATCGGACCACGACGTGTCGGGTGGAGAGGGCCTTTGACCATGCGTGGAAAAGTCGTTCTTTCGTTGCTGGCCGTCGCCTGCCTGGGCGCGGCCGGGTGGCTCTATCTTTCGCCTGATGCGCTGGGCAGGGTCCAGAAGGTCATCGGCGCAAAGCAGGTTGCCGCGCCGGACAAACAGGCTGCGGCTTCGGACAAGAAGGCCGACAATGCCGGGCGCTCGGCCTCCATCCTCTCGGCCGTCGCCTCGACAGCCGATTTCCCGATCCGGCGTTATGCGATCGGCTTCGTCTCCTCTCCCGCCGTCGTCAACATCAACGCGCGGGTGTCCAGCCAGATCGTGTCCATCGACGTCAAGGACGGGCAGATGGTCAAGACCGGCGATCTGCTGTTTTCGCTCGATGACCGGGCGCTGAAGGCGCAGCTTGCCAAGGACCAGGCGGCGCTGGCCAAGGATCAGGCGATGCTCGCCAGCTCGCAGTCCGATCTCCAGCGCGCCAAGGATCTGGTCGCCAAGCAGGCCGGAACGCAGCAGACCTACGACCAGGCCGTCGCCGCGCAGAAGGCTGCCGCAGCGACTGTCGATGCCGACAAGGCGACAATCGACGCCGACAATGTCCAGCTTGGCTTCGCCACGATCACGGCGCCGATTTCCGGCAGGCTGGGTGCTGTCAGCGTCGCCGTCGGCGATCTCGTCACCGTCAGCAATGGCAACAGCAGCACGGCGACCCCGCTGGTGACCATCACCCAGATGGACCCGCTGCAGGTCAACTTCAATCTTCCCGAGAGTAACCTGGCCCTGCTGCACAAGGCGCTCGCCAACCCGCAGCAGGGCGCGGTGACACTGACCAAGGATGGTGACCCGACGCCGATCGGCAAGGGTACGCTCGATTTCGTCGACTCCAGCGTCGACACCGCGTCGGGCACGATTGCCACGCGGGCAAGCATTCCCAATGCCGACCTTTCGCTATGGCCCGGCCAGTATGTGAATGTCGTGCTCGACGCCGGTATCATGCCGCAGATGACATCGGTTCCCACGGTCGCGGTGCAGCCAAGCCAGAAGGGGCCGTTCGTCTATGTCGTCAAGCCGGACAACACGGTCGAGATGCGGCCGGTGCAGCTGGCGCTAACCGAAGGCGACAACAGCGCCATCAGCCAGGGGCTGAAAAGCGGCGAGAAAGTTGTCACTGAGGGCCAGACGAGGCTGAAGGACGGCGCCGCGGTGCATGAGGGCAAGGCCACGGCCGATGCCGCGCCGAAGGTGGCCGAGGCGAGCAAAGCGGGCGAGGCAGCCCAATGATCTCCGAATTCTGCATACGCAGGCCTGTCGCCACCCTTCTGATGTCGTTCGCCCTCGTGCTGGGCGGACTGTTCGCCTACAAGTTCCTGCCGGTGGCGGCACTGCCCAGCGCCGAATTCCCGGTGGTCAACGTCTCGGCTTCGCTGCCCGGCGCCTCGCCGGAAACCATGGCGACATCGGTGGCGACGCCGCTGATCAAGCAGTTCGCCACCATCGCCGGCATCGATTCCATTTCGACGACGAACTCGCTTGGCCAGACCTCGATCGCCATCCAGTTCGTGCTCAACCGCGACATCGACGCGGCAGCAGCCGACGTGCAGGCGGCGATCGCGCGCACGCAGAAATCATTGCCGCCGCAGATGACGGCGCCGCCGAGCTATCGCAAGGTCAATCCGGCCGACGCGCCGATTCTTTTGATGTCGCTGGTCAGCGACACGGTTCCGCTGACCGATCTCGATGCTTTCGCGGAAAATGTCATCTCGCCGTCGCTGTCGACCATAGACGGCGTGGCGCAGGTCTCGATCTTCGGCCAACAGAAATACGCGGTGCGCATCCAGATCGACCCGACCGCGCTTGCCGCGCGCGGCATCTCGATCGATCAGCTGCAGGCGGCGGTCGCCTCGGCCAACAGCAACACGCCGCTCGGCGTGCTGCAGAACGACAAGCAGCAGCTTACCATCACCGCCAACACGCAGCTGACTGACGCCGCCGGCTTCTCCAACATCATCATCGCCACCAAAAACGGTCACCCCGTGCGGTTGGGCGAGGTGACCCGTGTGGTCGATTCGGTGCAGACGACGACGACGGCGAGCTGGTATGACGGTACGCGCGCGATCATCATGGCGGTGCAGCGCCAACCCGACGCCAACACCGTCGACGTCGTCGACAAGGTCAAGGCCATGCTGCCGTCCTTCAAGGACCAGATGCCGGCCGCCGCCGACATCAAGCTGCTTAACGACCGCTCCAGTTCGATCCGTCAGGCCGTCGATGACGTCCAGTTCACGCTGCTGTTGACCATCGCGCTGGTGGTCATGGTGATCTTCGTGTTCCTGCGCCGGGTGACGGCGACCATCATCCCGGCCGTGGCGGTGCCGATTTCGCTGATCGCCACGCTCGGCGCGATGTTCCTGTTCGGCTTTTCCATCGACAACATATCGCTGATGGGCCTGACGCTGGCGGTCGGCCTCGTCGTCGACGACGCCATCGTGATGCTTGAAAACATCTTCCGCCATATGGAGGAGGACGGGCTGTCGGCCTTCGACGCATCGCTGAAGGGCGCGCGCGAAATCGGCTTCACCATCATCTCGATCTCGATCTCGCTGGTGGCGGTGTTCATCCCCGTGCTGCTGATGGGTGGCGTCATCGGGCGCATCTTCAACGAGTTCGCCGTCGTGGTGACAGTCGCCATCCTGGCGTCGATGTTCGTGTCGCTGACGCTGACGCCGATGCTGTGCTCGCGGCTGCTGTCGGTGACCAAAGCCGACCGCGACAAGCATGGCCCCGGCCACAAGCCGGACCTCGTCACCCGCGGCTACGACAAGGTCTTGAGCTTCTGCCTGCGGCACACCTTCCTGGTGTTCCTCGTCTTCGTCGGCACCGCGGCAGCGTCGGTGTGGCTGATCCAGACTTCGCCGAAGGGTTTCTTCCCGCAGGAGGACATCGGCCAGATATCGGTGACCACCATCGCACGTCAGGACATCTCTTTCGACGCCATGTCCAGGCTGCAAGGACAGGTCGCCAGTGTCTTCTCGCATTCGCCCTATGTCGACCATGTGGCGTGGTCGGCGGGCAGCGGCAACAATGCGCTCAACCAGGGGCAGCTTTTCGTCCAGCTTAAGGGCAAGGACCAGCGCCCCGATATCGAGAAGGTGCTTTCGGACCTGCGCAAGCAACTGGCCGGCGTGGCGGGCATCGAGACCTACATGCAGCCGGTGCAGAATTTGAGGCTGGGCTCGCGGTCGTCGGCCAGCGCCTACCAGCTCGTGGTTCAGGGCCTCGATACCGGCCTGACCGATATCTGGGCGCAGAAACTGAACGACGCGATGGCCGCCGATCATGCGAACTTCACCGACGTCACCAGCGACCTGCAGAACAATGCGCTGCAGGCTACGCTGGTGGTGGATCGCGACAAGGCCGCCCAGCTCGGTATCGACACCGACACGTTGCGCTCCGCCCTCTATGGCGGGTTCGGCACCGACCAGGTTTCGACAATCTTCGGTTCGGCCGACAGCTACGAAGTCATCACCGAGCTCGATCCCAAGATCGAGTGGTCGCCCGAGCGGATGCTGGCCATCCAGATGAGGACGGCGAGCGGCAGTCTTGTTCCGCTCGGCGCCTTCGCCCGGGTCGATCGCACGGCCGGCGCCCTGACGGTCAACCAGCTCGGCCAGCTTCCAGCCGTGACCATCTCCTACAATCTGCCGCAGGGCGTGGCGCTGGGCGACAGCGTGACGCGCATCAATGCGCTCAAGGAGCAGATCGGCATGCCGACGGTGATCTCGACCACCTTCGCCGGCACGGCCAAGACCTTCCAGGATTCTCTTGCCAACCAGGGTTTTCTGGTCGGCGGCGCAATCCTGACGATCTATATCGTGCTCGGCATCCTCTACGAGAGCTTCATCCACCCGCTGACCATCCTTACCGGCCTGCCATCGGCCGTGCTCGGAGCGGTCGTTGCGCTGCGCTTCGCCGGCATGGATCTGTCTGTTATCGCGGTGATCGGCATCCTGATGCTGATCGGCATCGTCAAGAAGAACGGCATCATGATGGTCGACGTCGCGCTTGAACTGCGACGAGAAGGCATGTCCGCGACCGAGTCCATCCACAAGGCCTGCCTGATGCGGTTCAGGCCGATCATGATGACGACGCTGGCGGCACTGATGGGCACGTTCCCGATCGCGCTCGGCACCGGCGCCAGCGCCGAATTGCGCCAGCCGCTGGGCGTTGCCGTTGTCGGTGGTCTGCTTGCCTCGCAGGCGCTGACCCTGTTCGTGACGCCGGTGATCTATGTCTACATGGAGAATTTCTCGGGCTGGCTGGTCGGGCTCTGGTCGAAGCGCAAGGGCGAGACGGGCCCGGTCGAAGCGGGGGATCAGCCCTCGCTGTTCAAGCCTAGGGAAGACATGCTGCCAGAACCGCAGCAGGCGGCGGCCGAATGATGTGACAGGGCCAGCGCCATGTGCCGTTGGCCCAAGCCGTTGCGCTTGCGGCGGCATCACTGGAAACGTAGTTTGCCGGCCATGTCACACGATCATGACCACGACAACGAACTCGATCCGTTTGCCGCCCGCGTGCGCGCGCTGGAAACCATCCTCACTCAGAAGGGGCTGATCGATCCGGCGGCGATCGACGTCATCGTCGACACCTACGAGACGAAAATCGGCCCGCGCAATGGCGCCAGGGTGGTGGCGAAAGCCTGGAGCGATCCCGCCTATGCCGAATGGCTGAAGCGCGATGCGACGGCGGCGATCGAATCGCTGGGCTATACCGGCCGCCAAGGCGAGCACATGCAGGCGGTGTTCAACACCGAGGAGACGCACAATCTCGTCGTCTGCACGCTGTGCTCCTGCTATCCGTGGTCGGTGCTCGGCCTGCCGCCGGTCTGGTACAAGGCGCCGCCCTATCGTTCGCGCGCGGTGATCGATCCGCGCGGCGTGCTGGAAGAATTTGGACTGACGCTGCCGGCCGGGACAAAAATACGCGTCTGGGATTCGACCGCGGAGCTGCGCTATCTCGTCGTGCCGATGCGGCCTGAGGGCACCGAGGGCTGGAGCGAGGAGCGGCTGGCGGAGCTGGTCAGCCGTGACGCGATGATCGGGACCGGCCTGGCCCAAAGACCTGAAATAGAGGGGCAGTCGGCATGAACGGGCCGCACGATCTTGGCGGACAGATGGGCTTCGGCCCGGTCGCACCCGAAAAAGACGAGCCTTACTTCCACGCCGCCTGGGAAAGGCGGGCGCTCGGCGTGACACTGACTGCCGGGGCCATGGGCGCGTGGAACATCGACGAGAGCCGGCACGCGCGGGAATCACTGCATCCGGCTGTCTACTATTCATCGAGCTACTACCAGATATGGATCAAGGCGCTGGAGGTGCTGTTGAAGCGCCATGGCTTCGTCAGCGAGCGCGATCTCGAAGCCGGCAAGGCAGTCGATCCGGCAGCGACTCCCAAGAGGGTGTTGAAGGCAGAAAATGTGCCTGGGGTGCTGGCCAAGGGTGGTCCTTGCGACCGGCCGATAGCGCAGCCGGCGCGGTTCAAGGCCGGCGACCCCGTACGGACCAAAAACCTCAACCCGACCGGCCACACGCGGCTGCCGCGCTATGCGCGCGCCAAGCAGGGGGTGATTGAGACGGTGCACGACGGTTTCGTGTTCCCCGACAGCAACGCGCATGGACACGGCGAAAATCCGCAATGGGTCTACACCGTGGTTTTCGAAGGGCCGGAAATCTGGGGCGAGGGCGCCGACCCGACGCTAAGCGTGTCGATAGACGCCTGGGAGAACTATCTTGAGCCGGCGTGATACGGATCTGCCCGAGCTGCCGCCGGGCGTCGATGCGCCGGTGTTTGCCGAGCCGTGGCAGGCTGAGGCGTTCGCCATGACGGTGGCGTTGCACGACAAGGGCCTGTTTTCGTGGAGCGAGTGGGCGCAGGCGCTGTCGATCGAAGTGAAGAAGCCAGGCGCCGCGGCTGACGGCCATGACTATTACGAACATTGGCTGGCCGCGCTGGAAAGCCTGCTTGCCACCAAAGGGCTGGCCGCGAAGTCGGATGTCGACGCCATGGCTGAAGCCTGGGAGCGCGCCGCGCATGCCACCCCGCACGGCAAGCCGATCCTGCTGGAAAACGATCCCCAGCCGATTCGATCAAGTGTGGGGTGAGCTTGTATGTTCCCTTTACGTTCTTGTCTGCGCCTGATAGCCTGACCTGTCGGCGGCATTGAAGCGTCCCGGCGCATCGATGATGGTGGCGGCTGTCTTGTCTTTCCCTTGCGAATCCGGTCTCTCGCGCTGATGGAATTCTCTCCCCAACAGGACGACGCGCTGAAGGCGGTCGCCCAATGGCTGAAGACCGGCCAGCCGCAGCTGTTCCGGCTGTTCGGCTATGCCGGCACCGGCAAGACGACGCTGGCGCGGTATTTCGCCGAACATGTCGACGGCCAGGTGCAGTTCGCCGCCTTCACCGGCAAGGCGGCGCAGGTGCTGCGCTCCAAGGGCGCGGTCAATGCGCGCACCATTCATTCGCTGATCTATCGGCCGAAGGGCGAGGAATCGGTATCGGACGAGGTCACCGGCAAGACCTCGATGTCGCCGACCTTCTCGCTTAACCGCCAGAGCCCGATTACGCGGGCGAAACTGGTCGTCATCGACGAATGCTCGATGGTCGACGAGCAGCTCGGCCGCGACCTGATGAGTTTCGGCACGCCGATCCTGGTACTGGGCGACCCCGGCCAGCTGCCGCCGATCTCGGGCGGCGGCTTCTTCACCGACCACGAGCCGGATTTTTTGCTGACCGAAATCCACCGGCAGGCGCGCGACAACCCGATCCTGCGGCTGGCGCTCGATGTGCGTGAGGGCCGTGAATTCATGCGTGGCGACTATGGCACGGCGCAGGTGATCGGCAAGGAAGACGTTACCCAGGAACTGGTGCTGAAGGCGGACCAGGTGCTGGTCGGCACCAACCGCACGCGTCGCCGCTACAATCAGCGGCTGCGCGAGCTCAAGGGCTTCAACGCCGATTATCCGCAAGCCGGCGACAAGCTGGTCTGCCTGCGCAACGATCCGGCAAAGGGCCTGCTCAACGGCTCGCTGTGGAAGGTGATGACCTCGTCGCGCGAGACGGTGAAGCCCGGCATCAACCTTCTGGTGTCGCCGGAAGAGGACGATCCGGATCGCGGCGTCGCCAAGATCAAGCTGCTCAAGGCGGCGTTCGAGGATCCCGATGCCGACATCCCGTGGCAGCAGAAGAAGCGCTTCGACGATTTCGACTATGGCTACGCGCTGACCGTGCACAAGGCGCAAGGCTCGCAGTGGAACGAGATCGTGCTGTTTGATGAAAGCTGGGCCTTCAAGGAAACCCGCCAGCGCTGGCTCTACACCGCCATCACGCGGGCGGCCGAGCGGCTGACGATCGTCAGGTAGGGGCGCCGGATGCTGTTGCCCCGATAGGCTGCGCGGCAAGCCATTGCCAGGCGGCGGCCTCGTCCTCCGCCTTGAAGTGCCTGATTTCAACGGGCGGGGGGGACGGCAGAAAGCGTTGTGCGTCCGCTATCCAGTCCGGTTCGCCGATGGTTGCGCAACGGCCGACATGTTCCAATGCATGAATCGCGCCCTGCTTCAGGGTCTCGTCCGCGATGTCGGCCCAGTCGACGCCATCGTGGTCGACGAGGCGCACCAGCACATCGATGCGCGGATGCAGGGCATAGGCTGCCTCCAGCAGCCCGAAAAGATTTTCACCGTCGGCCGCGGAAACGTGCCCGACGACATCGATGGCGAAAAGGTCGTCGCGGCTGGTCTCGATACGGCGAATTGCCGGAACCTCATCGAGAAAATTCATCGGCGCTTTCCTTTCCCGGCTCGTTCATCAGGCTTGGAACACCCGAAACCCCCAGTCTGTTCCCACCAAAGGCATTACTGTTCCCACCAAAGGCATTACTGTTCCCGTCAAAGGCATTATAGGTGGGCGCGTTGAATGATTTCCGAGGCCGCCCGCATGCCTGCAAAGCTCTCCGTCAACCTCAATGCCATCGCCATGCTGCGCAACCGGCGCGACCTGCCGTGGCCAAGCGTGACCGGCCTCGGCCGCATTGCGCTGGCGGCCGGCGCGCATGGGCTGACGGTGCATCCGCGCCCCGACGAGCGGCACACAAGAAACTCCGATCTGCCTGAGATTCGGTCGCTGATCGACGACGAGTTTCCGCGCGCGGAATTCAACATCGAAGGCTATCCGACCGAGGATTTCCTGTTGCTTGTGGAAAAGCATCAGCCTGAACAGGTGACTTTGGTGCCGGACGATCCAGCCCAGGCGACATCGGACCATGGCTGGAACTTCGCCACCCAGGCCGCGTTCCTTACACCGATCGTCAAACGCTTGAAAAAAGGGGGCTTTCGCGTGTCGCTGTTTTCCGACCCTAATCCCGATTGGGTGGCGGCCGCACGCGACACCGGTGCCGATCGCATCGAGCTCTATACTGGTCCATATGGCAGCTATCACACAGATTCCGCCAAAGCGGCCAAAGAGCTGGAAAGATTGGGAAAAACCGCTGACGCGGCGCTTGCCGCCGGGCTGCAGGTCAATGCCGGGCACGATCTCGTGGTCGGCAATCTGCCGGCGCTGGTCAAGCGCATTCCGGCATTGGCCGAAGTGTCGATCGGACATGGGTTGACAGCCGACGCGTTGGAGTATGGCATGGCCGGCACGGTGGGTCGGTTCCTCAAGGCCTGCGGATGGTAGCGATGGGCAGCCTGGCGCGGCAGGCATGGCAGCCATTACGCGACGGCACTTGATATTGCATCGCAGCAAGCGTAGAGCACCGCGCGCTTATCGGAGTGTCGTCCATGGCCCTTACCAACACTGGTAGTGAGGCAGAACCCGTCGAACAATCGAGCCATTCGGAAGTCGAACAGCACAGCACCAAGGTTCTGATGCTGGGCGCGCTCGGTGTCGTCTATGGGGATATCGGCACCAGCCCGATCTACGCCTTTCGCGAGGCGCTGGTGGCGTCCTCGGGCGGCAATGTCGCCCAGCGCGGCGATATTCTCGGCGTGCTGTCGCTGATCATCTGGTCGCTGACGATCATCGTCACCATCAAATACATCATGTTCGTGCTGCGCGCCGACAACCGCGGCGAGGGCGGCGTGCTGTCGCTGATGGCGCTGGCGCGCGGCAGTTTCCCCAAGCGTTCAGCATTGATGCTCGCTATCGGCATCGTCGGGGCATCGCTTTTCTTCGGTGACGCCGTCATCACACCGGCGATTTCGGTGCTGTCGGCGGTCGAGGGCATGAATGTCGTCACGCCGACCTTCCAGCCCTATGTCGTGCCGCTGACATTGGTCATCCTTGCCATGGGGTTCGCGGTGCAGCGC